>CAZUUK010000053.1:0-3989 GCA_964622675.1 uncultured Planctomycetota bacterium | reverse complement strand
TCGTCCTATCCGGACCACATAGCAGACTTAGCCGCTGACAACTACGGGCAGGAATTCGTACTCGGCCTGCTTGAGAGCGAGAAGGAAGAGCTGCAGCGGATCGAGGAAGCGCTGGCGAGGGTGGAGAGCAAGACGTTTGGCAAATGCGAAATGTGCTCGGAGTTGATAGATAAGGACCGACTTCTTGCGATCCCATATGCCAAGCTCTGCATCGAATGCCAGCGCAATGTCGAGGCGGGACTGGAGGAGTGACCGATATCCGAGCTGAAGTGGTTGAGGCCACAAGTAGCGCTTGTCAGCACGATAGTCGGCCTCGGCGTTGCCGTCGATCAGGCGACGAAGTGGCAGGTGTTTAGCCTAGTTTCGCGCGATGCGACGGCAAGGATCGCCATTATTCCCGGGGTTCTCCAATTTGCCGCAAGGCGTCACAACGGTGCGGCATTCGGGTTGCTGGAGGGACGGACTGAGGTGCTGATCGTCGTATCGGCACTAGCGCTGGTCGCGGTGGGAGTTCTGGCTTTCTTTTCGGCGAACAGGCTGCAGTCGTACGGGTTGGGTCTCATCGGCGGCGGGGCGCTCGGCAACCTGGTGGACCGGGTGTTTCTGGGGCACGTGCGTGACTTCATTGACGTCCGTTTCTGGCCGACTTTTAACGTTGCAGACTCGCTGATAACCATTGGCGCTGCTGTGCTTATTTGGCAGGCGCTTTTCCGTCGTCCGCAGAAGAAGAAGTCTTCCCTCGAAATGCCGACGTTATCCGAATGACACCCACGCCCCCCACGTGGATAGAGATCGACCTCGAGGCGATCAGGTCAAACTTCCAGCAGATCGTGGATTTCGTTTCGCCCTGCACGGTAATTCCGATAGTCAAGGCGGATGGCTACGGTCACGGGGCGATTGCCGTGGCCCGGGCGCTTTGTGAGGCTGGAGCGGGATTCTTCGGCGTGGCCTCTGTTGACGAAGCGGCGGAACTCAAGGCGTCGGGCATAGATGCTCCTATTCTCATCCTGGGTCCACTGCTTGGGCGAGAGGTCGGAAAAGCGGTGGGAGAAGGATTCCGAATCACGGCGTTCCGTGACGACATGGTTTCGGAGATTTCGAGGGCCGCGGCGAAACATCGCACGCGCGCCCTGGTTCACGCGAAGATAGATACGGGGATGGGGAGGATAGGGGTGCCGCTGGCAGAAGCTGTATCGTTTGCGCAGGTCTTGAGATCAAGCCGCGGGATCACCCTCGAAGGCATCTTCACTCACTTTGCGTCGGCGGATTCAGACGAAGAGTTTACACGGCAGCAACTGACAGGATTCAAGCGGCTTCTATCCGAACTTACAGCCACGGGCGTAGAAGTGCCGACGGCGCACGCAGCGAACTCGGCAGCTATATTCCGCTTCCCCGATAGTCACCTGCAGGCGGTGCGGCCGGGACTGGCCATCTATGGGCTGACGCAGACGCTGGAGCCGCCGCCGATAAAGCTGAAGCCAGCGCTGACGCTGCGGACTACGGTGGCGATGCTCAAGGCCGTACCCGCAGGTTTTCCCGTGAGCTACGGGCGAACCTATGAGACCTCCAGGCCGACGACCCTCGCAACCCTGCCGGTGGGATACCGCCACGGGATTCCTTGGGCGCTGTCCAACATGGGAGAAGTGTTGATACGCGGGCAGCGAGCACCAATCGTCGGGACGGTTTGCATGGACCAGATGGTTGTTGACGTGGGGGAGGTGCGCGGCGCTGCGATGGGCGATGTGGTGACGGTTTACGGCAGCGAGGGCGGAGAGCGAATAGGCGTGGAAGAGGTGGCCGGGAAGGCGGGCACGATCTCCTATGAGATACTATGTGCGCTGGACAAGAAGGTCCCGAGGATATACCTGCCCCCCGAGGCCCCCCGGTGAAGCTCGGCGAAGACCTGCTCAGCGGGAGCTTCCGCGAAAGGCCCGACAGGTTCCTCGTTTCAGTCCAAGTTAGCGGCAAGACCTACCTTACACATCTCCCCAAGTCCGGTCGGCTGGCCCCGCCGCTCCTTCTCGAAGCGATCCGGAGCAGGGCGGCGACCGCAGGGGTCCTCATACGAGCTTACGGTTGCAACGTAAGCTCCGAGGAAGTAAGAATAGAATCATCGCTGCCTGTCTTGCTCGGATAAACACAGAAGCGGTCGCCTTCGGTGACCGGGCGGTGGAGGAAGGATGAAGGTCTGCATAGCGCCGGATTCATTCAAGGAGTCGCTTACGGCAGCGGAGGCCGGGCGCGCGATTGAACTGGGTGTGTTGAAGGCTTTTCCAGAAGCGCAGACAGTGGTCGTGCCGATGGCGGACGGCGGTGAGGGAACGGTTCAAGCACTCGTGGACGCTACGGGAGGGAGGTTCGTCGAGGAAGTTGTTACCGACCCTCTCGGCGGCGAGGTGCGCGCGCGTTACGGAATCCTGGGAGGTGGGGAGGCGGCCGTAATAGAGATGGCCGCGGCGTCGGGACTTCCGCTGGTTCCGCCCGGAAGACGCAATCCCCTGCTGACGACCACGTTCGGGACAGGACAGTTGATCCGGTCAGCGCTGGACCTTGGCGCGAGGAGAATAATCGTCGGGATCGGCGGCAGCGCGACGGTGGACGCGGGAGTGGGAATGGCTCAGGCACTGGGAGCAAGGTTCCTCGAGGAGGAGGGGGCAGAGGTGGGCTTCGGTGGCGGAGAGCTTGGGAAGGTACGCAGGATAGACCTCTCAGGACTGGACCGCCGCATCGCACAGACAAAGATCGAGGTTGCATGCGACGTCACCAATCCCCTGACAGGGCCGGAAGGTGCAGCCGCTGTCTACGGGCCGCAGAAGGGAGCAACCCCGGAAATGGTCGCGGCACTGGGAGAAAACCTGCAGCACGCGGCGGGGCTGATGAAAGTACAGTTGGGGAAGGATGTGGAAAAGCTGCCCGGGGCGGGAGCCGCAGGTGGACTGGGAGCCGGGCTTGTCGGCTTTCTCGGCGCGACCTTGAGACCTGGTGTAGAGATAGTGGTTGAAGCGGTTGGGCTGCGCGAAAAGATGAAGGGCTGTCAGCTAGTTATAACCGGGGAAGGCCGACTGGATGAGCAGTCCGCCTTCGGGAAGACGGTTGACGGTGTGGCGAGGGTTGCGGAGAAGCTCGGCATACCTGCGGTTGCGATTGCCGGGTCTTTAGGTTCGGGGTGTGAGAAGGTGCTGGAGCGAGGCATCGTCGCGTACTTCGCGACCATGAGGGAGCCGAGCTCGATGGATGAGGCGATTGAAAGGAGCGCGGAGCTGCTGGAAGAAGCGGCGGAGCAGGTAGTTCGCCTTGCGTTGGTGAGGCTCGATGCCAGCTAGACGCCCGGACATCATACTGGCCTCTGCGTCTCCCAGGAGGAAGACTCTCCTGGCCGGGATATACCCCAGGTTCATCGTGAGGCATCCCAAAGTGAACGAAGCGACGGACGGTTTGAACGAGCCCTGGCAGGTGGCGGAGGAGCTGGCGCGGCGAAAGGCTCGCAGCGCTGCGGCCGGTGCTCCCAATGCTTTGGTGATATCCGCCGACACTATAACTGTTATCGGGGACGAAATCGTCGGTAAGCCTTCCTCACCTGAGCACGCAGTGGAAATACTCCGCCGCCTGAGTGGCACGGCGCACTCAGTCATCACCGGTGTTTGCCTGATCTACACGCCGAAACATGTTGAGAAAACGAGTCACGAGGAGACAAGGATCAGGATGCGCGTGCTGAAAGAGTCGGATATAGATGAGTACGTTGGATCAGGAGAGGGGATGGGAAAGGCGGGCGCGTACGCGATTCAGGAGACGGGGGATAGGTTCGTTGAGGGCTACGATGGAAGCTTTTCCAACATTGTGGGCCTGCCCGTTGAGTTGACCCGTAGGCTTATCCGGGAACTGGAGGAGGAAGGGGGATTCCGTTCGGGGATGATGGAGGAGGCCGGTGCGCGTTAAGGTAGCCAAATACGCGGGATTTTGCATGGGTGTGCGGCGAGCGCTCGACATAG
>CAZUUK010000052.1:20029-22237 GCA_964622675.1 uncultured Planctomycetota bacterium | reverse complement strand
GCCTGGGACAACGCAAAAAAGTATATCGAAAAGGGAAACCTCGGCGGAAAAGGCTCCGACCAACACAAAGCAAGCGTCGTCGGCGACACCGTCGGCGACCCCTTCAAGGACACCAGCGGACCCTCGCTTAACATACTCATCAAGCTCATGGCCATGGTATCGGTCGTCTTCGCCGGCCTTACCGTAAAGATGGGCCCCATCGTGTCTGACCTGCTCGGGATGTGAGGCCCTAGCACTCCATTCCAAGGAGACAAACATAGACCCCAAAGAAGTCGCCATCGCCTCTGCCAGGATCGCCGATGACAAAAAGGCCTTCGATATTGTCATCCTGGACTTGAGTGAACATATCTTCATCCTCGATTACTTCGTCATTTGCAGCGCCAACAACCGCAGACAGATTCAGGCAATCGCCGACGAAGTAGACGAAACGCTCTCAAAGAAGGGCGCCGGACTCCTGGGAATCGAGGGCTACGAACAGGCCGACTGGGTGCTTATGGATTTCGGCGGCGTCGTGCTCCATCTCTTCATGGAAGAAGCCAGGAAGTTCTACGACCTGGAATTACTCTGGGGAGACTGCCCGCGGCTCAAATGGCACCCCTCAGAACTCCATCCTGCGAAAGGCCCTGGCACCCAGGGTGAGCGGAATTAGCGCCATCCCTGCGGTGACTACTGCTACGGCTCCCAACGCCGCTCCCAGCCACAGCTTCGGCGGCAGCGGATTTCCTGGATCGCGCAGAACTGCCGCTCCCGTCACCACTGCCAGTATCCCCACCGTCGTCGCTATGTAGCACAGGCTCAAAACCAGGTTCAGCGTCCCTCCGAACCCCGACACGATCTTTGAAGGGTCGCTCTCCTGCGGACTTGGAAAAGCCGCTCCCAGCCCCACCGCGGCTCCCGAAAGCCCAATGCAGATGAACACAAGCGCCGCTGCGTGAATCACGATCATCCTCGCTGGCATGGAAAGCATGAGATCCGAAGTGAGAATCAGCACCTCACTGATCAGTAGCGCGCCGCAAAAGGCAAACACCAGCTTCCCAAGAATTATCCCCTCGCGCTTCAGCGGAAGCAGCCCCAGCATCCAGAACTGCCTCCCCTCCAGACTCAGCAGCGGAAAAATGAACCGGCTCGTAAACGTCGCAAGCGTAAGCGACGTCGCCGCAAGATTCAAAAACGACACAGCGTTTCGCCATGTCGCTGCCTGCACGTTGTAGGACAGGTTTCTCAGATTCAGCACGTAGATGCCCAACAGGCCGAAAAAAATCAAAAACTGCGACCACTGCACTGGGTCCCGCCGGAACGTCTTGATGTCCTTCACCAGAAGCAACCGGAGCCTGATGGGAAGGAAAATGAAGCCGTTCTCTACCGCAACGTCTATAAGTCCACGGGGCCGGTACTTGCGCGCTCCGCGCCCGCCCTGTACCGCCGACCAGCCGTCGCGGTATTTCCTCGCTGCTGCGAAATACGCTATCGCAAAGGCGAACATCCCGTTGGCCAAAAGTTCCATTAAGTAGAACACCGACTTTCCCGTCTCGCCTTCCGCCGCCGACATCAATCCCTCCGCCATCCAGTAGCTCGGAAGCCACGGGGCGCGACAGAAGCTGAGCCGCCGGAGCACCCCCTGAACCCATACCTCCGGCGCCCGGCTGAAGATCTTCGACCACGAAAGGAGCCTCAGCCCCACTATTCCCGCAACCACCGCTCCCATGACCGCAAAAAGCCCCACAAGCGATTTCTTCCTCCGCGGAAAGTACGCCCCCACAAGCACCACGAATATCGCCCCAACCGCCCCTGGTATCACAATGAACGGCGGAAACAACGCCAGTGCAATCCCGTAGAAACCGGGCCCCGCTCCCTTTACCAGGCCGTAGCCCAGGATCATCGGCCCCGCCAGAAATCCGAACGCCCACGAGCTGAACCCCAACCCTTCGACGAACTTGTACGAGAAAACCGTCTCGGCGTGCAGGGGTGTCGAAAGCAGAAAATTGCTCTCATCCGACCTGTACAGGGACGCGAAAAGAATTATCCCCGTCGAAAACGCCAGCATTACCATGAGCGACATGAAGAACAGCGAGAAAAGATACTCCGTTAACACGGAAGACAGATCGGGGAAATTCCGCTCCATGAAGGCAAAACCCTCAAAGAAAACCAGCAGGAGCCCTCCCCAGATCAGACTTCCCGTAATCAGGATGAAAATTGTCTTGAGCCGCG
>CAZUUK010000052.1:0-19929 GCA_964622675.1 uncultured Planctomycetota bacterium | reverse complement strand
AGCCCTCCCCAGATCAGACTTCCCGTAATCAGGATGAAAATTGTCTTGAGCCGCGGCTGCGTCCTTACGCTGGCCACAAGGTGCCGCACACGCCGACACCTACCGAAAACTAGCGGGCTCAATTCCTCCATCTTCAGCCCCTGTCGTCAGTTGCAGAAATGCTTCTTCCAACCCCGCCCCCGGCGACCTGCTTAGCGAGACTATCTCCTCCACTCTACCGACCGCCAGCACCTTTCCCTTGTGGATAATGCCCACACGATCGGCTGTCTCCTCGGCCACAGCCAGCGTGTGAGTTGACATGAAAACGGTCAGCCCCCGGCCCACCCTCTCTCGAAACACCGACTTCATCAGTCTCGCCCCCTTTGGGTCCAGCCCTACCATCGGCTCGTCAACCACTATCACCTCCGGATCGTGCAGCAGTGCCGAGCATATCACAACCCGCTGCCGCATCCCGTGCGAATAGTTCGCGCAAAGCTCGTCCATGAAACCTACAATCTCAAAAAGCTCCCCCAGCGCCTCTATACGCTTCCCCGCCTCCGTTCGGTCCATCTCATACATCCTCCCCACAAACTCCAGAAACTCCCTCCCCGTAAGACGGTCGTACAGATACGGCTGGTCAGGGATGTAACCTATCTTCGACTTCGCCAGAACCCCCTCCCTCCGCACATCGTACCCGCACACTCTTACGCTTCCCTCATCTGCCCGCAGCAGCCCGACTATCATCTTGATCGTTGTCGTCTTCCCCGCCCCGTTAGGGCCAAGGAACGCGAATAGCTCCCCCCTCTCCACAGTAAGCGTCAAATCGTCCACTGCCGCCAGCTCACCGAAACGCTTGACCACGTGCTCTAGCTCGATCATTGTTCCCTCACCAATCTGATTCCCAGCGGCGATTCCTGCTTCAGCAGCACGCCCGACCCGGTCACCCAGGACTCCGTCTCTTGCCCCGCGTACTCCGTCTTCAGCACGTACACTTTCTCCCTCTTGCCTTCGACTTCTTCAACCCGCTCTTCCACGATCGTCACCTTTGCGCTGTCCAGTTCCAGACTCATCGGATTGATCACCGTAGTCCGCCATTCCGAGCCCACCTCGAGATCTGGCGCACCGGCGAAAGGGAAAAAGCTGTCGGCCACGGGTATCTGCGGATCTATGGGCACCGACTTCTGCGTCGTCTCTCCGTTTGCATTGATGCGTAGGTTTAGCACGGAGTGCTGCACCAGCCCCTTGATTTCAACACTCATCCCCATAGCGTGAAGCTGCATATCCACGGACGAAAGCTCATACTTCTCGTCGAAAAGCATCTCGCTCAGAATCTGAAAGGACAAAAGGCTCGCTGCCGGCGTCTGGCCTGATACCACCGCCTTGCTCTTCACCGACAGCCAGTCGCCAGGCTGCCGTTTGATCGTCGTCACCAGTTTTCCTATCCGCTCATTGAGAAAATAGATCCCCATCTTCTCCTCGTATGGGAGGCGAAGCCTGGCCGCGTAATCGGCGAACGTGGCCTTTCTTTCCGCCCTGAGCGCAAGTACCGGTGCAATCTCCTGCCGTACGAGAAGCGCAATCGCCACCAGCCAGAAACACGTCACCACTGCGTAAGCCGTCTTCCTTCGCATCAGTGGTCTCCCTTCCCACTCATCCGCGACGCCCTCCTCAAACCGCCTCACCCGTCGAAAAATCGTACACCCACGTCCAATCGCTCATCTCGTACTCGATAAGTTCCTCCTCCCGGAAGAATATACGCAGCTCCCGCTCCGCGCTTTCATGAGAGTCGGCGCAATGTACCGTATTGAAACGGTGGCTTAGCGCCAGATCGCCCCGGATAGTCCCTGCCTCGGCCTCGGCCCCGAAGGTTCCTCCCGCCACCTTCCGAGCCACCTCTATCCCCTTCATTCCCACCACCACCATTGCTATTGACGGCCCGGACGCCATAAACCGCACCAGCGGCTCGTAGAAAGGCTTGCCCTCGTGCACTTCGTACAGCTTTGCCGCCATCTCCTCGCTTGCCTTGAGCATCTTCATCGCAGCGATCTTCAAGCCCTTTCGCTCGAATCGCCTTATGATCTCACCTGCAAGCCGTCTCTGAATCGCATCCGGCTTCACGATTACCAGCGTCCGTTCAAACTTCTCCGTCGGATATCCTGCCAATTTCCCCTCCTTTAGCCAAACCTTCTCGAAGCAAAAGCCGTAGCCAGGAAAAACACCTGCAAAGCGATATAAAAAGCCGCTACGTACATCGCGATCCTGTGCACAACCGCGGAAAACGCTTTCATCTTCACGTAGACCCCTTCCGCTTTCCGCTTCGCAAGCCTACCGAAAGTCCCTTCCAGTTCGCCGGCCTCCTCACCTACCCTGACATCTGTGATGTCCTCGCTGGAAAACACATTCGTCGGCGCAAGTGCCTGAGCGAACGTCGTCCCGTCCAATATCGGCCCCACGCTCGCCCGCAGGCGTTCCCCCAGCACCATGTTCGGCGACGTGCCCGCCGCCAGCTCCAGCATCCTCCTTGCGGGAACTGCCGTGCCGTACATCAACTCCAATGCCGTCATGAAGAGCGTCCCCGTCCACTCCCGCTGAACGTCCCGAAGAAACGGTACGGCCAGGTACAGCTCATGTAATTTCCGCCGGAGCTTCGGATTGCTTTGAACCAACCGGATGCCGACCACGATGATCCCCGCAGCTATTAAGGTCTGCGAGGAGCTCAACAGCACCCGCCACAACCCAAAAGCGAAAACGCGCAGCAGCGTTACCACCAGCCACGCGGAGCCGGCGATGACTACAAGGTAAAACCACGAATCGTGGAGCTTCTTGGCGACAGGGCTTAGCTGCCTTGCGTGCTCGGCGATGAACTTCAGACCAGGAATCAGTCTGCCCGAAGCCTCCCCGCAGGCGACAACCGGCACGAAAAAGCCGGGAAACATGCGCTCCGCTGGGGCGAAAGCATCCGCAACACTCTGCCCTGATTTCAAGCTGTCTCTAACCCCCCCCATCGCCTCTCTTACCCGATCGCCCGGCAGAAACTTTGCAGAAAGCTCCACACACTTGACCGGGTTCACGCCGGAATTCAAGCATCTGGATAGGGAATTTGCGAAGTGAGAGAGCTGGGCCATGGAAACCTTCTTCGGGAACAGACCCTCCTCCCGAAGCGTACTAAACTGCTCCCCCAGCCGCCGCGTTACCTCTTGCAGCACTATTTTGGCCCTGTCTGTGCCCATAGCCCTGCTCGCCTTCTCAACCGGTCCCCCGGAACGCCTCCCCACGAATCGACGCCCGAACGAAACCCGCCCCGGCGTGCCCATATGTTACATTCCCTTCTACCTCCAGTCAAAACGCAACGGAGCGAATAGGGTAGGGCAGGGCAGAAGAAATCCTTAACTCGCTTCTCGCGGACAGACGCCGGCAACAAAGGGCCAACCGGCCCGCCGAAAGGAAAAAACTACGACCTCGATGCCCGCTGCCTGGCTTGATGCATGAACGCCTCAAGCCGCGTCTGCTCGTTCGACTGCTCCAGCCCGTCGAATGCCAGCTTCAGCACCGGGATCCCATCGTGATCCAGGCGGAACTTCTCCAGTAGCGCATCTACTATTGTCCCAGGCAGGCAGTTGAAAGGAACCAGGTTGATCACCCCGTGTAACCCGTCGCGAGCGTATTCGGCCGCTCGACCCATACTCAGAACAGCTTCCCCCCGAATCGTGCCGGGGATATAGGGCTCTGCTTCCTTAACCACCTCGGCCGTAGGTGCCTCACGCGGAAAGTGCCTCAGGTGCGGCGCAAACGGCGAGATTATCCTCCACGCCTCTCGCCGCTGAACCGCCTGTGTAAGGACATCGATCGCGTATCCCCGAATATCCCTGTCGATCAGCAAATCCTCGCGGCGAATGTAGCCGATGTAGTTTACCCATTCCTCTATCGTTGGTGTCACCACCTCGCCCCCCAGCTCCTCCACCCGCTTCACGGTAAAGTTGTTGGCGAACTGATTGCATCGCACGAAAATCTCGCCCACAACACCCACCTTCGGTTTTGAATCCTCCCCTCTCACTTCTACCGCCAGAAAATCCTTCATCGCTTGCCTCGCAAGCGGCCGCAGGCCCGAACCCGCCTCCGTGTATCTGATCGCTTCGGCCAAATAGTGCCGGTACACTTCGTCCGTCTGCCCCGCATGCTTCTCGTATGGTCTTATCTGCCTTGCCATCTTCTGGATCGTGTCTACGAAAATTATTCCCGTCCACGCCAGCCGCCGGAATCTTGTCCCCAGGTTCCGCACATCCGTCCGGAATCCCGTTGACTGGTCAAACGCGAATATAGGTACGTCCTCGTACCCGAACTCATCTAGGATCATCCTGTGAAACTTGTTGTATTGCCCGAAGCGGCACGGCCCCATCGAAGAGGGCATGAAAAACGCATCCCGCGAACGATCGAACTCGCTGGACATAACGTGCTTCAGCAAATCACCTGTCGTTATGATGCACGGAAAGCACTCCTTGCCCGTCGTGTGCCGCCGCCCCAACTCCAGGCTTTCCTCATCTGCCATGGGCATCGCGGCTGCCCCAACCCCGTTTGCCCGTATCGCCGCCGCAAGCACATGCCCATGATCGTCCATATGTGGTATCAAAATGCGCCGGCCCTTCTCCTTCACCGCCACGTACGGAAAGAACCCCGCCCGCACCTTCTTCAACTGCTCAGGCTTCCGCGCGCTTCGCAGGCTGTCTAGGTACGCCTCGCACCGCGTTATCGCCCCGACGTCTGCCGTGTGTTCGTCAATCTCTATCGTCAGATATGGCTTCCCTCCCGATTCCTTCGCGAAGAACTTGGATATGAACGAATCCGGCCCGCACCCGAAATTCGTTATGTATAACGCGTGCAGCCGCTCGTCCTCGGCAATTATTCGCGCCGCCGAAAGGATCCTCTCCCCGTACTTCCAGTACATATGCGGGTAATCAGCCGATACATCCACCGACTCTAGCGGAAGGAAGTCCATCGGAATCGCAAGCGCGCCCAGGTCGCGCAGCTTCTCAGGTATGTTCAGGTTCAACCGCAGATCGCAGCCGTTGTACGGCCGGCTGACCACCACCAGTGCAAATTCCTCCGGTGACAGGCTATCCAGCACTTCCTTGCCCCGCCGGCTCATTTCCTCGTAGAACCGCTCTTGAGCCTCCCGCGCTGCGTCTATAGCCCTTGCCGCCTGGCCGCTGGGTATCCCCAGCTCCTTCGCCAAAACCCCCATAACCCTCTCCAGGTGCTTCCTCCCTCGTTCGAGATGGATCACAGGCTCCAGCACTATTACCCCGGTGTCTTCTAACTCGATTGCCGCGCGGATTATGTAAGGTACCGACTGCACGTAGGGGCAATTGTAGGAGTGGACGATCCCGTCCGAACTATGCGGCATGTTCACCACGCTCGGCAGGAATATGTAATCCACCTTCTTTTCGAGCAAATTCAACACATGCCCGTGCGCCACCTTGATAGGAAAGCACGTCTCCGCAGCTACCGTCGCCAGCCCCGCATCTATTATTCGCCGGTTCGTTGCGTCCGACAGCACCAGCTTGAAACCCATCTCTGTAAAGAACGCCTTCCACATCGGATACAGCTCGAAGAAAATGCTTATCTGCGGCATCCCCACAGTCTTGCCGTTCGGCCTGTCCGGTTCGTCCTTCGGATACGCGCCCAGAAGCATTCTCTCACGCTCGTGGAACAACCTCGGCAGGCGCGCTCCTTTTGACACCTTCTTCTGCTCGTCGTACTTCCCACATCGGCTTCCGTAGTGCAGCGCACCTTCCCCGACGATGTCCACGCGCCTCACCTCGCACATGTTGGGGCAGTCAGTGCAGGTGAAACTCTTGATTTCGTACCCCCTGTCCCGCAGATCGAATCCCTTGAATTTCGTCGCCTTTCCCGAGTTCTCCTCGAGCGACACAAGCGCCACCCCAATAGCTCCCAGCACGTCGTGGTGCGGCGGAACGATCACCTTCTTACCAAGCACCTTCTCGAAAGCAGCCTTCACCCCCCGGTTATACGCCACGCCTCCCTGGAAGAATATCCTCTCTCCTACCCGCCGATCCTCGACCACGCGGTTCAGATAGTTGTAAACGATCGAATAACAAAGCCCCCCAACCAGATCATCCTTCCGCGCCCCTCGCTGCTGGTGGCTGTTAAGGTCCGATTCCATAAATACCGTGCACCGTTCCCCAAGGTGCACCGGGCTTTCGGCTGAAAGCGCGATCGCCCCGAACTCCTCCTCTATCTTTATCCCAAGCTTCTCAGCCTGCTCCTCAAGGAACGAGCCGGTACCGGCTGCACACACTTTGTTCATCGCAAAGTCCACTATCGCCCCATGGTCCAGGCTTACGTACTTCGAGTCCTGCCCGCCGATCTCGAAAATTGTGTCAACTTCGTCGTCGAAGTGAGCCGCTCCCGTTGCATGCGAGGTTATCTCGTTCTTCACCACATCCGCACCAATGAAATCCCCCGTGAGATATCGCCCCGAACCCGTTGTCCCCACGGCTACAACCTTCACCCGGTCACCTATTTCCTGTCCCACCTCGTAAAGCCCTTGCGTCACCGCCTCCAGCGGCCTCCCTGCTGTCATGAGATACCGCCGCGCCAGCACGTTCCCTTCCCTGTCTATTGCCACTACGTTCGTGCTTATCGAACCTACGTCCACTCCCACACCGGCTTCAGTGGTTTCACCTCGCGCAACGTCATTGACGTCGCACATGATCTCGTAGCCGTCAGCAACCAATGAATCCATGCGCTTGGATTCAGTCTTCCTGCTCGAAAGCTGCTCCCGCGCCTGCTCTACGGGCTTGACCCCCCTTATTTCACCCGACTCCAGCGAAACCAGCACGGCGCCTATAGCTCCCATCGAAGCAAAATGTTCAGGTATCAACAGCTCATCGTCCGACAGTTCCAACACCTCGCGAAATGCCTTCACCATCCCTCTGTTCGCGGCCACCCCTCCCTGGAACGAAACCAGCCTCCTGAAACTCTTACCCTTTGCGATGTTGCTCCTGTAATTTCGCGCCATCGCGTAGCAAAGCCCCGCCACTATCTCGTAGTCCGGAGTCGCCTCCTGCTGAAGGTGGATCATGTCCGACTTCGCAAACACACTGCATCGTCCCGCAATATGCGGCGGATTCTCAGACTTCAACGCCACTTCCCCGAACTCTTCAATCGTGAACCCCAGTCTCGCTGCCTGTTGGTCCAAAAACGAACCCGTCCCCGCCGCGCACACCGTATTCATCGCGAAATCCACCACCTCTGTCTTCCCCGACTCTTCCTTCGCCTCAATCTCTATTAGCTTCGCGTCCTCCCCACCTATCTCGATTATCGTTCGCACTCCGGGGTAAAGCGCCCCTGTCGCAGTTGCCTGTGCCACGACCTCATTCACATGAGGCGCGCCCGTCAGTTCCGAGAAAAGCTTTCCTCCCGACCCCGTCACCGCGACGCCCTTTACCTCCGAAAGCGCCCATCTCGACGAAATGTCCTCCAGCACATTCAGCGCGGTCTCAATCGGTTGGCCATGGGTCCTCACGTAGTGATCCTCAAGCACCGTTCCATCGCGCTTGATAACCACCGCGTTCACACTTACAGACCCGATGTCAATTCCGAAGAACAATTCCCTTTCCTCTCTCATCTCTTCCTTCGCTTCAAGTTACGACCTCGTCTGGATGAACTATCTTGCCTGCAACCGCCGAAGCAGCAGCCACCGCAGGGCCGCTCAAATACACCTCGCTCTTGACGTGACCCATCCTCCCGGTGAAATTCCGATTCGTCGTTGCCAGCGCCCTCTCCCCTTCCGCCAGCACGCCCATGTGCCCGCCCAGGCAGGGCCCGCACGTTGGCGTAGATACGGCACCTCCCGCTTCAACAAATACCTCTACCAAACCCTCCTTCACCGCCTGAGCGTACGACTCCTGCGTCGCCGGAATAACGATCAGCCGGACCTCTGGGTGCACCTTCTTGCCCTTAAGCACATTCCCCGCTACGCGCAGATCGTTTATCCGCCCGTTCGTGCACGACCCGATGACCACCTGATCGATAGACACGTCGCAATATTCTCTTACGTCGCGCGAGTTACTCGGCAGGTTAGGCGCCGCCACCTGCGGCTCGATCTCACCTGCATCGTACTCGCGCACCTCCGCGTATTCCGCGTCCGCGTCGCTTCGATATATCTCAAATCGCCTGTCCGCGCGCCCGTCCAGGTATTTCAGTGTCTCTTCATCGGGTTCAATGATCCCATTCTTCGCGCCCGCCTCGATCGCCATGTTGCACATCGTCAGCCGCTCGTCCATCAAAAGGCGTGAGATCGCATCGCCCGTAAACTCCATCGCCCGGTACAGCGCTCCCTCTACACCTATGTCACCTATAGTGTAAAGAATAACGTCCTTTCCAGAACTCCAGTCGGGCAGGCGGCCATGGTAGACAAACTTCATAGAGTGAGGAACCCGCAGCCACACTTTCCCCAAAGCGAAGCACGCAGCCAGATCCGTGCTTCCCACCCCCGTCGAGAACGCCCCCAGCGCCCCGTAAGTGCACGTATGGGAATCTGCCCCGACTATTAGCTCCCCCGGAGCCACCAGCCCCTTCTCCGGCAGCAGCGCATGCTCAATCCCCCCGCGCCCCACCTCGTAATAAACCGTCCCGTGCTTCTTTGCGAACCTGCGAACCACTGCTGCCTGCTCCGCCGCCGCTATATCTCGATTCGGAGTGAAGTGGTCAGGAACCAGCACGACCTTCTTCGGGTCGAACAGCCCCCCCGCCCCCAGCTCCTCGAACGCCTTTATCGCAAGCGGCGCCGTAACGTCGTTTCCAAGGCACAGATCCACACCGGCAAAAACAAACTCGTCCGGCCGCACCTCCCTTCCACCGCTATGGGCCGCGATGATCTTCTCGGTGATGGTCATTCCCATTTTGGATGGAATTCCTAGTTCTCGCCGAAGCTTATCCTTCTACCTTGCTTCTGCAAAAGCGGATCGCGCAGGTAGATCTCCTTACAGGACGGGCAAAGATCAAATCTGAATTTCTTATACACCCCCTCCTCGACCTCTTCAGTAGTCATGTCCTCCATTTCTTTTACCAGCTCACGCATCTCCTCCGTATGATCCTCCTCCAGATCTTCCTCCGTTATTTCCATTGGGTCGTAGCCAGCGTACACCTCGATCTTGACAACGTAGCGGACCTCTTCCTCCACCAGCAATGGCTTCCCGCACATGTCACACGTGTAATGAATCATCTTCCTCGCTTCCTGCGCCAGGCCGGCGCATAGGCAGACTATTTCTCTTGACAGGTGCACGGGGTCTCCTTGCAAACAGGGCAACCTTCCGCATATTTCCTCGCCGCTTCGGCCAACTCCACCCCTCGAAGGCTCGCCAGAGTGCTCAGCCACGCCAAAACGTCCGCGAATTCCTCCTCCAGCTTCGACCTTTCCGCGCCGTTCAGCGCCGAGGCCAGCTCACCGACCTCCTCGACAAACCACCTGAACGTGCCGTCCACTCCGCGCGCGGCGTCGCGCTCGTAATAGATCGTCTCAATCAGCCGCTGAAACTCTTCAATTCGCATCATAGATTCCGTACCATACAATTATCCGAACCACGACATCTATTGTCAACCTAATACATCCGCCTCAGCTTCGTTGTCTGCTGCACCGTCGCCTGGTATGTGATATATTGATCATCGGAGGGTAGTCAGTGCCGATGCCCCAAACCGTCGCTGCAAGTCGTCTTAGTCGACTGACTACCGACGAGCGAACCGGGAAGCTCCTCGAACTTCTCCGGCGCGGGAAGCGTGCATCCTCAGGTGGCCTATGGGGATCATCGGCTTCCTTACTCCTCAGCTCCCTCACCGCTTCCGGCCTCAGATTCCTCGTTGTCACCCCTTCAGCCGAGATGGCCGACGATTTTGCCGACGATATAAGCCTTTTCCTCGACGAGCCGGCAGACCTCTTCCCATCTTGGGAAGTCCTCCCCCACCCGGAAGCCGAGCCCGACCTCCAGATCTTCTCCACCCGCTTCTCCCTCCTTTCCAAGCTTCGTCGTGCTGGCGGTGACGCCCCCCTCCCCGCTGTCACCGTCGCTCCCATACAGGCGCTCCTCCAACCCGTTCCTTCCCCGACAAGATTCGCCGAGACCCTTTTCTTGCTCAAGCCAGGCCTCGAGCTCGACCCGGGCCGACTCAAAACCTGGCTCGTTGATGCAGAATTCGAGCGCGTTGACGAAGTCGAGCTTCCTGGCCACTTCAGCAGCCGTGGCTGCATCGTTGACCTATTCCCCAACGGGCACGAATTGCCTCTCCGCGTTGAATTCTTCGGCGACCGGATTGACTCGATACGCCGCTTCGACCCGTCCACCCAGCGCTCCTTGGCGGAACTTCCTCAGGCAGAGGTCGTCAACCTCGCCAGGAGCGAATTCTTCCTCGGCGGCCGGGCGCCTGTCAGTCTCGCCGAATATCTCCCCCCCGACACACACGCCGTACTGCTCGAGCCCGGGGACGTGGAGGAAAGAGCCATTCGCTACTCTGCCCTTGCCCAGGACCCGAGTCTGATCCCTTACCCCCGCATTTTCCAGAAGCTCGTCGCCAGGGGCCTCCTCGAAATCCACACCCTTCCCGTCGAAAGGCGCACCAACTCCGTCAACTTCAATGTCCGCTCCGTTCAGGCGTTCTCAAGCGAACTCGCCGGGAACCTTGCCGCACTTGGCAGGCTCGTCGACGAGGGACTCCAGGTCCTCGTCGTATGCTCCAACGACGCCAGCAAAAAACGCTTCGACGAAATCCTCTCCGATTCCGGCAACCCCTCCTTGAGCCGCGTGCGCAAAATCACAGGTCGCCTCTCCAGCGGCTTCAGATTCGACGACCTCGGCATCGCAATCACCTCCGACCGCGAAGTCTTCTCCCGCTACAGGGAAAGACGCGAGCGCAAGCACCTCAAACATGCACGTCCTCTAGACTCCTTCCTTGAGCTCAAACCCGGCGATTACGTCGTCCATCTGGTCCACGGTATCGGTCGCTTCGTTGGCCTCCAGAAACTCCACAAAGACTTCAGCAGTCAGGAGTGTCTCGTAGTACAATACAGAGATAAAGCACGCCTCTACGTGCCTGTCTCCCGCATCGATCTGGTTCAGCGATACGTGGGGCTCGCCGGCGCCCGTCCAACCATTGACAAACTCGGTGGGGTATCCTGGTCCCGCCGCAAGGCCGCTGCCGCCAGCGCCGTAGGAAATTTGGCCAAAGACTTGCTCTTTCTCCAGGCCCTTCGTGACCGCTCCCCCGGCATCGCCTATCCCCCCGATTCCGACTGGCACCGCGAATTCGAAGCCAGCTTCGTCTACGAAGAAACCGAGGACCAACTCTCCATCGCTCACCAGATAAAGGACGACATGGAGTTGCAGAAACCTATGGACAGACTGGTTTGCGGCGACGTTGGCTACGGCAAAACCGAACTTGCTATGCGTGCCGCCTTCAAGGCCGTTTCCTTCGGAAAACAAGTCGCCGTCCTTGTTCCCACAACCGTCCTCGCGCAGCAGCACTACAAAACCTTCACCGAAAGAATGGCCGAATATCCCGTCGAAATAGAAGTCCTCAGCCGATTCCGCACGGAACGCGAACAGCAGGATATAATACAGCGCACAAAAAAAGGACGCGTTGACATCCTCATCGGAACACACCGCCTGATACAAAACGACGTCAGCTTCAAAGACCTTGGCCTCGTCATAATAGACGAAGAGCAGCGGTTTGGCGTCATTCACAAAGAGAAGCTCAAAAGGCTGCGCGAAACCGTTGACGTCCTCACCATGACAGCTACACCCATACCCAGAACCCTTCACATGTCTCTCCTGGGCATCAAGGACATCTCGGCATTAGAAACCCCGCCCCGCGACCGTCTCGCCATAGATACCAGAGTCTTGCGATTCGATGCCAAACAAGTCCGAGAAGCCATCCTTAGAGAGCTCAACCGCGACGGGCAGGTCTTTTTCGTCCACAACCGTGTGTACAACATCCACACCGTCGCCACCCGAATTCAGCAAATCCTTCCGGAAGCCATAATCGCCATCGCACACGGGCAAATGCACGAGAGAGAACTTGAAGATGTGATGACCGAATTCCTCGAAGGTAGGATCGACGTGCTGGTCACCACCACCATAATCGAATCCGGTCTCGACATTCCAAACTCTAATACCATATTCATAAACGATGCAGACATGTTTGGCCTCGCCGACCTCCACCAGTTGCGTGGCAGGGTTGGCAGGTACAAACACCACGCTTACGCCTACCTCCTCCTACCTGAGCACCGCCCCGTCACCCCCGCCGCCAGAAAACGCCTTCGCGCCATCGAAGAACTATCCCAACTCGGCGCCGGCTTTGAGATTGCTTTACGCGACCTCGAAATCCGCGGAGCCGGAAACATCCTGGGCGCCGAGCAGTCTGGACATATAGCCGCAGTAGGCCATGACCTCTACGGCAGGTTACTCGACAAAGCCGTTCGCCGCACGAAAGGCTTGCCACCACTGGAAGACGTAGAAGTCGTCATCAGAATCGGACTCGACGAATACATTCCAGATCAGTTCATCCCATCACTCGCAACCAGAATGAACATCTATCGCAAGTTGTGCAGGTGCCGGACTCACGACGAAGTCCAGGCCCTCGCCGAAGAACTTACTGACCGATTCGGTCCTCCCCCCAAGCCTGTCCTCAATATGATCGCACTTGCCGACCTCCGAGTCGCATGCAGAAACCTGGGAATCCTCTCCGTCCGCACCGACGACAGCTTCCTCATCCTAAGTAGCCCCGCTCCGCGCAAGCTTCGCAACTCCCTCCTTCCTTTTGACCCTCGGATCGTCGACGAGCAAACAATCTACCTTCCTCTGCCTCAAGCGCCTCAACCCGCGCCTGTCGCGGACCACCTAAAGAAAGTTTTGAAGCACGCCTCCCAAGCGGATAACATATCCGTCGCCTGAGACCAAAGGACGAAACGACAATGCGTAACCTATCCGTATTGCTCTCTCTATTCGCGATGATGGTTCTCTCCTGTTACGCCCAGGTCGTCGTAGACGGAGTAGTGTTGCGTGTCAATGACGACGCAATCACTCTCACCGATGTTGATCGTGAAGTCCGCAGCGCGCTAGCCGTATCCGAGCGAACCTATTCCGGCGCCGAATTGGAAGCTAATCGCCCCCGGCTACGCTCCGAAGCCCTTCAGCGAATCATCGACAGAAAAATCAAAGCCTCTTCCGTCCTGCGCACCCTGAGCGACGCGCAGAAACGGCGCTTGGAGCAAATCATCGCCGACGAACAGGAAGGGATGATCCGCCGTATCGGCTCGAGAGCTGAATTCCGCCGCCAACTGCAAAACCGCGGCCTCACTATCGAAAAGCACCGCGAACTCCTCAAAGAAAGCATCCTCCTTGACGAGGCGAGGCGGAGAGCCCTCTCCTCTGGAAAAGTCCCCGTCAGCCCAGCCGATGTCGCCCGATACTACGAGCAACACAAAGACCAATTTCGCCAACCTCCCTGGGTCAGGATGCGCCAGATCATGATCTGGCTCAAGCGCCACCCCCATGACGAAGCCCAGGCTCTCATCAACAATGCGGCTGCGCGCCTCCGCTCTGGCGAGGATTTTGCCGTTGTAGCCAGCGAACTCTCCGAAGGCCCCGAAGCTTCCGCAGGCGGACTGCGTGAGCGCGTCGAAAAGGGACTGCTTATCCCCGAACTCGACAAACTCCTCTTCCAAATACCCCTCGGAAAGCCCAGCGACATCGTGCAGACCAAACTGGGCTTTCACATAGTCCTCGTGGAAGAACGCCACGGCGAAACGGTCACGCCCCTTGAGCAAGTCTACACTCAGATCGAAAGCAACCTCAGACAAGAGCGCACGAACATGATACGCCGCCAATGGAGTCTTGCGGCCGAAAAGACCGCCCTCGTCGAAGCTCCCCCCACACGTGAGCAACCATGATGACACCTTCCCGCATCGCACTCCCCTGCCTTCTATCCCTCGCCGCGCTCAGCTTGACGGCCTGCGCAAGAAATCCTGACAGCACCCGCAAGCCACTACGGCAGTCCCTCGCCGACACCGTCGGCGCGCAGCCAGACCACTGGCGTGGCTCAACCAGGGAGCGCTACCGGCTTGCATACATACTGTGGGATGTTGATCTGCGTGAACTCATCTCCAGGATTCCAGGAAGAAAGCCCAACGTCGACCGGGCCTTCGATAGGTTGCGCTCCGACCTCGTTACAATGCGTGACCTCCTTAAGCACGAGGCAAAGCAAAAAGCCGCCGCCCTTGTAGACGACCTCGACGCCGTCCGGGCTAGAGTAATTCGCGCCAGAGACCCACGCGTCGCCGAGCGCCTCCTGAGCCCGGTTCAAAAGGCCGTATCCACTGAACTTGACCCCCAGGCCCTCCATTGGCCTGAAGACTGAGGGTAAAGCACCAAGGCGCTTATTGCCGATACAGCAAGCGACACAATCGAAGGCCACGGACAAGGAGAGTCCCTGCCGCGTGCGTCACATCCACACAGCGTGAGCCATCTAAACACACTGAGGTTGCGATGTGGCGTCCGCCCTCGCACCCAAACTTTTCCTGCGACAGGCAGTAAAGGGCTCAAAAGCGTGGGGCTATGACGGCGCTCGCGGGGACTCTCCCCTTTTTTGCCCACCGTTTTCCCCTTGACAGTAGCGGGGAGGATTGGTATAAGTCCCCTGGAGACCGCCTCGGCGGAGATTGTATAGAACATCCGGCGCCTGGAGGGGCTAAGCGCCAACGGCCAAAATCGGGGGAGGCGCAGGCCTGTACGGCGGCGGCAAATTGCGTGGGATGTACTCGTTATAATAGATAGTTATTCTCACGTACTTGTCGGCCTTACAGGTCACGGAAAGTCGGTCTTGGGCTTCGGCAGAAAACGGTCGGAGGCTCCTGTGCCCCGGATAGCGCGTCGAAGATTTAGGGTCTGTTCGGTGCGGCTGAAGCGTCGTCGCACCATTGCCGCAAAAGCGTGCCCTGAATTGAACCCTGGCGCGGAGGGCCGTGAGGAGCAGGCGGTTAGCGGTCGTAACTCAGCGCTCTGCCGATGCCCTTGCGCTGGCTAGTCAAGGCGCGGGGCGAAATTGCAACATCACGCTCAAAGACAGCAAAGCCTTTTCGGCGAACTGGAATCTGACGCCGAGAGAATCGGCCCGGAACCTTCGCTTGCCCGTCAGCTCACTCAGCGCCTCGAGCTGGAAAAGCTTAGCGGCGTCCGCCACGTAGCCCTAGCCCAGACCCCCGAAGCACGCCTACACGAAATCTGCAGCCAGGTCGAAGCCTGCCGTAAGTGTAACCTCTGGAAAACCCGCCTCCACGTTGTCCCTGGACAGGGCGATCCGCGCGCCGACCTCCTCTTCGTCGGCGAAGCCCCGGGTGCCGAAGAGGACCGGCAGGGGCTGGCCTTCGTCGGGCGTGCAGGTCAAATGCTCACCAGAATAATTCAATCCATAAACCTTGAGCGTGACCAGGTGTTCATAGGAAACATCCTCAAGTGCCGCCCCCCCGCCAACAGGACCCCCCTCCCGGATGAGATTGCTCAATGCCTTCCTTATCTCCTTGCGCAGTTACAGGTTATAAATCCCACGATCGTCTGCGCGCTTGGCGGCGTCGCTGCCAATGTCCTACTCGGTGGCAATGAACCCATCAGCCGCTTACGCGGCAACTTCATCCCGTACGGCAGCGCAAAGCTTATCGCCACCTACCATCCCGCATACCTTCTTCGCAATCCCGCCGAGAAAAGAAAAGTCTGGGCCGATATCCAAAAAGTTCGTGACGAATTGCTCCGCCAGCGGTCAGTAGTTGGGACACAACAGCCGATGCACAAAAGTGTACGCCGCCCTCGTACTTCGACTGGAGGTCTGTGAAGTGGGCTTGTTCGCTCCCTCCTCAGTCTGGGCTGTGGACGTAGGTCAGTCGGCCCTAAAGGCGATTAGGGCCACTCAGGCGAAGGGCGGAATGGTGATAGAAGTCGCCACGCTCGTAGAATATCCACAGCTTGTTGCCGCCTCAGGCCCACAGCGCGACGAAATCCTTGAACAGGCCATCGATAAGTTTGTCGAGAGAAGTGGCATAAAGCCCGGCGAACGGGTCGCCCTCTCCATCCCGAGCGTCGGCACCATCGTCCGATACATAAACCTCCCTCCCGTTCAGCGCAGCCGCGTACCCGAAATCGTTCGCTACGAGGCCCGACAGCAGATTCCATTCCCTCTCGAAGAGAGCATATGGGATTACGAACTCGTTGACCGCCACTATGAACCAGGCGAGGAGATAGAGGTCGGTCTCTTTGCGGTACGCCGCGAAAACGTCTACAACATCCTCTACCATTTTGAACAGCGAGGCTTCAAAGTCGAACTCATTCAGCTTGCGCCCATGGCTGTTTACAATTTTGTGCGCCTCTCGGGCCTTATGGACACAGTTGGCATGGTTATCTCTGTCGGTGCAGCCTGCACAGATATTATCATCGCTGACAACAAGAGCCTGCTTGTTCGCAGCCTCCCTGTAGCTGGTAACGATATGACAAGGACACTTCAAGACAAGCTCCGCGTTTCCTTCATCCAGGCCGAGAAGCTCAAGCGCCGCAGCGGCACCGTCGCCCCCGAGCAGGCAAAGAGGATGCTCGGCGTCATGCTTCCTGTCCTGCACACTTTCGTGGCTGAGATCCAACGTACGCTCGGCTACTACCGATCCCAGGTGCGCAGCATCAAGCTTCAGAAAATTGTCGCCGTTGGCAACGGCGTTCGCGTCCGCGGCTTCCGCCAGTACCTCGCCAAGCAGCTTGAGATCCCCGTTGAACCCGTTCTCACCCTTGCGGAGCAGCTCAGAGCCCCCAACGGCAGCGCTTCAGAAGTACTGCGCAAAAATGTACCAGCATTCGGAGCTGCCATCGGCCTGGCCGCCCAGGTGTTCGGGCAGGCCGAAAATGAGATCAACCTCGTCCCGGCTGAGATCACTCAGCGCCACGTTCTCAAAGCCAAACGCCCGTTCGCCGCATCCGTCGCTGCTTGTTGTATGTTGGCGATGCTCCTCATGTGGTTCACGGCCAACCGACAATTCAGGTCGCTTGGCGGCGCACTCTCCTACGGCCAGGAAGTGGTCGACCGGGAGCGCGCCTTTGAGGACCGATTTAAGCAGCTCGACGTCTCTCCTCTACGCGGCAGGTTGCTGAAAATCCAGCAGATCGCTGTTCAGAGGCGCAGGTGGATTGACTTCTGGAGCAAGTTGGGCGAGCTCCTCCCCGAGGACCTCAAGCTCCGCAAGCTTAACGTGCAGGCGGTGAACCTGGAACGGCACAGGGAGAGGCTAACAAAACCGGGCAACCATGAGAAAGTTGTCCAGTGGGCAAAGAACGCCCCTGGCGACGCCGAGTTGCTCATTGTGGGCGCCGCAGGGCGCCTACGCTACCTTCCCGGCAAAGGCTTTATCGAAACCATAGACAGGGTTGAGGAGATCAGAAAGCAGCTATTACACAAACCCGAATTCGCAGGCTTTGAAGTCCGGCCTGGGTCCGAAACAAAAGATGACGCATCAAATTCTATTGACTTGCCGGACATTACATGGTTTATAATACCGCCGGGCTGGGGATAGCCAGAATCATATGGAGGGGAAAATTGCTGCCCGTCCCAAAAATATGCCGCAGGCTATTCGGCAAAAACCTCACCACCAAAACGGCCCCACTAGCGTCGTTCCATCCTCTTAATTACAACGGCTCCGGCCAGGAGGCAGAGCGATGGACTTTGTGAAGCGCTACCCGTTCTTCATTGCCGCTGCAGTCGTCCTTGTTGCAATCGCCCCTGTCTATTTCTTCGTCATCCGACCCGTTCAGGAGCAGATGGAAATAGTACACGGCGACGCCATGACTCTCAGCACCGATTTGTCTAACTACCTCAATATGGGGAAAAAGCTTCCCACGGAAACGCTGATCAAGGTTTACGAAGTCTGGTACAACAAATATGTGACCTCGGCCAAACACGAGTTCAATAAGTTGGTAACACGCTCGAAAAACCTCCACAAGCTATTCTACGCCAATCGGATCAAATGGAGAGAAGCGTACAAGGTAGAAAAGGCCGACCTCGAGAATCGCATCAGCGCCGGTGCCGTTCCTTTGACGGGAGGAAAGCCCCTTGATCTCCCCACCTTTTCGAGCAGTAAGGAACCCACCGACGAGGAGATGGATACAGGTCAGGTGGCGTACTCGCTAAACAAAGAGCTGATTGACATTCTTGAAAGAGCCACCCCTGTAGCCAAGGTCAAAGGACTCCACGAGATCAGACTGGAAAGAATGTCAACTTCCGCTGTCACTCCAGGTGCTGCCGGTGGCGCCGCTACAAGTGCAGGGATTCTATCCGATGTCAACGAGGAATACCTGGAGATGTTTAGGGAGCAGGGAATTTCAGACGAGGAAATAGTGGAACTACTCACGGTGGGAGGCGATACCGCCGCGATAGCGTCAAGTGGTTTTACCCCTGAGGCGGTGGACAGGGCCGCCGAGCAACAACTCCTCGGATACGTAAGCCGTCCCTTCTCCATCAAGCTGAAACTTGATCCCGCAGGAATCCCTGTGCTCATTTCGGAACTCTTCAAGTCGGAGTACTTCATACGCCTTAATGGCATAGGGGCCACCAACAACGAGGACGGAACCGTCAACCTGGAGGTCCACTGTGACATCCTCGATTTCAGCGGAGCGGGGGTGTAGCAATGCCAGCCATCAATAAAGTCAAAACGTTTCTCTTCAAGCACATCGAAAAGGTCGTTCTGGGACTCGCCGTCGCCGGCTTCGTCTATGTCGTCGTGGGTGCTGTCTCCGGCAAGGGTATTTCTGCCGTCATCATCGAGATCAACGACAAGGCCAGCCGTCTCAAGAAAGTGTTGGAGAATCCTCCCGACCCTGACCCGCCCCCCATACCCATCCCGCAGCCGATAGACGAGGTGCTTAAGGCCCAGGAAGCCCCCTCTGCTGGGCAAAACCCCTTTGCCTACCGACAGAAACACACCCTTGGCGCAATCCCCGCTGAAGCCAAAGCTGCCGCTCAGCCGGTCGTCGCCGGCCCCGCCCCCCCCGCCAGCGTCACGATCAACGCTACCCCCGGCATCAACGCCGTGCGGTGGACGCGCGCCCCCGGCCAGGGCGCAACTTTCCGCGTCGATGTCTTCAGAATTCAGAAAGACAGACTCCTCGAACCCGTCCCGAATGTCATATCAAAGCAAAACCTCGACAGACTCGGTTTCCAGCTTGTCGGCTCCCAAGTTGCAGCCAATCCTAATGGAATCGGCGTCTACAATGACAGCAACATCTTGGGCGAGACCCCCTACGTCTATGCTCTCCGATCTATTCGCGTCGAGGAGGTCGTCACCGAGGAAACCGTCTCTGCAAATACTCAAGAGCTCATTGCGCAGTACATCGCGTTGGGCTTTGACTACAACGACGCCTACAATTACGCTACGGCGGAGCCGACAAGCGTAGTGAACACTAAAGTGGAGATCAAAGTAACGGGAACCGGCACTCAGTTACGCACTGCAGAAATAGTTTCTGCGATCCCTGTTAAGTTTGCCCTGGTAAATGTGCGCGAGGACGAATCCGGCGAGCCGGTCGGTAAGGTTCATGTAGAGCGCCTCATTGGCGGCCAGTGGCACGGTTATAACTTCGACGTTCGCCAAGGAGAACTCATCGGCGACTACAAAGACATCCGCATCAGGCCCAAAAGCGGCAAACCATATAGCGAGTCAGTTGACCTCCGCACGAAGGCAACCTGCATCCGCTTCGAACAATTCGAGGAAACCTACACGCGGCAGATCAAGAACAAGACGATTACAGGAACTCGTCCCAGTTGGAAAATGATCTACACGGACAAGGACGGCAACACCCGCGAGACAAAAAAACAAATCCCGAAAAGAGGAAATTAACTGCTCGGTGCCCATCT
>CAZUUK010000051.1:1392-22271 GCA_964622675.1 uncultured Planctomycetota bacterium | reverse complement strand
TGTCCCATGTTTCACTACTTCCCATTCCGCGGCATAAACATCGCCTACACCCCCACCGCCTGGGACCTCATGTTCGATGCCGTTCCCTCCGAAGCGCTCGGAATCGAATACGACCCCTCACACCTCATCTGTCTCCTGATTGACTACCTCTGGGTCGTCCGCAAATACGGAAACCGCATCTACCACGTCCACGCTAAAGACGCCGAGGTCCTCTGGCACAACGTCCATCGAAACGGCGTCCTCGAGCCCGGCGCCGTCCGTCACAGAATGCCTGGCCTTGGAGACGTCAACTGGTCCAGACTTATCTCAGCCCTCCTCGAAGCCGGCTACACCGGCAACCTCGACATCGAAGGCCGTCACGACCCCATCTTCCGCGATAAAACCGAAGAAGAAGGCCTCCTTCTCGCCGTAAAGCACCTCTCAGCACTGGTGCCATAAGCCCTGGCGAACTAAAATCTATTGTGCTCAGCCGCTGTAAAAAAGCGGGCTCCTTTCAGGCCCGTCCTTGAGCCGCCAATTTGGGAGATGACGCATGCGTCGGCTTCGCATTCAGAAAAAATTTATTCCATCCTTGAGCCTGCCCTCCGGTGCGCGCGCCATGCGACTTCTATCTCCTCTCCTGCTCGTCTGCCTCGCATCGCTTTCCATCGCGGCTGATTCACAACCCGAGAGCATAGTGGCAGAAAAACGAAACCAGGCCGTCCGCTCCTCCCTTGTGGGGAAGTGGACTGCCGAACTTGGGAAAGCCGCCCTGGAACTCACATTCGATAGCGATGGCCGTTTCCTTCTTAACGGCGAAGGGGGCGACTACTCGCTTCAGGCAAACCTTTTGAAGTTCAAATCCAAAGAACGAGAAAGCGACTACAAGTTTGAACTCGCGGGAAATCAGCTAACGCTATCCGGCGATGACCTCGGACAGCCTCTCAAATTCTATCGTCAGCTTCGGCCCTCCGGATGGCTTTCCGGCCTCAGCGCCCACTCGATGAAAGCAAAGCTATATCGCATCCTGACCGCGCTCGCCATTGTCATCGTCTCTGTTCTCGTCATCAGGTTGATCCGCGCGATCAGCTCACTCATGATATACTCGGACTGGGGGCCGCTGCGTGCTCTCTACAAACGGCACAGAGGCAGGGTCCGAACCGTTCACGTGTTGCTGCTCAACCTGCTCAAATATGTCATCTACCTTATTGCCTTCGGGTTCATTCTCGGAGAGTTGGGGGTCAACCTTTCCGCTTACGTCGCCTCACTCTCGCTCATCGGCTTCGCCGTCGGCTTCGGCTCCCAGGGGCTCGTCCAGGACATGGTCACCGGCTTCTTCCTCATCTTCGAGGAACAGTTCGATGTCGGAGACATGGTTGAACTGTCAGGCCAGGTCGGCATCGTTCAGGAGCTGGGCCTGCGCATGACCAGGCTGCGAAATTACCTGGGCGAGATAGTCGTGGTCCCAAACCGCAACATCGCCATGGTCGGACGATTTGCAAAAGGTGGTCAGGAAGCATACGTGGATGTCGCCGCACCCAGCTCCGAAGCTGCTGCCCGCGCCGGCAATGTCTTAGGGCGCGTCGCCGAGGAAATCTCCAAGCAGTTCCAGGGCGTCATACTCACCAGACCCAAAGTCCTCGGGGTCATCTCCCTGGAGACCGGCGAGCATTTCACGCGCCTTCACACCTCCTTCTGGCCGCGCGAGCAGTGGGTAATTGAACAGCAACTCGTTCCTCGTATCCGCGAGGCTCTCAAGCGCGACGGCTTCGAACTCCCGCAGGACCGGGTCGTCG
Organism: uncultured Planctomycetota bacterium; assembly: GCA_964622675.1. Lineage (GTDB taxonomy): Bacteria > Planctomycetota > DG-23 > CAZBND01 > CAZBND01 > CAZUUK01. Next base: position 20,496 of record CAZUUK010000051.1, on the reverse strand, counting down.
TCTTCTACCTCGCCAGAAAGCAGCAGCGACTTCCCACTTGGTTCCGCCGGATTACTCGTACCCGCCGCCCTGCCGCTCAGGGCCGCGAGTCTGAGACAGCGTAGCCGCATTTCTCCCCCTGCGGCATGAGCTCTGGTGCAATGAAACGCCCTTCTCCTGCCGAGCTCCTGCCCACTGCTCCCTGCGCCCCGCCTAGAACGGAAGTTGCGAAACCGCCTTCGAAAGAAGCGCTATCGCCACCGCCACCATGGAGATCAGCCCTATGCCGCACGTATATCCCGCCGCCAGCACCGGCGTATAGCTCCGCCACGTCTTTGCCCCGTATTTCCTCGCAAAGTAGAACCTCCCAGCGCACGCAGCTATCAACTCCAGCCCCACGTCAAACGGGTTCTGCAGCATCCCACCCCTGATAAAACCGAACAAGAGCAGCGTCGGCAACCTCAACGCCGACAGTATGGTAAACGATATCAGGCAGAAGGCGAACCCCCACCCGATGTACGTGAAGTTTATCGTCTCCAGGAAAAACGTGTTCTCCGCCGTCGTCGCCGTCCGCCAGAAGAAGTACGTTACCGCTCGCATCGGCCAGAACTTCAACGCAAACGGATACGAAGGCGACGGGATGTCACCCATCTTCCAGATTATTGACCAGAAAAACACACTGCACACCACGGCCAGCGGTATCTCCAAAAGGGATGCCTTGAAAAGGCTCGTGATCTTAGTGCCCGTCAGCTCTGCCTGCCGGAAGCTCTGCGGGCCCAGCCCAACGTGTCCTAACGGAATCGGCGCCCACCAGATCGCAACGCCGCGGTAGCCGCTCAAGACGAACGCCGCCTCCTGAATGTGTGGAATCCCCACGCCGTGCCCCGTCAGTCCCACCATCCGCGCGGAAACATACGACATCACAGGCGTATATATGAACCCAAAGCCCAGAAGCACCCATATCGGGAAGTTCGGCACCAGCACATGGCAGAGTATTATTGTCCCCGTTGTTGAAACGAAGTACAAAAGAATCGCCAGCGCCACCGGCAGATCCCCCCGACCAGGCGGCGGCGCGAGTAGCCGCTTTCCACCCCTCTTTCCGCCCATCTGTTTCAGCCTCGCCGCCGCAGTATAAATACCCACTGCCGCAACGCCGAGCGCGGTCCCGATAGTGAAGCTCAGCCAGAAGTCCAGCTGGTTCGCAACGCTTGTTTCTATAACGTCCATTCCCGGCTTCCACGTGCTCAGAATGCCCGCCTTGTACAGCAGCGGGTTCACAATCAACCGCCCCAGCACCCCTGCCATCGCCGACCCGACAATCATCCAGAAAGGCAGCACGAAACCAAGGAACACCAGGAACAGATTCGTGCTCACCGCAACAGGCACCGCTGGAAGCCATTTCTCCGTATTCCTCGTGAAATCGAAGAACGGGATCTTTATTATCTCCACCCGCGTCTGGAGCATTGCCTGTGTGAGTGAGGGAACCAGCACGTAGATAGCCCCGAACGTAATCCCCACCGTGGACCCGATCGTGAAAATCGTCCAGCGCTTGCTGCCCTCCGGCGTAGTCGACTCCGCCAGCGCCCTCACACCCTCCGTCACAATAGGAGCCAGCGGAAACGGAAGCCGCTCCACGTCGGAAGTAAGCCTGAAAAACGCGTAGCCCAGCGAATAGAAATTCAACCTCCCCCACACCAGCATTACACCCAAAAGAGCTATCCGCGGCCACCAGTCCCGGTGAAGGAGCGACCTCTCCGCGTACGCCTGTGAATCCGGCGGCGGCGCAACCCAGGCGGGAATTCGATCAGCTATCTCGAAAAGCCTCGCCGCGGGCGAACGCACCAAATACTGCATGTGAATGAACTGCCCCCCGAACAGCCCCTGTCCCAGCGTCAGAACCCCGCCAGCCACAGCAAATATTATGTACGTCTCTTGCAGGCTCAGCCGCGTCCGAAGCCGCTTCGCCATCTCAATGAAAAGAATAATCGTCACCCACTGCGCTGCCTGCCCCAGAACCTGCCCCACCACTAGCTGCAGGAACATCGACCCAGGAACTATCATCAACCCAACGAAAAGACCCCCGAACACCGCCTTCCAGCCGAACCCTTCCTTGTATTCCTTTGGTGCTTCTTCGTCGAACCTCAGCGAAAGATACTCGTCTTCGGCTCGCCGTCTTTGCGCCATGTTCTTCAGTCTCTTCTCTAAGCCGAACTAGCCTTCGCGCCGCTCGCCGTCAGCTCCCGCCCCTTCTCATCCAGCAGAACCTTGTGCTCGGGCTTAACGATGCGCCATATCAGAAGTTGCTTCCTCATCTCCCGTATAAATCCAAGGTTCATCTTCTCCCATGTCGTTATCTCCCCGCTTTCCCGATGAAAATGGAACACTATCTTATGCACGCGCTCGTCTCCAGGGTCCGGCACCACTTCCATCGTCACCCCCTGGCTTATCCCCATGTCGAAAGGTGCCAGCCACACCAGACTGTGAAGAGAGTAGCCCGGCCCCTCTTCAGTCTCCGTCCCTTCAATCCACGTGTTCTCCGCCGCAAACTTCACCCCCGAATCCTCGTCATTCTCATCAAAGAAATCCTTGATAAAAGCTACCATCCCCAGCCCCTCCCTTCGCCCAACCGTGAACGGAAAATCGAAGGACCACTCTGCCCCCTTCGGTCTCGGAATCCTCATCTTTCTCCCCTGATCGGCCACCGACGACCTCGCCGCCACCCTCGCCGGGTACAGCGTCGAAAGCAGCACCACGGCTATCACCACCAGCGTTGCCACTACCGCCGAAGTAGACGAATAATTCAGCGTCAGTCCCGGCAGCAGATCCCGCATCGTGATGATCTTCGACACGATTTGTCCAAGCAGGTAGCCAAAAATCGCCCCTATCGTCGCATAGACGCACGACTCCGCGATGAACAGCGCCGCCACGTGCGTCGGCGCCAGCCCAACCGATGAGTAAATCCGGATTTCATTAGCCCTCTCGTAAACCGCACCAAGCATCGTGTTGAACACTATCAACGCCGCAATCCCTATCGGCACCATCAGATCCGCTAACCCCTTCACCGACAGCCCCCCACGAGAACTCAAAAGGTATGTCCCGTCCCCCAGCCCCGCATACAGCACAAGCCCGAGCCTTGGAACGTATCCCTCCAGCGCCTCCCTCGCCTCTTCTTCCGAGCCAAAAACAAGCGCCACCGATCGGATGTCCCCTCCGAGTTCCATCGCCGTCTCGTACGGCAGGATCAAAACCCCCCCCGCCTGCAGGTGTGCATATGCTTGGGGAATCTCTACCTCGAGTGTCTCACTCTCCTTCCCCACGCTCTGCAGCGCCGCCGCAGCCTGTTGCTTGATAAGTTCCTCCATCATGTCGAAATCAACCGGCGTCAGCGGCTCGCCGTCTAGATCGTGCAAATCCTCGAACGCTTCAGTATCAACCACCCCCGCTATCCTGTACCTCTTCCCGTAAACGGTCAAACTCACCCTCGCGTAGTTCTCGGGCGTCACTTCCAGTGACTCAGCCATCGTCGTATTGATTATGCAGTCGTCCTTCGCGCCCGGCGCTAGCCAGCTTCCGTACGCGAGCGTTTTATCAACCTTGGTTGCCTCCGGTTCCCTTGGATCGAGACCTGCTATTGCATACGCCGTAAACGACTTATCTACATCGTCTGCTCGAGTAATGTGTGTGTAAAGCTCGAGCCGCTCGTTCGACTGGATCCAGCATCTAGGTATAATGGCGCGTGTCTTGTCTCGGAAATCGTGCGAAATTGCTCCTAGCGCGTACTCTTCTATACCCCTCCAGCCGCCGCTGCGGAGCAGCGCCCCCTGATACAGCGGCTCCCTTAGCGTCTGCCGCCTGTTCAGCTTCGTTATGTTTGAGAACGAGACGAACGAAATAACCGTAAACCCCAGCAGTGAAAGCGTCGCGCACGTAAGCGTCGTCCTGATCTTCCTCTTCTTCATGTTCGAAACGCCCAGCGAAAAAGCCGCCGCCGCCGAACTCAGCCTCCCTACGTCCGCCCGGTGGATTATCGCCGTCCGTGCCCTCAGCTTCTCCATATGCTCGCTGAACTTCGACAGCAAAAATAGGATCACGATGATCCCCGTGGACATTATGAAAAAGCTCAGCACCACAAGGATCGGCGCCTTTGAAAGCCGAAACGCCGGATGGATCCTGTCCAGGATTGCGTACACCACCGCGAAGATCCCGAACATCGCTCCTAGCTGCTTCCGGATATCCGCAAACCCGAAGAAAAGCCTCTCCAAAAAGAAAACAAACGGGATCAGCAGGACGAAATAGAAAACCACGCCCTTCACCACGTCGTTCTGCGTCTTCCTCACTTCCGGATATGCGCGCGACTCCAGCGCCCATGCCTCCCTCGCCCCTCGAAGGAATCCGTCGTAATCTTTCACCTCCAGCTTCGATTCCGCATCATCCAATGCCCCCTTTGCCAGACTGTGCAGCTCGCTCACCCGCAGGTTCTTCACTCCATATCGTTCCATCTCTTTGATTCGGTAATCATCAATCACCCACATGTCCTTTGCCGCCTCAAATCCCGAACGCAGAATCTTGTTCTCTCGCTCCGACGCCAGATACCCCAATCCCTCGGGATCCTCCGGTGAAGCGTTGATGAGCGTCATCCTCACCCGTGCCTGCGCTCTTGACCCCGAATATATAAGCGCCTTCAGCTTCGTATCCCTCTCCGTGAAAAACACCGCGCACGGCTCCGAATACGAAGTCCACTGATCCTTCCCTCCTCTATGGTGCCTCGCCCGCGTAAGTTGCGAATTGCTGTCCCCGTCCAGAAGATCTATCTTGTCGCTCGCCAGTGTGCTCAGGAAGCGCTGATCGAACATGTCATATATCGCCGTCGCAACGCATTTGAAAACCGGGATCCTCTTATCCGTCTTACGCTTGAGCCAGCTTAGCGGCCGCTCCACCTGCCTCCCCTCTAACACCACCTTCTCGTGACCCTTCTCACCCATCTCGTTGATCGTATGCGTTATGCTCCCGTCCTTCGGATCAAAAAGGAACGCACCTATCAAGGTGTGCGCCGGCCTCACCCAGTACCACATCCTATGTATCCCGCGAAGCTCAAACAGCCCGTCCTTGTTAGTAAATGTATACGCGGTACCTCGCACCCCTCCCGTCGTCTTCCGCCTCTGCGCGCTCGTTGAGTTTATCACAGCATATGCTATCAGCACGTTCGGCAGCGGTTTAAGCGGCACGTACCCGCCCACAAGCTGATCGTCAACAACCTCTGCAAAAGCCGTCGCAAAGTTCTCCGTTTGCCGGCTTCGACCGAACGAAAACTCCGGATCGTCGCCCGCCATATGGAGCAGCGCCCCAATTAGCCTCACCTGCGCCGCCACGTTCTCGGCGTTGACCTTCTCCCGCCGGTCCAGTGGCGTATCTATAACCTCGCGCGGATCGTTCGCCGTCGCAAACGTCATCCCCTCCTTGCCAACCAGCGTATACGCCTCGCTGTCGAAGCAGACCAGACTCGGCAAAAATGCCCGCCACTTCTTCCCCGTCGGCGGACGTATCCCGTCTATGTATGTCGCTTCCTTCCCCTCCGGCGGTAGCGCTTCCACGTACAACTCGAACGCTCTCGAGAAATCAAAAAACCGCTTCGCCACCTGGTTCTCATCCATCAGATCGCTTCCAAGCCGCTGCTCGTAGAAAAATCCCCGGCAGAAAAGCCCCACGTCCTTCGTCGCTGAAGATAGATCCAGCCCGAAAAATACCTCATAAGACTCGGGCCAGTCTTGGCGTTGCTGCTTCTCGTCTCGGTAGTAGTGCTTCGCTATCCACTCGCGCACCCCGCTCAATGTCGTCCAGTGCCCGCCCGTCGCCATGAATCGGATCGTTCGCTTCGGCGGATGCGCCACAAAATACCGCGCAAGCTCCAGCAGACCCGCCATACCGCAAGCCTGCTCGGCCCCGGGCGCTAGCGCAGGCACCACCGACATCGAGTCGTAGTACGACTCAATTATGATCGTCTCGCCCCTTAGCTGTCGGTCTGTGCCAATCACATCGCCGAATATGTTCCGCGACGTGCTTTGCCTCCAGTTCATATCAGCCAGCAGCCGCACTTTCAGACTTCGCGTCTTCCCAAGCGAGTCTAACAAGCCCCTCTCTTCCAAAGCCGCGTCATTCGCCCTTATCAGACTCACAACCTTCGCCAGCTCGTCTCTTGGCAGCCAGAATCTCGGAATGTCTATCGGTATCGCAAGGAACTTCTTCTCCGCCTCCCGCTGCGTCGTCTTCTCTTTCGGCTCGATGAACACTATCGCCTCGGCCCCCAGCATCGCCGCATCCAGCCAGCGCGTTGACGATACAAACTCCATCAGCACGATCGACCCCTCCACAGGCTTCCCGTTCAGTTCCTTCACCTCACCGTCCCCGCCGTAGATCAGCTCTCCTCGGACGCCCTCATCCGTAACCTTGCTCGTCCTCGTATAGTTCGGCCACACGCAGTAAAGCCTCACCCTTTCACCATTCGGCATTTCCAGGTATGCCCCGTCATCCTCGGGAATCACCACCTCGAACTCTTCCGACCGCACGTTCTCCAGCCCGATATCCCGGAACATCGCCTCGACAAATGCGCCTGCCAGATGGTTGCCGTCTGTCCCGCTTACCCGGCTCTGGATGGAGCTCAGTTGCTCGATCACTGCGCCGATCCGCGAAGGGTCGGCCGTCGGCACCGGTATGATCCCCTCAGCGCGCCCTCCCGTCGTCACCACGCAGAAAACGCAGCCGGCAATGACTGCCGCAGTAGTCCGGTTTATCGCCTTCATCTTGCTCCTCCTTCCCGGAGGCTCAGTTAAACCGTAGCGGAAGGCTTATCTAGCGCAAACAGGATCACCGAAACCGCAACTCTTACAAAAGCCTCCCCCATGATCAGTCCAAGGAACGCTGGCAACAGCCGTTTATATGTCCTCCCCCCGCCAACTCCAAGCACGGTCCTCTTGATCAGCCACCCCAGAAATATCGTAAACCAGCCCCCTGGCACGGCCATCGCGTTCATGTCCGCAGCTATCAGCCCAATCGGGTGGAAAGGCCACCAGAAGAACCGCGACTGGAAAAAATACACCACAAACATCAATCCAACGCCGAAGAAGAAAAAGATCACGTGCGACCACCAGAATTTCGTCGCCTCCCCCTTGTCGATCAGATCATCGTACCTGATTATCTCCTGCGCAGTTCGTTTGGGAGCCCGCGTCACACCACCCCTCCCGCCAAGCCCCTCCGCCCCCTCCTCGTACACCAGCTTAGTGTGGAAGTAGAACGATAAAGTCGCCCCCAGCAGCAGCGCCACCAAGATCGCCGCAAAGATCGCCTTCCTACTCACCAGCGCGCTGTCCGAAAGCTTCAACGAGTTCATCGTGTCCGGCAGCACTGAATGCTGCAGCCCGGCTATAAGCGTCCACTCCAGCACCAGCATCATCGTCAGCGTCTGCGCCCCCATCACCGCCGGCTTCACAAACGACGTCATCAGCATATCAGGCTGGAACCCTTTCGCCAGCCCCGTCATACCCCCCTGCGCCACCATCTTCGTCAGCACGAAGCACAAAGTCGCAAAAAGCAGCACAAAAATGAAGCTCACCCCAAGTGATATCCTGGCCACCACGTTGCACCACACTACAATCCCCACGATCGACCCCACCAGCCCAAAGAATGCCACCCTGTATGAAAACGCTTCCTCCGCGTCGTCTGTAACGTCATCGAAAAGCGCCTTCCTTACGACTTCCCTCAGATGCGGCCTTGCCAGCCACAGCGTAAACGCCGCAAAGCAGATGATCACTCCCGCTTCCTGATAGATCATGAAAGGTTCCCGTGGAGAGCTCCGGGTGTACCCTAAAATCCCCTTCATCAGCAGCTCAAATCGAGCGAACGCAAAAAAGAACCACAGGCTGAACGCCACCTGCACCGGAAGGATGTACACTATCCCCAGACCTGAAAACGAAACTCTCATCTCGTTTACATGCAGCAAGCTCCACGGAGCGAACTGCAATTGCTGGTACAACGAAATTCGCAGCGGTATCGTCTTGCCTCCGGTCCACTGCAGCACGCACTCGTTGATCCCCGTCACAATCGCTGCGATCGCAAACCCAAACCACATCAATTTGTTCGAGAAAAAGCCGTTCAGCAGCTTCCCCGGCTCCGCCTCCCCCACCATCTCCGCTGGCAGCCTCACCAGCGGGAATGGAAGTCTCTCCCTCTCAACCCACTGTCGCCTAATCAAGTCCGCCACGCTGAAGAAGAAAATGTACAGCAGCACCAGAAGCAGGCCCCAGTACATTAGCGGCCTCGCCCATAGGTCCCATGGAATCTTCTCGCCCGGGTCCAGCCCTCGGAAGTAGCCCGTAATCACCCTCGCCGTCGGATCAGTAGACGGCGTCAGCCTCGGAGGAATTAAATGGAGAAACCTCTCCTCCCACTGGTTGGCTGGCGTGGCGAAGTTGAAAATGCCGCCGATCACCGACGGGACGGTCCTCGTCAGCGACAGGTGCGATGCCGCTGCCCCTACGACCGTCATCACCCAGATCAGCGCAAGCTCCGCCCCGCTTAGCGCCTTACGCGGGAAAAGCTTCCTCATCACTGGGTTTATCCCCAGCGATATGATCGCCAGCACAAAAATCGGCGCCGCCGGCAGAAACCCCCCCTCTAGAGCCGCCGCTCTTATCTTCAAGGAATTGTACGGCAGCACCCACGAAAGCAGCACCGTCAGCCCAATGCCGATCAGAAAAGACCTCAGCGTCAGGCCCCTCCGCAGGGAAGGTATCCCCTGGCGGCCTATCAGCTCCTCCGGCATAGGCTAATCCTTATGCTCCTTGACCTCGCTCAAGTTGCTGTTACCTGCCTACCGCCTTCAGCCACTTCCCCGCTCGCCGCCAGGGATGCGAGACTTCCTGCCCCAAGCGGACTCGGGACCACATCCTCCGACCCCTTCTCCGCTCACCCTTCCCCTTATCCTGCCCCCACACCCTTAACAGCGCAAACGCCTGCTACTTTATCTTTCTACCAGAGCATCCGGCTTCTGTCAATTACAGCGCCGAAAAAACTCTGGAGCCGCCTTGCGCCCTCGTGTACCATGTATCTACTGAGCTCCAGTCGGAAAACTCGTCCGTTAAGGAGGCGCCATGAAGCTCACGCGTAAAGACGTCGAACACGTTGCCTTACTCGCCAGGCTCCAGCTCAGCGGGGAAGAAATCGAGCTATTTACAACCCAGCTAACCAAGATCCTCGACTACGTCGAAAAGCTCAACGAACTTGATACCGACAAAGTTGACCCGCTCTTCCACGTCGTCCCCCTTCACAATGTCTTCCGCGAAGATAAAGTCGCGCCGTCGCTTCCTCTCGAGAAGGCTCTTCAAAACGCCCCCGACAAGGCCCAGGGCTGCTTCAAGGTTCCCAGAATAATAGACTAGGCAAAAGCCCATGGAAGTAGAAGACCTCGGCGGCAGCGTCTCCTTTTGGCAAAAAGCCCTCTGGATCTTCACCTCACCGTCCCGTTGCTTCGAAGTGCTCCGCAGTAACCCCGACTGGCTCAAGCCCTGGCTCCTCGCGGTTGTCGTCGCCGTTGCCTTGGGTGCTATCGCCATAGTGGGTGGGGATGTGCGCACAAAAGAGATGGTAGAGAGCCGCGTTGACTCGGCGGAGACCCTGCGTGCGGAACGCGAAGAAGATTACCAGCCCCCCTCGGAAGAGGAACGCGAGAAAAAAATCGCAATGTACGGACAATTCTACAACTTCTCTTTCCTGTGCTGCGCCCCGATAGGGGGCCTCCTGGTACTGTTCCTCATCTCCGGCATCGTGCACATCGTCGCATACGTCTTTGGTATCCGCGGCACCTATCGCGACATGCTTTCCGTATGGGCGTACTCCGGGCTTATCCTCGCTGTGGGCAACGTGGTCTCGCGCCTCCTCGCACTGGCTACTGGCAATCAAATATCCAGCCTGAGCCTCGCTGATCTTCTGGGCCTTGACGCCGCCTCATCCGCTCTGGGTGCCGCTCTGTCCGCTCTATCCCTATTTCCAATCTGGCACCTGGCCGTCGGTTCAATAGGACTTTCGATCGTCCGCCAGGCGGACAGGAAAAAGTGCTTCGCCCTCATCTTCGGACTTTGGCTGCTGCTTGCGCTCATTTCGATAGCTTTTTCGGTGGCTTTGCCCTCTCTCCTTCCGACCGCACCTGAATAGCTGGCCGGGCGACGCACCTTCCCACACGTTCTTGACCGCTCCTCCTCGTTTCTGATACATTCTCCTCCCTGGGGCGCGGTGTGCTTGCCGCGTCTAATGCTTCTGCCTCATAAGCGTGGAGCCGCTGCGGCGATGATTGAGTCTTACTCCTTCGGATCCGTTGTCATTGACGGGAAGACTTACTCCTCCGATGTCATCATCTTGCCCGATAGGATCGACTCCTCCTGGTGGAGGACGGAGGGCCACACGTTGGCTCCCGACGACATTCGAGATATCCTTGACAGCAAACCCGAAGTCCTTGTCGTCGGCACCGGCGCCTCCGGCGCAATGAAGATCTTGCCTGAAACGAAAAACCTCCTCGAAGGGAACGAAATCGCTCTCGTCGCAAAAAAGACCAGCCAGGCTTGCGACGCCTACAACAAACTCAACGCCCAAGGGAAAAAAGTCGTTGCCGCACTGCACCTTACCTGCTGATCAAAGCTCAGGAGTTCCAAAATGACCTCTCTCAAGATCAACAAGCCCGGCCGCGGTCGCCGCACAGAGCCGGAAATCATAGCCGAAGCCCTCCGCCGCTACTCCGCTGACCTCGTCGGCGCAGTAGCCCGCGTTGACCCCGCCAGCAAAGCCGAAAAACTCGAAGGACCCGTCGCCTCCTTCAACGATTCGCGCGAAGCGTATTACATACATCAGCGCGGAGGCGACTTCCTCCGCTGGGAAACCGAAGAAATCCCCGCCGGCACCGGCGCCGAGCACGTGATATTCGTCTTCTCCATCGGAACAGGATTCGGCTCAGCCCTCCCGCAGCCCTCAGGCTCATTCGAACTCTCGCTCAACGCCAAAAAGCTCCTCTCCTTCCGCGTCACAAAAGAAAGCATGCGTTGGGACGGCGGCACCGCCCGCCTCTACTACGACGTCAAGCAGCTCCACTATGCACCGCCCGGTTCATCGCTTTGCCTCGATCCCCACATCCGCGAAGACCACACCGCCTCCTTCGGCGTCGCCTTCCTCCTCGTTCCCAAATCCCTCGTGGGGGAGGGGAGGAGCGCAACCCTCGAAGTCAAAGCCCTGAACCGCCAGCCCTCCGAGCGTTGGTTCAAACTCGACGTCGGCCCGTGGGGCAGGCCACTGGCAAAAGCCTACCTCGACAGCGGCATGCAAGCCGTCACCGCTCCCGACTGGCTCCGCAAATCCGCCGACTTCCATCTCCTCTTCGGTGATATCCATGCCCACAGCGGACACGGCACAGCCGAAATCCGCGGCTGCGGCACCGGCTCCATTGACGAAAACTATCTCTATGCCCGCGACGTCAGCTCCCTCGACATCTTCGCCCTCGCCGACCACGACTGGCAGATGCAATCCGAAACCGACTGGCGTCTTCGCCTCGACAAAGCCGAACAGTACAACCGTTCCGGCAGCTTCATCGCCCTCCCTTGTTTCGAATGGACCTCGCCCAATTACGGCCACCGCAACGTCTACTACAAAACTCCCGACGGCCCCTTCTATCACTCCAGCCGCGCAATAAACGTCATCGAACCCGATAATCAAAACCCTCAGCAGCTCTGGAACGAACTCCGAAAGCTTAAGATGCAAGCCATCACCATCCCCCATCATCCCAACGTCGCCGTCTTCCCCGTTGACTGGTCCTACCGCGACCCCCAATTCGATCGTCTGGTCGAGGTCTATTCCAGTTGGGGAAACTCGGAGCATCTCGGTGCACCCTACATGGGGAGCGTCTGCGACCGCGAGCCCGGCATCGGCGCCCTCGACGCGCTCCTTGCGGGCCACAGGCTCGGCCTCGTCGCCTCCAGCGACGGCCACGACGCAAACCCCGGCAACGCCCAGTGGTGCGACCGCCAGAGGCACCTCAAACATCACCTCGGCAGCGGACTCGTTGCCGTTCTCGCCGAAGAATTCACCCGCGACGCCGTCTTCGACGCGCTCTACGCCCGCCGCTGCTACGCGACCACTGGCACCCGCATAATTCTCGACTTCTCCGCCAACGGCCGCCCCATGGGATCAGAGTTGACCGCGAAAGCCGGCAAGCAGCTTCGCTTTCACTGCTCCGTTCGCGGCACCACCGATTTGGACCATGTCGAACTCGTACGAAACGGCGAAGTCATCTGGCGCATGATGGAGCTCCGCTGCCTCGAGCTCGACGCCGAAATCCAGGAAGCCGCCGCACCTTCAGCCTTCTACTACCTCCGCGTCTCTCAAACCGACGGCGAAATGGCCTGGTCCAGCCCCATCTGGATCGACTGACACGATTCTCCCAGTGCAATCAGAAAGGAATCTCACAATGGCCGAGCCTCGCTGGATAACCAGACGCGACTTTCTTAAGACCTCTGCTGGCGCCGTCATAACTGCCGCCGGTGTTTCCTTTTATCCGTCGGCCGCCCGCGCGGCGATCTCCCAGCCGCTCGACCAGGAGAGCATCCTCGAATTCAACTGGGACTTCGTCCCGCAGCCCGACTTCTGGTTCATGGTTATCTCCGACACGCACATAACCTCCAACCCGAAGCCCTGGATCATCGAGAACCTCTTCCTTCCCTCAGACGCGAGGCAGTCGTGGCAGAAAGGCGCCGCCATGAACATCGGCCGCCTCCTCAAGATCATTCACCAGGCCAACGCCTCAAAACCTGCTCTCGTCCTCCACCTCGGGGACATCACCACCAGCCACCCGCAGCGCCCCAACTGGGACAAAGAATGCCTAAACAGCCAGGAGCTCATGGGCATGTTCAAAACGCCCGTCCATCTCTGTCCCGGCAACCACGACATCGGAAACAAACTCTCCGCTGCTTTTCCAACCTGGCCCAAGAGCGCCGGCGACCCCCGCAAAAGCTTCTACATAAGCGACGACAACATCGCCCTCTACGAGCACTACTTCGGCAAGTCCTACTACTCCTTCAACCACAGCGACGCACACTTTATCGTCCTGTGCGAGCATATGTTCGGCAGCGGCTGGGACCGGGAGGCCAAGCAGTGGCAGTGGCTCGAAGCCGACCTCGCCGCAAACAAAAACGCCCGCCACATCTTCATGGGTTTTCACACGCCGATCTATTGGGTTGATCCCGTAAAGGACATCGGCCCCCGCAACTACGAAGTAATTGACGAAGAACCCCGCGCCCGCCTACTCGACCTCATTAAAAAGTACAATGTCCGCGCCGTCTTCACTGGTCACATCCACCACAACCTCACCAATCAATACGCGAGCACCGGCCTCTTCAGCGTCACCTCGACCGCCTTCGCCCGAAACAGTTGGTCGCTTTACCCCGACGTCAAAGGCGGCTTCCGCGACCCCGCCCATGCGGGCTACCTCATCGTCAGAGTTTACGGCGACGATGTGATCGTCAACTTCGTCCGAACCGTTGATCGCCTCCCCGATGCCGCTCCTCCGCAGCCTTCAGTTAAATCGGCACCCAAGCGCCTCATCACCCTCCGCTCCGCCGACAAGAAACACGCTCCTCTTGCCGTCACCGCACCTCTTCCTTATGTCGTCCCGAGAATGTGGGGCGAAGAAAATGTCGTTGACGGTCGCCTTAAGGGTCCTGACGGCCGCGGCGGACAGTTCGCCGGCTGGACCTCTGAGCTCGTGGCGGCCGAGAACGCTAACCAATGGATACAGCTTGATTTCCAGACCAGCGTAACGCTCACCAAGGTACTCCTCGTCGCTCGCAAGGGCGCTTTCCCACTCGATTTCAAAATCGACCTCCGCCGGGCCGGCGAATGGCGTACCTTCCGCGAAGAAAAAGACTCCCCCGAACCGGACCCCAGGCAAACGCTCGAATTCCCCGTCCAAAACCAACCGGCCGACGCCCTCCGCATCGTCGGAACTCGTCTCCGCCCGCAGGAGGGCCGGGGCCGCGGGTACATGTCCATCATGGAGATCGAAGCCTACGACACCGACGGCATAAACGTCGCCCTCGCGACTCGCGGAACCCGCGTCAGCTCCTCCTCCAAGGCCGGCAGGCCCGGCATCCACAGCAACGACAACGCGTGGGCCGCCGCCTTCGACACCGGCGCTCTTCTCGTCCGCGTCGCGCCCGATAGGGTAGGGTGGGAGGACATCGAACCGCACAAAGGCACATACATCATACCGGAGTATGCAAAGCGCTGCCTCGCGATGGGTCGCGCTCAGGGGGCTCAAATCGTGTTCCCGGTGACGATGAACCATCCCGCCTATTCCAAAGACGAGATCCCCGGCGCATTCAAGGCCTACATTTCCACGCTGGTCCAGAGCCTCGCTGACTACGTTGACGGCTTCGAACTCCACGCAGACGGCGGCGATCCGGCGCACACAATAGACTGCCTACGCTGGCTGTCGGGCAAAGCCCGCGATCGGGCAAAGGTCACCACACTGATCTCAGGAATACACGCATCTGCGCCTCGCGTCAGAGAAGCCATGGAGGCTGTAGGCGGCCCGCTCACTATATCCCTTGCCGCGGATACCCGCCTCGAAACGATCAGGAACCTTGTCGCCAAATGGCCACAGCCGGGCAGATTCCTCGTCGAACTCCCCGCGGCCGATCCGATCTTCGAGCGCGCCTCTGCCGAAGCCGCTTCCCGCCGCTTCGTCGAGGTGGTCTCCGTCGGCGGCATCCCGTGTGCGACCATAAGTGGCAAAGGCGGCCTCACAGATCATCACGACGACCCCGGCACCGCGTACTACGCCCTCAGAGCCCTTGCCTCAGCTCTCGCTGGAATCGTCGCCGGCAAACGAATCGCTCTCACAAAAGAAGACCCCCAACTCTCCAGCCTCGCATTCCGCGATGCCTCCGGCGACCTGACTGCCGCCGTTTGGAGCCAACGGCCTGACGAGACAGCGCATCGGAAGGACATCCAGGTCCCTGGCAAATTCTCCCGCGCTATCCTCCTCGACCCGCTTTCCTCCACAGCCGACGAATGCACCGTCGAGGCGGTTGGCGACATAACTACCGTCCGCTCACTCGAAATCCGCCGCTATCCTCTCATCATTCGGTTACACGCGTGAAAGAATTTCAAAATCCCTCCCTCGCGCGCTCAGTGCGAGGCTTTACGCGCTCCTCACTCTCTCCTTGACACTGGCGTGCGCACGCTGTAGAATTCCTCCCGGGGGTGGCCTGTCGGCAAGGCTTTCAGCATGGTGATGCATATGCACTCTGCGGTGGGAAGAACACCTGTCTCGAACCCCATCTCTATCCCTTCCTTCTGCTGGCTCCGGAGTCTTTCACCGCTTGTCCTATTTATTGCCGGAATTCTCCATCCCTTCATCTACATCGCCGGACAGCCCCCAGAGGTTGCCGCCGTACACGCGGCCGCGGGGGCGGTTTCCGGCTTGGTCGTTGATGCTCAAAGCGGCTCTCCTCTCAAAGGCGTTCCCGTCAGGCTTGTGCGGTTCCATCCCGCCTCGCCAAAGCTCGAGACCGCAAGCGCCGACGATGGCACCTTCTCCTTCGACTCCGTCCCCGCCGGCAAAGCTCACCTCTGGCTTGGCGACGGCTACGTCGTAGCTGACGAGGACCCCACCAACCCCGGCGCAGCCACCATGGTTAACGTTGGTGCAGCCTCGCCGAACCAGGTCCGCCTTCCCGCTGCAAAGGGCCTCTCTTTCGCCGGCCGCGCCCTTGATGTCTCCAGCGGAAGGCCACTCCCGGGCCTCAGGCTTTGCATCGTATCCGCCCTCGACGGAACCACTGCCTATAGCGAGGACGTCACCTCAGACGACGGCTCCTTCAGCCTCACAGCCATCAAGGGAGGAAAATCCCAGCTCTGCACAATCCCGACGCGCTACTTCATTTGCCTCCTTCGCGTTGGCTCCTCCGCCGTTCTTGAGTCGGAAATAGAAAACGCCGTCGTCGGCTTCGCACGCGTCAGCAGGGTCGAAGGCCACGTGAGCGGATTCCTTCCCGGAGACATCGACGAAATATGGGTCGAGCTCTTCGCCAGGACCGTTAAGCGCGGCGACCCGGCGGAAGGCTTCCACGTTTATCCCCGTTGCGACGTCGCTAAAATCTCCCCCGGAGAGAGGTTCGTTCTCCATGCCTTCGGTGCACCACCCGACGCCCAGGGCTCCCTTAAGACCTACGTTCTGGGAAAGGCCGAGGGTCAGAGCGTCCCTATCAGGCTCTACGCAGGAGGATCGGTGGACGGCGTCTCCGTCCCCCTGAAATTGGGCTGTACCACCGGCGCCGTCAAAGGTGCCGTCCTTGACGAAAATGGAGACCCCATTCCCTGGGCCTTCGTCCAGGATGAGAGCCGAAAGGGAAAGCTTGTCGACTGGGAGCCCGCCACCTACACCAATTCCAAGGGCAAATTCATCCTCTTCGGCATTCCCGCCTCCGTCGGTAGAAGAACGCTCTTCGTCACCGCTCCCGGTTATCAGGAAGCCAAGGCGCGCGTCAAGGTAAGAAAGGGAGCCCTCACTGACGGGGTAGACATTGTATTGAAAGGCACCGGCCTGGGTCGTCGCTGGTGGGTGCTCCATCCGGCCGCCAGACAATATGCGCCGCCCACTGCCGAAAGCTAAAACATGGTAACTTTTTGCTCTCGTCGGAGGTCATAACAGTAAGGCACTCCCAGGGGCACTAGGGTTCTTAACATTTTGCGATGAAAAGACTTCACACATTACCGATCTCGATCGAGGAGGAACGCAATGGGGTCTCGTCTTATTAGATGGAGCCTGGTCTTCGCTGTAGTCTTCGCCTTGGCGCACGCCTCGGCTTTCGCCCAGAACGTATACAAATTCGACATGGGCGTACCCACGGGTGTGAAAGCCGGCTACACCCACGTTGATGACACCACCCTCTACACCGCAACCGACAGCTACGGGTGGCTCAGTGCGCCTCGCGGCACGGCGGACGCCCGCGATGCCTTCTGGGTCATCTTCGGCCGCTACATCACGATTTACGACGCCATGCCAAGAGCTGACGATCTTCATCTCGACTCCGTCGTGGACCCGGACGATATGACTTTTCGCGTTGACCTTCCCAACGGCACTTATGACGTACTGGCCTGTCTTGGCGACGGCTCTGACGCCTTATGGTACATGGACATCGTCGTTAACGGCGTTACCGTCGCCGCCGATATCGACGCTCTCACCCCTCACGCCCGCATCAAGTTCTTCCCCGGTGGCACTGTCAACGACCCCTATATCGGTGCTATTGCCAAACGTCGTTTCACTGTTGACGTCACCGAGGGCTATCTGGAGTTCACCTTCACCGGAGGAGCCAACCGCGGCCCGCTTTCCAGATATTTCCCCGTTCTAGACGCCACAAAGCAGCTCCGGGGCGAGTTCCAGTATAACTCCGTCATGGGACTCGACATCCACGAACACCAGCCTTATCCGTTCACCAAAAACGGCCTCGGCGACCTAATCTGCAACGTCCCCAGCCCCCACCCGCAGGCCATCTCCGGCATGAACCTCTTCAACGCGGGCGACATCCAGGCCGCCAGAGCCGCCTGGGAAGCCATCCCCGAGGGCACCGACCTTAACAAGGTAACCAAGGCCAACGCCCTCATGTGGCTTGTCGGCCACCCCGACCTCGAGTGGGAGCAAACCGAACTCGCTGTCAATGAAATTGCCCTCACCGCCGACTCCGTCACCCTTCTAGGGGACGTCGTCGCATCCGACCCCGAGCTCCACTCGGCTTGGGACCTCCTGGACATGGCCCTCGACGTCGCCCAGGCCTATATCTCCTGGGGCATCATGAGAGGCTACGGCTATTACGGGCAGGGGAATTACAACTACCGCAGGGCATATGTCATATGGGAGCAGCTAAATCAGGAGGTCCTCACCGACCCCACCGACCTCTTTGACCCCACCTACCTTAGGGAAACACCTTACAGATATAAGGGCATGATGTACGCCGCCAGGATCTCCTGCGGCTACGACCCCCGCCAGGTAACCGAAGCCTACCAGATAGGCGTGGAATTGCTCGACACCAGGATCGAACCTTTATTCCCCGGCAACCGCTACAGAAACCTCTACGTGGACCGCACCTGGAACGACGAGTGGTACCTATACGACTACGAGGCCGCCTGCCCCCCCGGCGCGCCCGACTGGGCCAAGTACCAGTGGATGGTCTACAACGAACTCCTCGACCTCTCCGATTGGTGGGTCCAAGTCCGCCAGCATCCCATAAGCTACGAGTTCGGCGGCGGCTTCTCCGACGACGTCGAAATCGCACCCCTCTTCGGCATGCTCGCCTGGGTCTGCGACGGCGCTAGCGACGTGGCTGAATACGGCTACCGACTCTTCGTTGACGCCATCTGGGACAGCGACGCAATAAACAGCACAAGGGGCTTCTCCGCTAAGTATGCCGACGCCGAACACGTGTGCGAGCCCATCGGCTATTCCCAGCCAATGCAGATAGGGTGGGCCTATTCCAACCCCCGCTATGTCGAGCGCAATATGCGGACGATGAAAACCGTCCGAGACTTCCTCACAGGCATTAACCCCCTCAGCCACCGCCACTTCAAAGCCAACCACTTCAGCGCCACTCAACTATCAACAAACATCAACCAGCAGAACGACTCTCCCATCAACGTCCGCGGCATCGTTGGCGGGCCCTGGCTCCTTTGGTACAACAACAACCCCGCCACCGACCAGCTCTTCCAGGAATACGCAGACGCCTGGCTTGAGGACTCCTACCGCACCGACAAAGGCAAGCCCGCCGGCATCCTTCCCTCCAACATCGGCTTTCCCACCGGCGAAATGGGCGGCATGAACGCCCCCAACTGGTATCGCTCCAACGAAGGCGACCTAAATAAGTTCCCTAAGTACCAGCACTACGAGTACAAGCTTCAGGCGATGCGCTACCTCAGAACTAGGGACTCCAAGTATCTCGACCCCTTCATCGCCGCAACCAACCTCGCCCTCGACTGGGACGACGCCGGCAGGCCCGCAACTCCGACCGAGGGAAGCGAACTCTGGGCCGGACAGCAGCT
>CAZUUK010000051.1:0-1382 GCA_964622675.1 uncultured Planctomycetota bacterium | reverse complement strand
CCATGTTCGACGATTTCCTCGACGCATTCGAAACCGGCTACACCGCATTCCAGCGCAACACCCTCGACAAAACTCCCCTCGTCGACCACATGATGGACCATCACTACAACAACATCATACCCCGCTGGCCGTTCATGACCACCGAAGCCATGATGACCGACCGCATCGCTTACGTCGGCATCCTCGGAGTGACTTCATACTACCTCGGGGCTGACTGGGCCGGCATCGTATTCGGCTTCACCGAGTTCTCTTGCACGTACGAAAACACCACGAGCGACTTCGCCGGCCTCCCCGTCAAAATGGAGCCCGACGACCTCCGCGTCCTCTGCTACCTCTTCCGCACCGAAGAGCGCCAGATCAGAATCCGCCCCTGGCGTCTCCAGGTCGGCGGCACGTATCTCTTGGAAGCCGGCCCCGATGCAGACGAGGACCACGAAATTGACACCGTCGAGCAGTCCTACCAGTTCACCCTCGCCAACAGAGGAGACCCCGTCTCCATCCTTCTTCCCCCCAGGCAGGTCTACCTCGTCAAGATGACCCAGCTTGCCCCTGGCCAGTCGATCCCCCCGCCAAAGCCTGACCTCGGCCTCTTCGCCGAGGATGACATGGCCGTCACCGCTTCGACTATTGATGTCACCGTCCACAACATCGGAAACGCCGATGCTTCCGACATCCGCGTCCAGGTCTGGGACGGCTACCCCGCCAAAGGAACGCTTCTCGGAGAGCAACTCATAAGCTCTATTCCCGCTCCCAACGACCTCGACGACGACTACGATCTCCTTGCGGAAACAGCTACCGTCAACTTCACCTGGTCTCCCACCGTTAATACCAGAGCGGTCTTCGCTTACATCGACCCCGACAACGACATAGACGAACTAACCGAAATGAACAACATCGATTGGGTCTGGTATCCTGAAGGCCAGACACAGCCTCTGGCCGTAGCCCTTGTAGACAAGTCCACCCCTTACGAGTTGGAGGACGTTACCTTCAGCCATCTCAACTCCATATCTCCCGTCATAGGCCGCAACTTGGTACTCTTTGAGTGGGATTTCGAAAACGACGGCAGCTTTGATTTCTCTACCACCGACCCTTATCGCACCCCGACTTATGCTTACCCCTCCTCAGGTATCTGCACCGCCCTCCTTCGAGTCACCGACGACGGCGATCCCGCCGAGACCGACACCGACACGATCACCCTAACCGTCGCCGAGGCGCCGCCTGAGGGTTTTATTAACGACGTTGAGAGGGGCCCTTTGGGCTGGGCGTCTAGTGGCCTGTGGCACATAGTTGATGCCGGCACGCCTACTCCCCTGCCGACCCCTGCGAGTCGTTACGCTGAAGCTCACAGCGGCACGCACAGTTGGTACTACGGCCAGGATGAA
>CAZUUK010000050.1:3447-22274 GCA_964622675.1 uncultured Planctomycetota bacterium | reverse complement strand
CAACATGCTGCTCGACCTTTTAGATTATCCCGTCCACATGCTCAACTGGGACGCTGCCGACCCCACGAACCCGTCCATCGATGACGTTCGCGATGAAACCGACAAGTGCCTGATCGGCGGCGTCAGTCATCTGACCTCTTTCGCCGAGGGGCAGAGAGAGGAAGCTGTGAAGGAAGCGCGTGAAGCCTTCAAATCCGTGGGCGGCGAGAAGTGGGCCCTGGGTGCAGGCTGCACTATCCCCATGGATGCCAGCGACGAGACTCTCTTTGCCCTGCGTCAGGCGGTGGAAGACATGAAGCCCTCAGGAGGTCCGCGGTGAAGGCGGCGAAATTCATAGTCCTTGAAGGGCCGGACGGCGGCGGAAAAAGCACTCAGCTCTCTTTCCTCAAAAGCTTCCTCGAGGAAAGAGGGCTTCAGGTTCTCGCCACCCGCGAGCCCGGCGGAACTCCCCTGGGTGAAAAGATCCGCGCCCTTCTTCTGGACAATTCAGCCCCAAGGATGTCGGTGGAGGCGGAGCTCATGCTCTATATGGCCTGCAGGGCTCAGCTCGTCTCTGAGGTCATCCGCCCGGCGCTCGAGAGCGGGAAGGTCGTCCTTTCCGAAAGGTTTCTCCTCTCGTCAGTTGTGTACCAGGGCTATGCCGGGGGCATCGGTCCTAATCTCGTGAAGGAAATCGGCAGGTTGATAATAGGTGATCTTTCACCTGACCTGACTTTAATACTCGACGTTCCTCCCGAGGTAGGGATGGCGCGCCGAGGAAGATCCCCCGACAGAATCGAACGACGGGGACTCGACTACCATGCTAGGGTTCGAGAAGGATTTCTTAGCGAGGCCGGCGGCAACCCCGAAAAGCTCCGGGTGATATCCGCCGAAGCACCAATCCAGGAAGTTCACCGCAAAGTCGTGGAGGCAGTTTCCAGTGTCCTTTGATGCGTTGATCGGGCAGGAGGTCGCCGTGAGGGCGTTTCAAACCGCCCTTGCCCGCGGCCGGCTGGCGCATACCTACATGGTCGTAGGGCCGGAGGGTGTCGGAAAGCGCACCTTCGCCAGAGCGGCGGCGAAAGCGCTGCTCTGCGAAAAAGGCGGAACGGATGCCTGCGGTTCGTGTAGCTCCTGTCTCAAAGTCGGTTCCGGCTCTCACCCGGACTTCTTCTGGCTGGAGCCAAAGGCCGGCCGGAGCGCTGCCGCCGCCGAAGGGGATCCAAGCGGCAAGTTCATCTCAATCGATGACGCGCGGGAGTTGCAGGAAATGCTTCAGCTCAAACCCTTGGAAGCGCCTCGCAAGGTCGCCGTCATAGCCGAATGCGAAATGATGACCGAGCCCGCCGCCAACTCGCTCCTTAAGCTTCTCGAAGAGCCCCCGGCGCGTACCATCCTGTTCCTCACCACGTCTCGTCCAGACAACGTGGCGCCGACCATCCTTTCCAGGTGTCAACTTATAAGAATGACCGCACTAGAACACATAATGATCTTGAAAATCCTTCAGCGACAGTTCCAATTGGACGATTCGAGCTCAACACGCTTGGCCGACGCTGCCGGCGGCAGCGTCAGTAGGGCGTTATGGCTGGCAACTGAAGAGGCTTCAAAGCTCAAGCTGCTGGCTCTCCAGGCCGTCCGGGTGAATCCGTCCGACGATGAAGAAGAATTGGCCAGCAAGATCGCCGGCGAGTGCCGTAGTATTGCTACAATGGAAAGGAGCGCGAGCGGAAAGCCTTTCAGAGAACGTACGAGGCGGAATGTGAAAGAAGTACTCTCCTTCGCGGCGTCATTCTACACCGAGGTGGCCCGCAAGGGCCTAACGGGCGAAGCTTCTGTAAACGAGGAACCGGAATGGGAGGCTGCCCTGCGCCGTAGGGCAGGGGAGTTAGAATGTGATGAGGCGTTGCAAGCGGCCCATTTTGCACTGGAAGCCGCAGAATATATTGACCAGAATGTGGATGTAGAGCTCGTACTAGGAGATTACCTTCGGCGCACTGCGAAACCGCGAACCCGCTTTCGCGCCTAGGCTGAAGGAGGCAGTTGATTGGGACAAATCGCCATGGTGAGGTATGGGAAGATGAGCTACGTTGCCCCCTTCCTGACCAACATGGAAGGGCTTTCCCGCGCTTCCGCCTGCGTGGTCAAAACCGACCGCGGGACGGAACTGGGAGTCGTAGTCTCCTTCCCTGAAGAGCCGGCGCAGCCGGATTCAGAGCAGAGCCATCAGAAAATCCTTCGCCTGGCTACCGAAGAAGACCTGGCAAGGGCGTTGGAAATAGTCCGCGATAAGGAACTCGAGGAGAAAGAGTTCTGCGAAACGAAAGCTAAGGAACTCGACCTTGCGATGAAGGTCGCAGACGTCGAGCATCTTCTCGGCGGGGAGAAGATCATTTTCTACTTCCTCGCCGACGGCCGGATTGACTTCAGGGAGCTCGTTAAGGAACTCGCCAAGGAATACCGCACTCGGATTGAAATGAAGCAAATCGGCGTCCGCGACGAGGCCAGGCTTTTGGGAGACTTCGAACACTGCGGCCGGGAGTTGTGCTGCCGGGTTTTTCTCAAGAACCTGGAGCCGGTGACTATGAAAATGGCCAAGAGCCAGAAAACCACCCTTGACCCGACCAAAATATCAGGGCGGTGCGGCAGGCTCATGTGTTGCCTCAGGTTCGAGGACGGAACTTACGAAGACCTTCGCCGAAAACTGCCCAGAAGGGGCTCCCGTGTAATTACCGCACGCGGCGTGGGAGAGGTGGTTGACTACGACATATTGGCGCAACTGGTGACGATCGAGACGGGGAAAGAGAAGCAGCTCGTCATCCCTGTCTCTGAAATAATCGGCCAAGATACACCTCAGATGGAAAAAGACAATGGGCCGGCAAGCTAAGTTCTACATAACTACCGCCATACCTTATGCCAATGCCGAGCCGCATCTGGGCACGGCTTTCGAGGCCATCGGCACCGACGTCGTCGCCAGATGGAAAAGGCTCACGGGGTACGACGTCCATTTCCTCACCGGCATGGACGAGAACAGTCAGAAGACAGTCAAAGCGGCGGAGGAAAGGGGCCTAGCCCCGCAGCAATTGATTAAGATAATCTCAGAGAAGTTCAAGCAGCTCTGGGCCAAGCTCGGGATATCGTACGATGACTTCGTTCGGACCACCGAACCCAGGCACCGAAAGCTGGTAAGCGAATTCTTCAGGCGTGTCCACGACGCAGGCGACATTTACAGCGGAACGTATTCAGGTTGGTACTGCGGCGGTTGCGAAAATTTTCTCTCCGAAGACGAGATTGTTGACGGCAAGTGCCCGGTCGGACACACGACCGTCGAGTGGCTCTCCGAAGAAGGCTACTTCTTCCGTCTGTCGAAGTATACCGACGCCGTGCGCGCGCACGTCGAGAGGCATCCCGAGTTCATCGAGCCGGATTTCCGCCGCAACGAAATCATGAACAGCTTCTTGATTCCCGGGCTCAGGGACGTTTTCGTCACCAGGGAGACGGTCAAATGGGGCGTTCCCGTTCCTATCGCCCCCAACCAGGTTATCTACGTATGGTTCGACGCCTTGGTGAACTATCTCACCGGCTGTGGCTTTCTCTCCGATGAGGAGAAATTCGCCCGTTACTGGCCGGCGGACCTTCACGTTATCGGCAAGGACATAATACGCTTCCACACCACGCATTGGCCGGCAATGTTGATGTCGGTGGGCCTGCCGCTTCCCAAAAGAGTGTTCGTCCACGGATTCGTCACGGTCGAAGGCGGCAAAATGTCCAAGTCCGCCGGCAGCGGGATTGACCCGAACATCCTGGTGGACGAGTTCGGCGCCGATAGCCTCCGCTATTTCCTGATGCGGGAGGCCCCATTTGCACAGGACGTGTCGTTCTCCAGGGAAAAGATGATTGAGCGATACAACCGCGACTTGGGAAACGACCTCGGCAACCTCTTACACAGAACCCTCACGATGGTTGAGCGCTACAGGGATGGAGTCGTACCCGAAACGGCAGATGCCGGCGAGGGAAAGGCGCTCCGGGAAGCCGCTTCCAGCCTCCCGCAGCTCGTCGAACCCGAAATCGAGGGGCTCCGTTTTAACAGGGCCCTCGAGCAGATATGGGAGGTAATCCGCGGCGCCAACAGATACGTCGAGGAATCCAAACCCTGGGTATTGGCGAAAGAGCCCTCACAGACCCAGCGGCTTTCGAGCGTCCTATATACATTGCTGGAAACCCTCAGGTTGGTTTCCGTCTGTCTCTGGGCGTTCATGCCCGCCACCTCCGAAACGATACACGGGCAATTAGGCTTGGACGTCAAGCCCGACAGCGCTCCCGCAGACCAGATGAAATGGGGCTTTCTTAGACCCGGCGTCAAGGTGAATAAGGGGGAACCCCTGTTCCCCCGTGTCGAACTTCCACCGGAATCTTCAGGGGCCGATGATGAGCAGGAAAGCGAGCTTTCTTAGACGCGTTCGCCAGGTCGCTGGAAAAGACGGCCGCTACGACGTAGGCGCCTATCTGTATCTTTTCGAAGCGCTCGGTTTCACTCAACGAGCCCTCAAGCGCGACAGCCTTTCCAAAGACAGGAGCAAACGACACGTCACTGGGCGCGAGCTGCTGGAAGGCATAAGGCGATACGCGCTCAAGCAGTTTGGCTTCATGGCGAGAGTGGTCTTTGAAGGCTGGGGGGTCAAGAGGACGGACGATTTCGGGGAGATTGTATTCAACCTGGTGGACGCAAGCCTGCTCGGGAAGTCGGACACTGACTCCAGAGAAGATTTCCATGCCGTCTATGATTTCAGAGACGCTCTCGACGGCGCCTACCGATTCGACGGCGACGGCCGCGCAACTCACCGCACGATCCCGCCCCTGGACAACCAGGCTGGCTCGGCCTGACCCCGCTCCTAGCGGCCTTCCTCCGCCTTGGAGAACCCTCTTACCGTCTGCGCCACGTAATCGAGCTGATCTCCCGTAATCTCCGGGAATATCGGAAGGCAAAGCACCTGCTCCGACGCTTCCTCCGACACGGGGAAGTCACCCTCCTTGTACCCCATGCTTTTGCACACCTTCTGAAGGTGGAGCGGCTTGGGATACTGCACGGCAGACTGCACGCCGTGGTCCGCCAGGTACTTCTGCAGCGAATCGCGGCTGGGCGAACGCACCGTGTAATAGTTATAGCAGTGGTAAGCGTAGGGAAGTTCCGCCGGTAGGGTCAAAGGCAGCCCAGCCAGCATCTCATTGTAAGCTTCCGCCACTTCTCGGCGCCTCCGGACCCACGAATCCAGATGTTTGAGCTTCACCGAAAGCGCCGCTCCCTGGATCCCTTCCATCCGAAAGTTGAAGCCGGGTATCACGTGTTCATACCTTCCGATATCGCCATGGTGGCGGATCAGCCGTGCGCGCCGCGCTATCTCCTCGTCGTTCGTAACCACCATCCCACCCTCGCCTAACGCTCCCAGATTCTTAGGGGGATAAAAGCTGAAGCACCCCACATCTCCGATCCCGCCCACGGGCCTCCCCTTATACCTTGCACCGCTCGCCTGTGCCGCATCCTCGATCACCACCGCGCCGCGCTCCCTGGCCAGCTCGATGACGGGATCAAGATCGGCCGGGTGGCCGTAGAGGTGGATTGGAACAACCGCCCGGGTCTTCTTCGTGAATGCTCTCTCCACTTGTCTTGGATCGAGATTCAGCGTCTGCGGATCCACGCCGGCAAAGCGCGGCGTCGCACCGGCCAGCCAGACTGCTTCAACATTGGCGACAAACGTGAAGGGACTTGTAACTACTTCGTCGCCCGGCCCGATTCCGCACGCTTTCAGCGCCACATAGAGGGCTGCCGTTCCAGAGTTCACGCCGACTGCGTACTCGGCCCCGCAGTACTTGGCAAAAGCCGCCTCGAATTCCTCCACGAACTCCCCAAGAACGAATGAGCTGCGGTCCAAAACCTCCTTGAGGGCCGCCTGCAGCATCGCACCCAGGCTCGCGTGCTGTTTCCCCAAATCTACGATAGGAACCCGCCAGGTCAAATTCGCCCGTCCTACAGCTTGATTACCTTCGCATTCCCCTCGAGGCCCTTGATCGCATTCCGGGTGTCAACCACTATCCTCGAGTTCTCGATCACGAACATGTAGTCGAACGCATCGTGATCCGTGATAATCACCACACAGTCGCTTGAGACCAAGGTCTCCCGCGTCAGGTCCACAGACTTCAGTGTCGTTCCCTCGAAAGAAAACTCCGGCACATACGGGTCGCTGTACGACACGTTGGCGCCCTTCTCGACAAGCAATTGAATGATGTCCGCTGCCGGGGACTCGCGCGGATCGCTCACGTTCTTCTTGTAGGAGACGCCGAGCACCAGTATATCGGCCCCGTTTACGCACTTGCGCTCCGAATTCAGCGCGTCGACCACCTTCGAGACGACGTACCTCGGCATATAGCTGTTTATGCGGGTGGACAGGTCGATGAATCCGGCCTCAATATCCAAAAGTCGCGCCTTCCAGGAAAGGTACAGAGGATCGATCGGCAAACAGTGCCCGCCCAGCCCCGGCCCCGGGTAGAACGGCATAAAGCCGAAAGGCTTCGTTGCCGCCGCGTCCACCACTTCCCACACGTCGATCCCCATCTTATCGCACATCATCGCGAACTCGTTTATCAGACTTATGTTCACCGTCCGGAACGTGTTCTCCAAAAGCTTCACCATCTCGGCAACTCGGGTCGAGGAGACGGGGACCACCTTTTCCACGATGGTCTGGTAGAGCTCCGTAGCGACCTTCGTGCAGCGTGGCGTTATGCCGCCCACGACCTTCGGAATATTTCTCGTCTTGTATTCCTTGTTGCCGGGGTCGACCCTTTCCGGTGAGAACGCCAGAAACACCTCCTCGCCCACCCGCAAGCCGCGCTCCTCGAGCACCGGCAGGATTATTTCCTCGCACGTACCAGGATAGGTCGTGCTTTCCAACACGACGAGGGAATTCGCTGGAAGATGTTCCTTCAACGCATCCACCGCCTCAAGGATGTAGGAGATGTCCGGGTCTTTTGTCTTCCGCAGCGGGGTTGGCACGCAGATTACGGCAACGCTGCAGGAAGAAATCTCCTCGGGTGAGGTCGTCGCCGAAAACCTTCCCGTCTTCATTCCGGCCCTCAGTTCATCGTCTGAAATGTCTTCTATGTACGACCGGCCCGAAGTTATCGCTTCACAGCGGCTGGAGCTTTTTTCCACCCCCACCACCGCAAAGCCCGCCTTGGCGAACTCAACTGCCAGTGGCAAACCGGCGTAGCCCAGACCTATGACCGCTATCTTCGCCTCTCGCCGCCGAATCTTCTCTTCCAGATCCAATGAGTCTTCTCCTTGATGCGCAGAATGAGGTGGGTGGGCAGGAATGCTTGAAGCATTAAGGGGCGCTCGAATTCAAGCTGACTATGGTTCTTGCCAGCTTCACCGGATCGTGCCGGAGCAGGTCCTGCTTCTCCCACAGGACTCGCTTGCGGGCCTCTTGCAGGTTCTCGAGAAGGTCTGCCTCTATCACTCGGACGCCCAGTTTGTGGAGCTCTTCATCCACCTCCACCATCTCTGCCCCTTCGTGGACGTAAGCTTCCCGAATGTGCGGCGGCGGCACTTTATTGTTGACGAGTACAAAATCCAGCACGTCCGATCCAACGTGCTCCATTAATGCCTTAACGTGGTCTGAAGCAGAATATCCATCTGTCTGACCGGGCTGCGTGACAATGTTGCATACATAAACGATCGTCGCTTTGGAGAGTCGAATCGCGTCGGCGATCCCTTCCACAAGCAGGTTACTTATCACGCTCGTGTACAGGCTGCCCGGTCCGATTACCATGAAATCTGCCCTCACAATTTCGCTAATTGCTTCCTCACTGGCGGGCGCGTCAGGCGAACTCAGAAACGCCCGTCTTATTGGAGGCTTATTCGGTTTGCGAACGTTCAGCTCCTCCTCCACGATCCTGCCGTCGGCCAATTCGGCGCATATGTGCGTATCGGCAGTCGTCGAAGGCACCACTTTCCCCCTGATAGCGAGAATCCGGCTGGCCTCCTTGACCGCCGCCTCGAAGCTGCCTGTGACCTTAGCCAGCGCCGCTATGAAAATGTTCCCCAGTGTCATTCCTTGCAGCGACCCGTTGTCAAACCGATACTGAAACAGTTCGTGAAGCAGCTCCTCCGACTCGGCCAAAGCAACCAGGCAGTTACGAATATCCCCCGGCGGCAGTACCCCGAAATCCTTGCGGATCTTACCTGAACTCCTTCCTGAATCCGTCACGGCCACGACAGCGGTAAGGTCGCGCGTGAAACCCTTCAAACCTTCCAGAAGGATCGGAAGACCCGTCCCCCCGCCGATAGCGACAATCTTGGGGGGAACGCCGCGCTTGCTCTTGTTGATGAATTTTATTATGTCAAGCAGTTCCGAAATGTGCTCGATCTCGAAGTTCGGCTCCTCCACCTCTGACATCGGGCGAAGATCCTTAAACCGCCCGTGTCTCATCTGGACAGTCACCATCCCCAGCCGATTGCATATGCTTATCTCCGAATAAATCCTATCGCCGACCGACACGACCTCGCTGGGGTGCAGCCCGTACTTGCGGAGAACCTCAAGGTAACAATCCTCCTCAATCGGCCCGCGTTCCTCGTCGCTTATGATTATCTCGTCGAAGTACGACTCCAGCCCCAGCAGCTTAACCTTGCGCTCCTGTCTCAAGTGGACCCCACAGGTTACAAGAATGATTTTGATGGAGTTCTCACGGAGTTGCTTCAGTGTGACCGCGACATCGGGGAAGGGAGCTATCTTGCTCACCTCGTCGCTGTTATACGCCTCCAGCGCGTTTTTGACGAGCTCATCGCTCATCGCGTAAATCTGAGCGATCTTGTCGAAGGTGTTAACGCGGGGACCGAAGCGTTCGGCGATCTCGAGCTGCTTCTGGTAGGCTTCTTCCTCCGTGAGGGGAAGCCCGGCCTTCGTCATAGCCTTAGCGGCGCGGCGCTGAGCCGCCTCCACCAGCAGCCCGCTGCAGTCGTAAAGAGTGTCATCCAAGTCAAAAACCGCAACTCTTATACTCACGACCTTACTCTCAAAGAGGGAAACCGGTTCCTTCTCGCGGAATTATATCAGGCCCTCCAACGGCAGGTCAACGCGAGATGGCATACTTTTCCGATTGTTCGGCGCATGCCCCTACTATACTATGTTATTTACGGCTTGGGGCGCAGCGCTCTAAGTTTATATTGATGCGAGTTGCCGGAGCATGCAAATGTACTCTCTTTCAGAACTATTCCCGCCCGAAAGGATCGCCATTCTCAAAGCGACGAATAAGGGAGAAGCGATCCGCGAGATGGTCACGCTCATCTCCTCCTCACCTCTCATCGTGGATCCGGAATCCTTCTACACGGCGGTCATGGAACGCGAGAGGGTACTAAGCACGGGCATTGGCCTAGGGATCGCCGTGCCCCACGCAAAGCTCGAATCCGTCTCCGACATCGTCGCCGCCTTCGGGAAAACCGCCGTCCCCATTGAGTATGGCTCCATTGACGACGAACCCGTTCGGATAGTGGTTATGATAGGCGCCGCAGCTCATCAGCAGCAGGATTACATAAGGGCTCTGGCGAAAGTAACTCTGTTTCTGAAAAAGGATCACGTTAGAGAGAACCTCCTCGCTGCTGAAACCCCGGAGAAGCTGGCGGCGGCCATCACCAGAGAAGCGTGAGCACCTAGCTCTTTACCTGCAATAGCCCGCCCGCGACAGCGCTCAGGGAAGGTGCCCCATCTTTCTCCGCTTCGTCTCTATGTAGCCGGCGTTTGTCTTGTTGGCGCCAACCCACAAAGGCACGCGCTCAACATCAAGCCCGCGCTTCTTCAGACCGGCGATCTTGGAGGGATTGTTCGTCAGGAGCTTCACTTTGTGGACACCCAAGTCCTTCAGTATCTCCGCCGCAAGCGTGTAATCCCGGTGGTCTTCCTCGAAACCCAGCGCCTTGTTCGCATCCACGGTGTCCAAACCTGAATCCTGGAGCTCATAGGCCCGCAGTTTGTTCAGGAGACCGACTCCTCTTCCCTCGTGGTTGTAAGCATATATGACCACAGCTACCGGTGCCTCTTGCATCATCTCTAGGCTTCGCTGAAGCTGCCTCCCGCAATCGCATCTCAGCGAACCGAAGACGTCCCCCGTCAGGCACGCGCTGTGAACCCTGACCAGCGCCGGTGTATCATCCCGCGGCTCGCCCTTGACCAACACCAGGTACTCTTCGTTGTTGAGCCCGCGGTATCCGTAAACCGTGAACTCTCCAAATGCGCACGGCAACTCGCTCCTGGCTACCTTTTCAAACATGGCTGGTGGCCTCTCTATCTCTCAGCGTGCTGTGGTGGAACGACGCTTCCATGCAGTTTGTCATAAGCCCGGCAGGCCGGGCAATGCTTCTCCGCCGCCTTCGCTTTGGACCAGATTCTAGAGGTAGGGTAGCGCCGCCTCATAATACAGATCGGGCACATCTGGCAGACAAAAGCCAGCATACGTGTCAGTAACCCTTGGCTCTTTTCCATCACTGCTCACGGCGGGAGTAACGAAAAATGCAGGGCCAACGACCCCTCTCGCTCCCCAGGTCTTCCCAAGCGCATACCGCCCTGAACGCGCGCCCCGCCTTTAGCCGACATTGCGCCAAGTGGAGATAGCGGGATTCGAACCCGCGACCTCGGCAATGCGAGTGCCGCGCTCTCCCGACTGAGCTATATCCCCTTTTTCAAAATATTACATTCCGAAGTCCCCAAAGTCAAGCGTTGCACCTCTCCAGGCCCCGCGGGGGTGTATTTCGGCCCCTCGGCCAACCTGGCCGCGTTTTCCCCCTTGATGCAGGCACCTCACATTGACGCGCCGCACGCTTAAGGTTAGAATTGATTTAGTACTTCTAGGAGCGGCCCGTGGGAATCGGTTCTCTGCTGATCAGGGCCTCGAAGCCCGATTCAAAGGTCGCTGAACTGCTCCGGCGCGGCGGTGCCGAGATCGTCCTCTTCCCGGATGGCTATTCGGAGGTCTATCTTCCGAGCTCCCGCGTAAGTGTTTGCCGGAAAACAACTTATAGCTTCCTGTCGGCAATCGAAGATAAGACTCTCTTCGTCGAAGCCACCGAGGGCGCTGAAAGCGAGAGGCTTACAATCTTCGTCGTCGAAGGAGACCCCCTTCAGGCCGCAAGGGCTTTTCATCCCAATGCCGTTCGAGGCGCGATGACCTCGCTGCTCGTTCAATATGGGGCGTCCCTTGTAACGACCGCCTCGCCCGAGGAGACAGCCGAACTCATCCTGATGATCGCCAAGCAAGAGCAGCAAGGAATACCGGAAGTCTCGCTCCATCCGAAAAGGCGCGCTCTTGACCTGCCGGATACGCAGCGGCGCGTAGTCGAGATGCTTCCCGGAGCTGGACTCGTGGTCGCCAGAGAGCTGCTTAGGCATTTTGGCACGATCCAGCGCATAGCCTCGGCCTCGGCCGAGCAGCTTGCACAAGTAAAAGGGGTGGGGAAGGGCAGGGCGGAATCGATCCGCGATGTCCTTCAGGAGCCCTACAAAGACGTGGACACGGAGAAAGAGATCGAGGATGCTCTGGAGAAAGACCCTTCGCTTCTTTTCGCCGAGCCGGTTGAGTTTCTTGCAAGGCAGCACCGCCTCACGCTCGAAGACGGCTCTCAGGGGATTGTAGACCTTATCTTTCGGGCCCGCAAAAAGGCGCTGCTATACGTGGTCGAAGTGAAGAAAGGCCCGGTCACACTCATGGATTACCGCCAGATAAAGGCGTACATCCAGGCAGCCGGGAACTCAGAACTCATCAAAAAGCACCTTCAGACAGGCTGTGCCCTCCGCGGCGTACTTGCTTCGACAACACAATCCAACTTCCGCCCGCCCGGCGAATCCATCGAAGTCCGTACCATTGACAGGAACAGGGTCCTCGAGGTACTCGAAGAGAGTTGATGAATTACGTTGACTTCATCCGCGAGCTTGAAGGGGGCGACCCCCTGCGAGGTCGCGCAGTTCATATAGAGGAAATACCCGCCGCTGAGGCCCGCTATGCGCCTCTTGCAGCCCCCCTCAGCGACGAGGTTCAGCTTGCGCTTGAACGTACTGGAATCCGCAATCTTTACATCCACCAGGCCAGGGCAATTGACCTGGCCCGGCGCGGAAAAAATCTTGTCATCGCCACATCCACCGCAAGCGGCAAGACACTCTGCTACAACGTCCCAGTTGCGGACCGGCTTATAGCAAACCGCGCCGCGAGCGCCCTCTATCTTTTCCCCACCAAGGCCCTCGCCCAGGACCAGTTGCGCGCTATTCGCGATTTCGGGAAAGATATTCCCCCTCTTGAAGCGGCTCTCGCCGCAGGTACTTATGACGGCGACACTCCAAGCTCAAGCCGCAAGAAGATTCGCCAATCCATGCGCATAATACTCACCAATCCCGACATGCTTCACACCGGCATACTCCCTTATCACACGAAGTGGGCGGACTTCTTCGAAGGGCTGTCCTTCGTCGTGCTCGACGAAATACACCAGTACAGGGGCGTCTTCGGCTCGAACGTCGCCAATGTCCTCCGCCGCCTCAGGCGTATCTGTGCGAAATACGGTGCAAATCCGGCCTACGTATGCTGCTCGGCCACCATCGCCAACCCAGGGGAACTCGCCGAGCAGCTAACCGGTGAAGAGATGGAATTGATTTCCGATGACGGTTCTCCCAGAGGAAAGAAGTATTTCGTTCTCTGGAACCCTCCGATTCTTCCACGCCGGAGGTCCCTGCGGAAGAGCTCAAACGTCGAGGCGAAGGATATATTGATCCAGTTGGTCAAGAAGCATGTCCCCACCATCGTTTTCACCAACGCACGAATTGTCGCCGAGCTCATCTATCGTTACGCCAGCGACGAGCTCAAGGGACAATCTCCCGAGCTTGCCCGGCTATTGAAACCCTACCGCGGCGGCTATCTCCCCTCCGAGAGGCGAGAGATCGAAAGGCAGCTCTTCTCCGGCGAGCTGCTGGCGGTTACCGCCACCTCGGCCCTGGAGCTCGGGATTGACGTAGGCACTTTGGAGGCTTGCCTTATGGTAGGCTTTCCCGGATCAATTGCCAGCGCCTGGCAGCGGGCCGGACGTGCGGGGCGGCGCTCCGAGGAAAGCCTGGCTGTTCTCATCGCCTATGACGACCCGATCGATCAGTATCTCATGAATCACCCCCGCTACCTTTTCGGGAAAAGCGTCGAGGAGGTGGTGATAAACCCGGATAACAAATACATCCTTGCTTCACACATGGGCTGTGCCGCCTTCGAGCTTCCGGTGGAGCCGCAGGATGAGGACCAGTTCGGCGACCTGGCTCTTCCTATCGCCGAAGCCCTTGCCGAGGCGGGAACGCTCAAGAGAATAGATGAGAAATTCTATTGGTCCGTCGCCGACTTCCCCGCCTCGAAGATTAACCTCCGCACGATCTCGAGCGATACGTACTCCATCATCGAGAAAACTCCCGAGGGCCCTGTCACCTTGGGGCAGATCGATTCCATAAGCGCCCCCGAGCAGCTATATCCGCAGGCTGTATATGTCCATCAGGGGGAGACATATCTGGTGCGCGACCTGGACCTCGACGCCAAGGTCGCCTACGTCGAAAAGGCCCAAGTTGACTACTACACACAGCCGATTCTGGATTCCGTGGTGAGGATAATCACCGGGGAGAAGAATCGGCGCGTTGGCAGCGCGACCGTGTTCTTCGGCGACGTCGAGGTCAAGTGGGCCACCGTGGGATTCAAGAAGGTTCAGTTCTACTCAGGCAACCCAATCGGCTACGGCAAGGCCGAGCTCCCCTGGCAGACGATGGAGACGAAAGGGATCTGGATAGTCCCGGACTCCGACGTGCTGCAAGCTGTCTCTGCCGCAGGGCTTTCGCCCATGGAGGGGCTCTGGGCGCTAAGAAACCTCCTTCTGGTCAGCCTGCCGGTTCTCTCCGGTTGCGACAGGGCGGACCTCCGCGGCACGGTCAACGTCAGGGAAGCTCACGGTCCGGCCGTTTTCGTCTACGACTGGTATCTAGGCGGGCTTGGTTTCTCCGAAATCGCTTATGAGAGAACGGAGGAACTTCTTCAGGCGTGCAAGGAAATGCTCGCCGATTGCCCTTGCGAGGACGGCTGTCCCTCGTGCGTAGGCTTCGTGATGCCCTTGCATGCCCTCCATCAAGACCCCGACCTGGGAGGCGGCAAGGGCATACCCGGAAAGGCCGCCGCCGCGGCGCTGCTTGATACACTTGTTAATTGACACGTTCATAGCGCTGTGCTAGAAAGCCGGCGGAGGTGTGCGCAAGTGACCAGCGACAGGGCGCGTGAAATTCTCGAGAAGCTCCGCAAGTCTGGCGGCCCCGTCTTCTCAGGTGGCGACCTCGACCTCATCCGCGAGCGGGCACGGCGTCAATATACCCCCGTCCCCATCGAAGAGGCAATTCAGGGAAAGACAGCTCGCACGGGGAGTGGCGTACTCTGGCTGGTGGAAAGGAGCGCTGGCGACGCCTACCCTCGCAGCCGCGAGCTTGAAAAAAGATGTCTGAAAGCCTTCGAAGATGCACCCCTCGCCGTCGCCGAAGAGCGCTACCATTCGGAGATATTAGATTGCCTCAAGGCCGGCCCGGACCGGCTGCTTTTCGTTGATGTCGAAACCACAGGCCTCGCCTCGGGCACGATCTTTCTCGTCGGAGCGATGCGCTGGGCCGGTGATCGCTTCATCATAAGGCAGTTCTTCGCGCGCGATTATACAGAGGAACCCGCTATTCTTGCGGCACTCGCCGCCGATGCCGCCTCGGCACGCGTTCTTGTGACCTTCAACGGGAAGAGCTTCGACCTGCCTTCCCTCGAAGAGCGCTCCAGGTTCCACGGGATAAATTTCCGCTGGCGAAAAGCCCACTGCGACCTCCTTCACGAGGCCAGAAGGCAGTGGAAAACCATCCTCCCCGATTGTCGCCTCAAAACCCTCGAGGCGCTCGTCTGCGGAATGCCCAGAGGCCCGGACATTTCGGGCCGGGAAATTCCCTCCACGTATCACGAGTACGTAAAGACCAAAGACGCCCGCAGAATGATCGCTATCGTACATCATAATGCCCGCGACCTCGTCTCTATGGCGGACCTCCTGCTGTCCGTTATAGAGGGTCGAGTGCCCGAACATGACGCATACTTTGATCACGCCTAGTTACATGAACACGCCACGTGCGCGCCGCCGGAGAATCGCGTGACACGCGCCGCCCGACAATCTGACTCCGACCCGATCGATCTCATCCAGCGGCTTACCGAAATAGGGATCGCCCTTTCCAGCGAGCATGACCTCGACTCGCTCCTTCGCAAGATCGTCGGAGAGGGGAGGAGCTTCACCTCTGCCGACGCGGGAAGCCTCTACCTGGTGGAGGGCGACTCGCTGGTCTTCAAAGTCGCTCAGAACGATACCCTAAAAAGGCAAGGCAAGCCTCAAGGCGCCTTCGAGTTCCGCCTTCCCCTCTCTCGCAAAAGCATCGCCGGCTACGTGGCCCTTACCGGCAGGCCCCTCAACATCGAGGACGTTTACGCCATTCCTCCCGAGGCCGAATACACGTGGTATCCCGAGTCCGACAAACAGAGCGGCTACAAGACCGTCTCCATGCTCGCTGTTCCCATGACCGACCATCGCCGCGAGACGATCGGCGTGCTTCAGTTGATAAACTCGCTTGACTCATCGGGCCGGATCGTCCCCTTCGGGAAAGAGTACGAGAGGCTAATCACGTCCTTGGCGTCCCAGGCAGCCGTCGCGGTGGATAACGCCATGCTGATCGATGAGACGAAAAAGCTCCTGGATGCCTTCGTAAGATACTCGGCTTCCGCCATTGATGCGCGAAGCCCCTACACGGCCGGCCACACAAGACGCGTCGCCGAACTTTCCCTCAGAATAGCCCGCGCCATAAACAACGACCAATCAGGCGACTTCGCGGGCACCCGCTTCACCCAAGAGGAAATCCAAGAACTCGGTTACGCAGCCTGGCTTCACGACATCGGCAAAATCGGCGTCCGCGAGCACGTTCTGGACAAGGCCGCCCGCCTCTTCGTCGGTCCGAGGATAGATACAGTGACCAACAGGTTCGACTCCATAAAGAACGATATACGCTCCCGCTATGCGGAGAAAAAGCTGGACGCCCTCCGCCAGGGGCGCGCCGAGGAAGAGCTGTCGCAGCTCGATCGCAAAATGGAAGCCGAACTCGCCCAGGTAGAGGAAGAACTCGAATTCATCTTGCAGGTCAACAAGGCCAACTGGATATCCGACGAGCAGCGGGATCGCATCGTCGAGATCTCAAAGAAATCCTTTGTCGACTCCTATGGACACCCCAGGAGGTGTCTCTACCCCGACGAGGTGAGGCACCTCTCCGTCAACAGGGGCAACCTCACCTCTGAAGAGTTCCTGGAAGTGCAGAGCCACGTCCAGAAAACCGCCCGCATCGTAGAGAAAATACCCTTCACCAAGGAGCTGCGAAACGTTCCCCTATACGCCGCCACACACCACGAGAGACTCAGCGGCCGAGGGTATCCAAAGGGGCTACGGTCCGAAGATATCCCTCTTCAGGGGCGTATCATGGCGGTGGCCGACGTCCTCGAGGCGCTGATCGCCAAAGATCGGCCTTACAAGGATCCGATCCCGCTGGACAAGGCCCTGCTGATACTCAAGGAAGAGGCCGAAAGCGGCAACCTGGACCCGAGAATAGTGGACCTGGTCATTAGTCGGAAGCTGCACGAAGGCCTCGAGTAGCCGCTTCAAGGTCCTCCAGGCGCCTCCACAATACCCCGAACTGTCCGCTTCCCTTCAACGGCCCAACCTTTGTCAGCATCTCCCTCGCCCTGTCCTTATCCCCCCGGTTCAGATGGATTCTCGCAATGCTGAAGAACACGAAGTCCCTGTTCACATCCGTCAGGTCTGTCTCCAGGCAGCGTTCCCATCCCCTTAACGCCTCGTCCCAGTCCGGTTCCACTTCAAAGAACTTCGCCCCGTAGAACGTCTCCGCGTACTGCTTGCCATAATCGTAATTGTGCGGCTCCAGATCGCGTGCCAGTCTGTGTTCGTTTAGAATCTCCTCGAACGTATGCGGAAGGTCCCAACCGAAAAGCTCCATAGCATGCTTCCTGGAAGTGAAGTATTCCGTAGCCAGGTTGAGGTGGAACACGGCTTTCTTGGACTTCAGCTCGATGGCCTTTTTGTACTGGAGGATGGCCTTCTTGGGCTCCCCGAAATGCCCGTAGTACGTACCCAGGTTGTTATGAGCCTCGGCGAAGTCGGGCTTCAGTTCTATCGCTCGTTCCCAGTACTCACGCGCGGGCTCGGGCCGCCGCAGATCGTAAGAGAGCAGACCCAACTGGTTGTAAGCGACCGCGCTCTCCGGATGGTCGGCTATGTATTCCAGATACTTCGACGTAATCTCGTCCCCGATTCCCTCCATCTCCATGTATTTCTTTTCCGCCTCTTGGTACTCTTTCGCTGCAAGAAGGCCCCGAAATTCAGCATGAACGGCCTCGATCCTCGCTCGGTACGCCAGTTCCGTTGCCGCAAGCCTGTCTAGTGCAGCCTCTTCCGCCTCGGCAGGCGAGGTCTCCGGAACGCGCGTGCCTATCACTGCCCACGCGTTACCGACAGC
Organism: uncultured Planctomycetota bacterium; assembly: GCA_964622675.1. Lineage (GTDB taxonomy): Bacteria > Planctomycetota > DG-23 > CAZBND01 > CAZBND01 > CAZUUK01. The sequence goes on along the minus strand of CAZUUK010000050.1, from coordinate 4,656 downwards.
TACAAGGGCTAATAGGAGCGTCACAAAAATGTACTCAGTGGACTTCACTCGCGGCTTCCCCTTAACTTGTTCGACAACTTCATCAGAAGCTGCCGCTCGCGCGGCGTCAGGCTGTCCAGCCCCCCCAGCGATGCCTTCTCCGACAGCTTGCGCAGCTTCTTCCAATCCCGTTCGTGCGACGACCCCGCCACCGAGCCCAGTTTCCCCATCACCGCGGAAGGCACCGACTCAATAGCGTAACGGTACCGGTAATACAAGTACCCGTACGCAGCTCCTCCCAGGTGTGCCAGCGTGGCCACCGGCGTGCTCTTATCAAATGTGTAGAAGAGGTTTACCCCAATGAGTATCAGCACAAGGTGTTTTACCTTCATCGGAAGGAGGAACATGACGTACACGTAACGGTTCGGGAAATGGCACGCAAACAACACCAGGATCGCAAAAACCGCACCCGATGCACCCACCGCCGCAGGCGGCATAGGTGAACGCGCATAAACCACCGAATGTGCCAGCCCAGCAGCGAACGCCCCGACCAGATACAGCCCCAGAAAACTCCTCCTTCCCAGGAACGCCTCCATCTCCCGCCCAAACCAGTAGAGCTGGAGCATGTTGAGGAGCAGATGCCATAACCCCGCGTGGAGAAACGAGTACGTAACTAATTGCCAGATGAACCCGCCGAGCAATGCCTTTCTCGGATGAAGCACAAGGCCGTTCACGAACCGGGCCACCGCGTATCTCGCCCGTCCGGGCAGCATCTCCGAGCCGAATAGCAGAACGAAAACCGCCACGTTGATTGCTATCAGCCACATCAACACCGAAGGCGGACGATAACCGACGGAGTATTCGTACATGTGGTGCGGCTCGCGCTGCCAGTAACGGCGCAACGTAACCCTCCTTAGATTATCACTTTCCTTCATTCTAACCGGCCTCCGCCAGCGCGGTCAACGCAAAGGATCGAACCGCACCACTGCTTCTAACCGCATCCGCGGCATTTCGCGCCCCTCTCCCTTCTGATATAATGGAGTTTCCTCAACTGCCTGCGGAGCGGAAGATGCCTCAAGACAAACTTGACGTCCTGGTGATAGGCGCGGGCGGCGCAGGTCTCAGGGCCGCTTTGGCGGCCAGGGAAGAAGGCGCACGCGTCGCCGTCATGTGCAAGGGTAGCCTGGGCGCCTCCGGCGTAACTGCCAATGCCTGCTCCGACAGAATGGC
>CAZUUK010000050.1:0-3347 GCA_964622675.1 uncultured Planctomycetota bacterium | reverse complement strand
GCTTGCTTCACCGGACCATATACGGCCAACCACATCGAGCAAGCCCTCGTAAAAAAAGTCCGGGAAACTGAAATAAAGCTCTTTGAAAACTTCATGGCCGTTGACCTGCTCGTCGAAGGCGGTCGTGTCTACGGCGTGCTTGCACTGGATGGAGATAATGCTGCCGCAGTCGTGGAATCCCCGGCTGTAATCCTGGCTACCGGAGGCGCGGGCGAACTCTACTCCGTCAACGTTTACCCGTCCGGCATGACCGGCGATGGCCACGCGCTGGCCCTCAGGGCCGGAGCAGAGCTGGTAAACATGGAGTTCATCCAGATAGGCCTCTCCTCGGTCAAGACCAAGCTCGCCTGCTCGGGAAGCATGATGCGCGCCGTGCCCATGTTCGTAGACGACGGCGGCGAGGAGATCCTCCCTCGCTACCTGGAACGACGCAACCCCGAAGCCCTCGCCGACCTTGTTTTTCGAAAAGGCGCAAGCTGGCCCGTCTCCAACGAGCACGACACCTGCGCCATTGACATCGCTGTCTTCAAGGAGGTCATGATCGCCGGAGGCCGTGTCTTCCTCGACTACTCGCGAAACCCCAGCGGGCTCGACCCGCAGGAATTCTCCAAGGAGCTCGCGCGCCGCTACCAGGAAATAGGCGTCGAGCTGCTCGACCGCCCCGCCGAAACCCCGCTTCAGCGAATCCTCGGCATAAACCGCCAGGCGGTTGACTGGCTGAAAGAGCGCGGAGTCTCCCTGGAGGCCGGCGACACGGTCGAAATAGCGCCCGCCATCCAGCACTTCCAGGGCGGAGTGAAAATACGCGAGCATGCCCAGACGTCGGTCGAGGGCCTTTTTGCGGCCGGAGAAGCAGCTGGCGGCCAGCACGGCGCAAACAGGCCCGGCGGCAACGCCCTCCTCGACACGCAGGTCTTCGGCCGTATCGCGGGCAAGGAGGCCGCTGGAATGTCTCGATCTCCAGCCGGCAAAGCTGACGCCTTAGCCGAAAGCGCTAAGCGCTCCCTCCAGGAACGATGGACTTCGGGTACTTCTGCTCCCTCAGCAAAAGAGCAAATCCGCCGCCTCATGTCGCGTTATGCCAGTGTCCTGAGAACGAAGCAGGGGCTCCAGAAGGCCTGGGCTGAGTTGGAGAAGCTCTCACAAACCGGCATAAGTGCTCAGAGTAACGGCCTCTGGCAGGCCGCCGAAGCAGATAACATGCTGCTCGCCGCCAAAGCGGTGGTCAAAGCCGCAATGCTCCGCGATGAAAGTCGAGGTCCCCATCTCGTCTTCAATTCCGAAAAAGACATGCAGCCGATTCCCAGGCGCGATAGCGACTGGTCCGCCTATATCGTTCTTTCGATGTCGGACGGAACCCTTACAGCCGAGCTCAGGCAGCCAGTCAGGCCCGCCTGGCGGACCGATCTTGACAAATAGACAGCCTTTGACGTACTTTGCTTCCTTCCTGAAGGAAAATTTGAGGATGAAGCTCGCAGTATCCGGAAAAGGGGGAGTCGGCAAAACCACTTCTTCTGCAGGCCTGGCCCGCTATTACCTCTCAAAGGGCTGCAGCGTGCTCGCTGTTGACGCAGACCCTGATGCAAACCTCGCCCAGGCCCTCGGCTACTCAGGCCCCGTGAAGCCACTCAGCGAAATGAAGGAACTGATTGCCGAACGCACCGGTGGACAGCCCGGAACCTACGGCGTTTTCGTCAAGCTGAATCCTGAGGTCTCAGACCTGCCTGAACGCTTTACCGTTGACGTAGGCGGCGTAAAAGTCCTCACCATGGGAGCCGTCAGGAGAGGCGGGGGTGGCTGCGCCTGTCCCGAGAATGTGTTGCTTAAGGCTTTGCTCTCACATCTCGTGCTGCGACGCGACGAGTACATCATCGCAGACATGGAAGCCGGCATAGAACACCTCGGCCGCGCCACGGTGGATGCCGTTGACGCCCTGATCGTCGTAGTGGAGCCGTCTCACCACAGTGTCGGCACGGCGTTGCGCGTTCGCGGCCTCGCCCGCGAGATCGGACTGAAACGTGTGCTGGTCGTGGGGAATAAGATCAGGAATGGGCAGGAGCGCGATTTCCTCCAGCGCCAGCTTCAAGGGTTTCCAATCCTCGGTTGGATATCTTACAATGAAACGTTCCTCGAGGCCGACCGCGGCAACCAGGCGCAAATCCTTGAAGATCCATTGTTCATGCGGGAGATAATTTCGATAGCTGAGCAGCTCGCTGTGCACGTTTAGCTGCTCCCCAAAGACAACGTAAGAGACAACGATGCCGACGGATACCAACGAAGAAGCTGAAAGGAGCGCGTAATGTCAAAGATTATCGCCGCCGCTGCAATCCGCGGGGCCCACAAGATCGTCAAGCGCGCAGAGAAGAAACTCGAGGAGGCCATCAAAGCAAAAGGCGAAGACTGCAAAGTCGAGTTTCCCAACACCGGCTACTACCTGCCCGTGATTTATGGAGTGTTGGGCGAGAAGGTCGAGAAACTCGCTGATATGAGACTGGTCCTCGAAACCGCAAGGAAACTTCTGCCCCCGGAGCCGGCTGACCGCGTCTGGCTGCCTTACCTGGGCCACGCTTTGGATGCCGGAATGGCCACCCTCTTCGCGGAGGAGGTAATAGAAGCATGTAAATACGTTATGGGACCCAACCCTGTCAGTGACATCTGGCTGGGCGCTGCCGATGACGTGATACTGAGGGAACGCGGCATCGAATTCGTTGACGGCACCGCGCCCGGCTTCGCCGCTTGCGTAGGCGCCTGTTCCACCAACGAGATAGCCGTCAAACTCGCCCGGGAGCTTCAGGAGAAAAGCCTCTATGTCTTCATGGCGGGATCCACTGACGGTAAGACCATGGCCGAGCAGCTTGCCGAAGAAGGTGTCCAGATGGGCTGGGAGACCCGCCTCGTCCCCTATGGAAAGGACATCTCGGCCGCCGTCTATGCGGCTGGATTCGCTACCAGAGCCGCGCTTACCTTCGGCGGTGTCCAACCGGGCGACTTCGCTAGAACTCTCAGATACAACAAGAACAGGATATTCGCATTCGTGCTGGCACTTGGCGAAGTTGACGACGAAAAATACGCCACCGCTGCCGGTGCCATCAACTACGGCTTCCCCACGATCGCCGATACCGACATCCCGGAGATCCTCCCCACCGGCGTCTGTACATACGAGCACGTCGTCGCCAACGTACCCGACGACAAGCTCGTGGAAAGAGCCATCGAGGTCCGCGGCCTTAAGGTCGTCGTCACCGAAATACCCATCCCCGTCCCCTACAGCCCCGCCTTCGAGGGCGAAAGGGTTCGCAAGGAGGATACCTACGTCGAAATGGGCGGCCAGAAGACCAAAGCCTTCGAGT
>CAZUUK010000049.1:0-22391 GCA_964622675.1 uncultured Planctomycetota bacterium | reverse complement strand
TGGATGGAATTCCAATCAGGGATGAAATAGGGCTTGAGATGCTTTTGTGAAATGAACCGCGAGGCTCCTCCGACTGGACGCTGCGGCGTGGCCGAGCGATGCGCATCTGTCGAATCCCGGAACCACCAGGCGGAATCACGTGACAGGTCGTGAAAGACTGACAGCGATATTTCAGGGCAGAATACCCGATCGCCCGGCAGTGAGGCTCTGGCGAGCCCGGCCGGGCCAGAGGCTTCTCCATCCCGCGTACGAGCCGGTCTATCGCGCCGCTATGGAGCTAACAGACCTGCTCGTAACTGTACACACGCCCTTCGACCTGCATTTCGGATGTCTCAGCGACGAGCTATCACAGAAGAAAGAGCTCCCGACACAGTCGGACGAATGGATTGACGTCGTAACGGAAGTTCGCGCTCCTGAAGGAACGCTCCGAAGCGTGTTCGCAAAGAGCACGGTAGGCAATCCCGGCTATCAGAAGGAACCCCTGCTGAAAGAGCCTGACGACATCAAGAAGATCTTCAACATTCCCTATCGTCCCTACCCGTTTCGCGCCGATCCCTTCTGGTCCATGCAACGAGCCATAGGCGACCGCGGATTGCCCCTGTTCGGCCTTGATCACGCGATGTACGGCCTTCAGCGCCTCGTCGGCCCGGAGAATTTCGCCTTTTGGAGCCTTGAATGCCGCGACTTGCTTCTTGAAGCAATTCGAGTTTTCGCTCAGCGAATCCGAGACCACGCCATCCGTGCATTCGAAGCCGGCCTCAAGCCCGTATTCGGATGGGTCGGGCCCGAAGTATGCATTCCGCCGCTCATGTCCCCCAAAGATTTCGACGAGTTCGTTTTTCAGTTCGACAAACCCCTAATCGATCTGATTCATGAACGAGGCGGATACGCCTGGGTTCACTGCCACGGAAAGATGGGCCCGGTTCTCGAAAGGTTCGTAGAGATGGGTGTTGACGTGCTTAATCCCGTAGAGCCTCCTCCCATGGGCGACGTCACGCTGACTGAAGCGTTTGCACGGACTGGCGACCGGATGGCGCTGGAGGGAAACATCGAAACCCATGATCTCATGACAGCAAGCCGGGAAAGAATGCGCCAGCTAATCCACGAAGCTATCGAAGCCGGCTGCGGTCACCGCTTTATCCTCTGCCCCAGCTCGGGATACATGGAATGGCCCCGCCCGTCAGAACGCCTCATTGAGAACTTCCTCACCTTCATCCAAGAAGGGGTCCGCTGCGCCAGGGAGTGCAACCGTTGACTGATACGAAAGAAGCCTTACATAAGGTGCCAAAGAGCGAGCTCCACATACACCTCTTGGGGGCAGTCCCCATTGAGGTGCTCACCGAACTAATGAACAGACACCCCGTTTCCGAGACACTTCGCTCCGCCACAATCGGCGAAAGGAAGCTCTTCCAGCTATGCGACAACATCCGGCCGTTTCTCTCAGATAGATGCTGGTCAGTTGACGCCGTTTCGCGGCTGTTTCGTTTCGGGTCTTTCGATCAGTTCTTGGCCACCTTTGACTTCACAGGGTACTTCGTCTGGGACACTTCAGACCTAAGAATGCTGATCTCGGGCGTTCTCAAAAACCTGCGTGCGCAGAACGTCGTATATGCGGAAATAACAATCTCTCTTTCCGGGTACCTCCGCCAGGGAATCTCACTGGGCGACATCAAAGCTTGTCTCGAAGAGGCGCGTGAATTTCCAGGAATCCGTGTCCAGTGGATCGTCGACCTGATCAGAGACTATGGCAAAGACGCCGCTCTTGCGCTCCTGAAAAACATCATCAACCTGCGCTGTGAGACCATAGTAGGAATAACGCTCGGAGGTAGCGAACACCGCTTCCCGCCGAAACAGTTCACCCAGGTATATTCCCTGGCTAAGGACAATGGTCTGCGGCTGACAATCCACGCCGGCGAGAGCGTCGGTCCCCGAAGCATCTGGGACGCGATAAGGGCGCTGGGCGTGGAACGCATTGGCCACGGCGTCCGGGCTATCGAAGACAGCTCTCTCGTAGCCTACTTGGCTGACAACGACATCCCTCTAGAAGTATGTCCCACGAGCAACATAACAACTGGAATCTTCCCGTCATATGAAGCGCATCCAGTGAAGGCGCTCTTCGAGGCGGGAGTCCCGGTCACGATCAATTCGGACGATCCAACCTTCTTCGGAACAACGCTCACGGATGAGTACCATCACGTCTATACCGCGGCCCTCCGGGAGGACGACATGATCCAGATCATCAAGAACGGATTTGCATACGCGTTCTTACCACGCAAAGAAATACAGACGTACCTGAACAGGCTGGAAAAGGAATGGGCGAAACTCCGTCCCCCCCGTCGGACATGCACCTGACTTGACCGACGACACGAACGCGGCTAGAATCCGCCTGCTTAGTATCCGGGTATGTCCTCAAGCAGCCAAGCCAGTCTTGTTGGGGTCTTGCGCGCCCCTCCGATGACGATGACTATGTGACAGCAAGGAGTGCTGTGAAAGTGCCACAACAAATCGCCATAACTCGAATAGCCCCTGTCCTTCTTCTCGCATCTCTGCTCGTTTGCACCAGCATAGCCGCAGGTGCTGAGAGACTTCCAATAGTAGGGCGCTGGCCCTACGGCGCTGCAACAGCGATCGCAGTTGACGGAAAGCAAATCTACGCAGGCGCGTCAGGGGGAATAATCATTTTCACTCTTTCCCAAGGCGAACCAGTCGAGTTGGCACGGTTTGTCACACCGGGAGCCGTGAGAAACCTGGCTCTGTCGAAAGACAAACTCTACGTAGCAAACGCAGACGCAGGCCTGCGCGTCTACGATGTCTCCAACCCGGCCGCCGCCAAGGAGTTGGCCGGTTGGGAATGTACGGACCGCGTGTCCGACGTGATTATTGATGGCCCTCGCGCCTACGCTGCGGCAGGCGAAGAGGGGGTTCGTGCCATAGATCTGAAAACGATGAAAGAAGTCGGGGCGTGGACACCCCCAGACGGCAGGGCGGCGACTCAGCTTCACCTCCTTCCCGGCGCGCTCTACATTTCACTTCGAGGCGCTGGAATTAACCTTGCTGTAGTTGACGTGAGCAACCCCACTGCCCTGAAGCACCTCTCTTCTCACGAGTTTCAGGGCGAGGTCGCCGACGTGACCAGCGAAGGCAACCGTGCGTATGTACTGCATAACGTTATCGACAGAACACCGCCGAGGCCCTTTCCCACCGACACCTATCTGAGCGAACTGGACGTAACCAATCCACACGAACCCAAATTGATCAGAACCCTTGGTCCCGAGAAACACGCAAGCTTCTGGGTCGAGGTCCAGGACAGCTATGCCTATCTCTCATCAATGGAGAAGGGGCTGCACGTGGTCGATCTCAAGAGCGACACCCTGGAGCCTCTACGTCACATGGACATACGTCGCGGCTCAGGCGTCAGCCTCCTAGTCCGTTCCACACTCTACCTCGCCGTTCCCAGGCAGGATCCGAAGGGAATTTGGCTCCTGGACGTTTCCCAACCTGCCGCGCCCAAAACGATCGCGAACCTCCCCCTGCCCCATCAGGCGGAGGGTGTATTCATTTCGGGCAACTACGCGTACGTCGCTGAAGGGCTTGACGGATTGCGGATCCTTGACGTATCGGATCCTCGACATCCAAAAGAGGTCGGGCACTTGGAAAAGCCGTACATGAGCCTGGCCGAAGATCTCTGGGTAACGGGCTCTGAAGTATATATGGCGGATGGGAACGGCCTCGCCATCATTGATGCGAGCGACCCGACCAAGCCCGTAATGGATACCTACATTGACGACCGGCCGCACACGATGAATCACTGGGTCGAGGGCTGCATGCGCTCGGGGAATTACTTGTACGTAGCCGCCGCCAGCGAACTCCGCATCTTTGACGTCTCCGACCCGCGGAATGTCTCAGAAGTCGCGACGCTGCCCATGCGGAGGGCACGTGAAGTCTGTGTTGAAGGTAACCTCCTTTACGTTATTGACGTCAACTACGGGCTGCGCATCGTGGATATTTCCAATCCGCGCGCCCCTGCCGAAGTTGGCGCAGTCAAGACGGTGGGCAATCCCTACGATGTAGTAGTGAAAGACGGCTACGCATACGTGACCGACAGCGGCAGCTCCCGCGACGGAAAACCCGGACTCGGTTTGGCGGTTATTGACGTGCGCGACCCAAAGAAGGTGAAGATCGTCTCCAACCTATATGGACCTATTGAGGAAGGAGCTACAAAGGTACAGGGGCTGGACATTCAAGGCACAACTGTTTACATGGGCACGGTCTATTCCGAAGGCGTCTGGAAAATCGACGTGAGTGATCCGCTCCACCCGATAAAGATCGGCCACCGCGATACGCCCGGGGCCGCCCTCAACGTGAAAGTCCGAGGCGATCTCGTCTATGTGGCGGACTACAGCCACGGCCTGGTTATCCTCGGAACGGGCGCTGAAACTTCGGACTGTCCCCCGGCCAAATGAGCGCGCGATCGAGACGACCTCATGAGGCGGCTAAGAGGCAGACTCCAAAGAACTTCCAAAACCTTACTAGCTGGCGGCCCTCTCTGCACCGTCAGCAACGCCTAGCCGCACAGTCCCGGACCCTCAACTCTTCTTCTCTATGGTTACCAGCTTGTATTTCCTGCTTCCGAGACGATAACGCGCCATTTTCCTTATGGCGGCCAGCGCATCTTTGTCCGGATTGATTGCCTCGAGCACGTGCTCGCCCGGCTTGACATGCATGTCCTCCGCCAGCGACTGCGGCAGCGGCTTCGCTTTGCCTATCAAATCGTAGCTCGCCTGCTCGATTGCCACCACATCGTATGACATCAGGACACCCTGATCCTGAACCACAGGAGTATCCTGATTCGGCATGCAGTCGCACTCCGGGGAAGCCTCCATGACGAAGTTCACGTAAAGGATCCCACCCGGCTTGAACGTCTTGATGACCGCCTTCGCCGCCTCAGCCAATCCCTGCTGAAACTCTCGCACTTCCATGGTATCCCTGAGCGCTCCCGTCGGGCAGACCCGGGCGCAGCGGTTGCACTGAAAGCAGGAACTCTCATCTCGGGTCCACTTGCCATTCTTCAACTCTAGCGCCCCCGTCGGGCAGACGCGCACACACTGTCCACAAAGATTACATAGATCGCTGTTCCATACCAGACGCGAACCTCCGCGCGCGTGAAGCTTTCCTCGTGAGCGCTGCGCCCCTGTGCGGGACGCGGCTGACACGCAGCCCATCGCAAGATTCTTTATGGCGCCGGCGTACCCTGATTCGATGTGACCCTTGCAGTGGCTCAGAACGATCATCGCCTGCGCATCGTAGATAGCAGAGGCGATCTCTATGTCGCCGAGAAGCGGGCCGGCCTTCACCCTAACTCCGTCACGTCCGAAAATACCGTCCGCCATAATCACGGGTGCGCCTACGCTGCCGTACGTATACCCCGAATGAGTGGCCAGCTCCAGGTACTGCAAACCGGGTATGCGGACCGTATCGCACACGAACGGCCACGCCCCCAACGCTCGCACACTATCCGCAAGAGTCCGCACAAACCTCGGCCTCACCACGCGGAACGCCCCGTGGCTTCCAAAGTGCATCTTTACGGCAACATAGTCGCGCTGGCTTATGAACTTCTTGAAGTTCGCTCGCCGAATCAATTCCTCGAACTTGGCAGGCAGCGAGAAGGCGCGGTCGAAAGTGCGCGACCGCGCACTCGCATAATATACCTTGGACATCGCATCCTCCTTCCGTCAGGCCCCGCAATTCTATTCGCCCTGCTTGTTACGTGTCAAACGCCCAGTACCCCCTGCTGCATCTCACGGAACCCGCCTTCGCGCACCCCGTTTCGCCAAATTCCAATCGCCGCGTCTTGCTTCCAAACCTAAGCTGTTCACACCTTTGCTGTCGCCGCCCGTCTCGTCTAATGACCGCGCCCAGGGAAACATCTTCTCGTCACGTCTTCATCCTTGGGAACCCCATCAGATCAGACAGCCCTAGAAAACCCCACCTGCCCCCAGAGTTCGTACCAGATCCTATCTCGAAATTCTCTGCTCTCGGACTTGCCCCCGTGGGCGTGGCATCATGATTTGAACGGCTTGGGAAATCCTCTTGCTTTCGCCTTTGGCGCAAAGTCCGCTAAAAGGAACCAACTAACTCACTCCCACCTGCTCCTTTACACCCGCTCAAGACTGTGCCCGAAATTGTCCCGTGGAAAACGCACAACATGCGTCCCATCTTTGCAGGTTCTGCGCCCAATCCCGGATAGGTTCGCCAGTGGCCGCTAGCTCAACGCAAAATACTCAGATGACAAGTCGCACAAGCACTAGGCGCGGCTCAGCTCCGAAAGCACCATCCGCCGAGCCGCTTTATTGCCTGAAGGCATCAATTCTGCCCTTTGCCGCTTCTGACTCAACACTTCGCTCGGCGGCTCCGCCGCTTATCCTAACGTGACGCCTGCCTGTTCTGCTGCCTTCTTCAGGTTGGCCATGCCTTTCCGAACAGTGTCCGCAGTCTTGTGATGTTCGAGAATGACGAAGCCGTCGCCGGCCATGTCGCGGTCGATCAATTGCAGTGCGGTGATCCAGTCCGTCGAGCCCTGGCCCAGGAAATCCGCCTCATCGATGTGAATGTGGAAACCCGGGGAGACGATCATGTCCTTCGCGTGGACGCAGCGGTAGTGGCCCTTGAGCGTCTCGCAGACATGCCGCACGTGTTCCGTCGGCGTAAACATCGTCGGGTACGTGTAGAAGTTGCAGATATCGAGCGTGCACATCAGCGCGTCTGAACCGACCTTCTCTTTGAGTTTGAGGAACCGCTCGGGGGTGCACACGACACAGTGAATGTACGGTTCGACGCACAAGAACGCGCCATGCTTCTCGGCAAGCTTCAAAAGCGGTCCCATGACCCTGGCCACCTCGTCGATGGCCTGATCCGTGAAGTTGCGTGGGTCGGACATCTCAAAGCCGGACGGATGGTAGTTCCCCCCGTTCACCACGATGTCGGGGCAGCCGGTATCAGCCACCACCGGGATGGCTCTCTTCACGGTGTCTGTGGCCTGTGCGAGTTTGTCCGCGTCCTGCACGAGCGGGTTGTACCACCAGTGCGTCCAGTGGCACACGGACAGGCCGTTCTCGCGAAGTGGGGCGAGCGTCTTTTCCGGGCCCTCCTGCACAAGAGCCTGAACACCCATGGAAACGCCCCCAGCCCCCAGTTCCTTCGCCAGCTTGATCTGCTCCTTACCGAACGAGAGTCCGAGCCTCATGTCCAGCCTCCTCATTCCTGGTCGGTTGCCAACCGTCCGCCGCCAGCCATTCATTCCGGGCTCCCACTGACAGCCGACGGCCGGTGAATCACTGCGCTCTCACCCGCACCGTCTTCCCCTTCTCAATCGACTCATAGGTGGCCATCGCCAGGGCGGTGGCTGTTAATCCTTCCTCGATGCCGCACGTGGGTTTCGCGCCGGTGCGGACGCACTCGCCGAAGTGCGCCAGAGAGTAGCGCACGATGCTCGGCTTGGGCGGGCGTTCGGAGCTGAAGCTCTGCACGTTGCTCGCGTCGCGAGCAGACCATCTCACCGTGTCCCACATGTGGTCGGCACCAGAGAGAATCGCCTGACCGTTTTCCGTGACAACGTTGAGCCGCGGCTCCTGGTCGAACCCGGCTGACCCCACGCCGCCACACATCAAGCACGCCGCACTCCCATTCTCGAAACTGATCGTCAGGACGGCTCCGTCAGCCCTGGGGCTGCTGCGGAACGCACGCCCCTCTGCGTGGACAGCGACAGGCTTGCCCATAAGGTAGCAAATGCCGTCGAACAGATGCACAGTGTTCTCGTTGAAGAACCCGCCCCCCAACTCGTCCCACATCCAGTGTTTGCCAGCGCCGGGGCACCACGACATGGTAAGCTCGCCGCTCACCAGCCACCCCGCGCCCAGCTCGCCGTCCAGTAGCTCCCGCAGCTTGACCATTGCCGGGAAGTAGCGCATGCAGAACCCCGTCATCACGATGGCCTGGTGCTTCGCCGCGATGCCCTTAAGCTGCAAGCCGTGCTCGACGGATCCCGCGAAAGGTTTCTCCACCAGCATCGGCAGCCCCGCCTCTGCCGCAACGGTCATCACCTCTGCCCGGAACTTCGGGGACACGGCGAGGATGATGCCGCCCAACTGTTCGCCCTCCACCATCGACGCGCAATCCTTGTACACCTTCGCGCCGGTCTTCTCGATCTCCTCCATAACCGGGCCTTGCAGTCGCTCCTTCGTCCTCTCTGCCACAGCCGTCAGAGCAAGATCCTGCAACCCTTCGATCTCCGCGGCCGCCGCCAGCGTCTGCACGTAGTTACGACCGAAGCCAAGGCCTACAAGGCCTAACCGCACCTTCCCCATGGCTCTCTCCTCCTTCTGGGCTTCAACTCTCTTCCACTCACCGGCTTTCGCCCACAGTTGCTTCGCCTTTCCCACCCACACCCCCGAGCCTCTTCGCCCCAGTCTCCGGGCGATAGTGCTCCAATGTCAACACCCGTTCCTCCTGAAAACCGTCCCTTGTCGCTGCGCTCAGACTTGCGGCTGCAATTGTCCACCATCTCCGGCAGCCATTCAACGAAACCTCAGCGCGTCAGGTCCTCTGCAGACCCAGTTCTCTGTCACCAACAACATCCAGACTCTGGGCGGAGAGCACGAGGTGAACCCCAGGGAAGGCGCACTTTCGGTGTCATAAGTGACTATAATATAAGAACTTACATCTAGTGGCCGATAGTGGATTCGAACCACTGACTTCCTGCTTGTAAGGTGAACTGAAATCGGCGATTCTGCATAACCAGGGGCGATTTCAGCCACTTACGTTGCTCTGCACTTGTCCATATTGTCCATTTCAGATGATTTTGTCCACCAGAACTGTCTAAAAAATTGTCTAAAGCCTTACGTGCTTTGCCCAGGCCGCCATCAGGCTCTTCCCGCTCAAGACTGTAGCCGCTCCGTCCCCCAACCCCGTCCGTGTTCCTCCGCTTGCACTTGCGGCGGCGGGTGCGTATGATCCCAGGTCTCGCCTGAACCCACTGGTCGCGCTTCCGGCGCTCGCAACGTCATCGTCCATGAAAGAGAGGCAGACGAATGAAGCTCGCTTTCCTTCCGCTGATTGTCACCGCGTGCCTCGCCGCCCTGTCATTCGTCACTCACAAATCATTCGCCTCCGGCGACCCGCCCGGTGCCGGCTCGAAAATTCAGCTGACCGCAGGGAACCTGCGTGTCGCCTTCGAACCCGCTCGCAACGGCGGCATCACCTCGGTTCGCCACGGCTCCGCGGAAGTCGTCCAGCCGTCCTGGACCAGTCCGACTCTCTTCAAGCTCGGCGTCGTGCGGGACAAGCAGGTCGTCTACTTCACCAACTTCGATTTCGCGGAGTTCGCGCGGGAAGACGCCGACGGCATCCTCCTTTTCCGCTTCAGCAAGTTGAATGATGGAACGGACGTGACGGTGGTCGCGACCGCCCAATCCGTCGGTGATCACATCAGCTTCCGGTGCACCGTGGACTGTGGGCCGGACGTCGTCTGCTCGGAGATCATGTATCCCTACATAAGCGGGTACGAATCTCTCTCGGATGACCCCGGCAGCGATCGCTACATGTATCCTCACCTGACCGGTGAATGGCACACCGACCCCGTGCAAAAGCTCCGCCGCGAGCGCAGAACCTTCTTCGGCACGCAGGGATACCCCGGCACTCAGGGCGTGCAATTCCATTCTCTCCATAACGCTCAAGACGGCATCGTGATGTACACGCCCGATCCCGACAGCAACCCCAAATGGTTCACGCTTCATAACGACAGGGCTAGCGACTCAATCGCGTGGACAGTGAGGCACTACTTCGACGAGACGCCCGGATTCCACTTCGAGCCCCGCTATGAGGTCCGGCTGCAGGCCTGCGGCCCCTCCTGGTACGACGCCGCCGACATCTACGCCGCATGGGGCCGAAACCAGTGGTGGATGCAGAAAAAGAAACCTCGCCCCGCTTGGCTCGAAAAGCTCCCGCTCATGGCCAACGTTCACGACAATGACCATTACACGCGCAGCGAACCCATATGGTTCGCTGAGCATCAGCCCGAAATGAACGCCATTCTCGGCGACCGCGAGTTGCTCCACACCTTCTGGCACTGGGAGCATTACGGCTTTTGGATCGCGCCCGACTCCTTCCCCCCCGTCGGCGGCGAAGAGGCCATGATCCGTGCAGCCGAGCAGGTCAGGAGCTGGCGCAAGACCCATCTCCGGCACATGTTCTCCTGCGGCCAGTATTGGCTCCACAAGGACATCACCGACGATATCTTCGACACCCAGATCATGAAAATGGCTGAGCTCCCCAGGGGAGAGTCCCGCAAGTCCAGGCTGATAAGGCACCACGATTACATCGGCGACTTCGTCAGGTGCTGCCCGTCCTCGGAGGATTTCCAAGAGAAGATCCTCCACCTCGTCAGCAAGCTCGCCGAGTACCACCACGATTTCATAAGCATGGACATCTGGCCCCTCGGCCAGCCCAACCCCTGCTACAACCCCCGGCACTCGCACCCGCCGGGCCTCGGTCGCTGGTACGTCGAGGCCAACATGCGCATGCTCGAGAAGATGCACGAGATCGTCTGCGCAAAGGAGCCCGACGCCGTCTTCGGCGGCGAAAGCATGGCCGAGCCCTACCTGCCCTGGATGCAAGTGACCCTCATGCGCAGCGCCTCCGCTCCCGTCGCCTGGGGCAGGGGCGGCCGCATCGACTTCATCCGCGTACCCATGTTCGATTACATCTACGGCGATCAGGTCGTCGAGTGGTCCGATTGGACCATGAGTCAGATCGAGCAGTGCAAAGCCGACGTCGGACTCCATTTCGTGCGCGGAAACATCATCCACATCGCAGACAAGTACCATCACAAATACTTCGACACCGCCGCCACCGGTATGTCCCGGGCTCGCAAGGCCGGGGACCCCGTCCCGCAGATCAAGCTCCGCATAAAGCTCGGAGACGCCCGGCTCCGCGAAGAGAACCTGAAGCACGCCGCCATGCTCAACAACATCCAGCGGGCAGAGTTCAGCCGCTACTTCTCTCACGGCCGCGGCTGGCGCTACCCCGAGACCTTCGCCAAAGCCGCAAGCCAGAACGACTGGCGCCAACTCGACATCTACGACACCGACCCCGCCGTCGGCGCCCTCCGACATCCCGATTCCGACAAAGTGCTTTGGGTAATCAGCAACAGCCGGAAGGAGAACATCGCCGTCAGACTTCAGGCCATCGACGGGAAGTCCGTGGTCAGAACGACCCTCGACGCCAAACCTCAGACGACCACCATCAACGGCAAGCAGTACTTAGAACTCAACCTCACCCCGCTCCAACCCGCCCTCGTGGAGTGGGAATAGGCCAGCCCCCTCCCAACCCCATCCTTGCTGCTGCGGCCGACCCGGATGTGGCTGTTACAGGACCTGTCCCATTTCGACTGCCGCGTAGTCCGCTCCGCGCATATTGACTTGCAGCCTGGCGCGATCAGGTCCAATGCGACCCGCCCGGCACTCCTCCAGATGCGCGATTCGAGCCGCGACATGACTTGGGACCTGAACGCCAGTCATATCCTGCTAACCTGGCCGATTCCGGACTTCAGCACCGACGACTACGCTGCGCTGATGGTCGCGAGCCGGCTTGTGTGGTGGGCGACCGGGCACTGCATCTATGATGGGAAAGCGCCTTTCTTATCAACTCAGTCAGATTACAGACCCTGCGATGGTCAAGGCGCAGGCACCGCCGGGCATGAGTGACCGGATAATTGAAGGGAATATCGGCCTGCAGTGGAGGGTGCACGAGTTCAGATACAGGGAGCATCGCGCAGAGTTGGCGAAGCGACTTGCGAACGTCACGGTCGAGCGGGTCGAGAAGCTGCTCTGAAGCATCTGCTTGAGGACAAGTCTGTCGCCTGTACCTTACGGCCTGAACAGCGTTATGTGGCCGGTGGCCCCACCCCCGTCCTTGCTGCTGGGCTTGAAGCTGCGGGGGGATTGTGTAGGATCTCCTGGCGCGGCTCAAGGAAGTCTCGCGGCTGGAGCTTCTGGCACGCGGCGGCATATGCACGCTTAAGCACGAAAGTGATCTCGGAATGGTAGGAGAGACAATGAATCCATTGGACAGTGCGGCGCGCGGTTACACACCCGAAGAAGCTGCCCAGCGCTGGGATGCAGTTGCGAAGGAATACGCTGACAGGTGTTCGAAGTATGGCGATATCAACAAGGACGCAGTCCTGATCCCCGTAATCATGAGAATGCTGGGACCCGTTAGCGGCAAGACGATCCTGGATGCGGGTTGCGGCGAGGGATTCCTCAGCCGGCTTCTTGCCGAGCAAGGGGCCTCTGTCGTCGCGGTCGACTATTCGCAGGAGATGCTGGAAATCGCCCGCCAAAGAACCCCGAAGCGGTTAGGGATCGATTATCAGCACGCAAACATTGAGAGCCTCGCCCTGTTCGAGGACGGGGCGTTCGACATCGTTGTGTCTTCCTGCGTCATACACGACCTTCCTGACTATCAATCAGCAATCCAGGAAATGCATCGGGTTCTCGTGCCGACGGGAGTCTTCATCCTCGCGATGATGCATCCCTGCTTCTCATCACAAGGCCAATGGATAAGAGACTCAAAGGGGAACAAGCTCTACTGGAAAGTCGACGGGTATTTCTACGAGGGAGGATTCGAAGAAGCTTGGTTACCCAGGTCGGATAAGAAGCTTATCTACTTCCACCGGACGCTGAGCAGCTACTTCAAGACAATCACCGGTGCGGGGTTTTCAGTGGAGGAAGTTGTCGAGCCTAAGCCTTCCGAGGAAACCATAAAGAAGCACCCTGGATTTGCGGACGACCTGCGAATGAGCCATTTCATCGTATTCAGGTTGGCAAAAGGCGCATAACGACATTATCGCCCAACCCCGCCCTTGTTGCTGTGCTTGAAGTTGCCGTAATAATTGTCCACCTGTGTCCACGCGGTTCAGGCACTCTCAGCAAAACCGGAGCGAAATCCCGTGAGCCAGATAGTCTTTCCTCTCCCTGTCTCCCCGAGGGTATCTTTCCCCCCGGGTGGGCCGCGGTGAATTGACCTCGCCTACGAGCTTCAGCATTTTTCGTCCCCTTGTCTGGACGCACGCAGGGAATTCCCGGTAAGCACACCGTTGACTGAGGATGTCGGGAAGCGTCTGAAGGCTCTCGTGATCGAGCCACCGGCCTGATACCACCCAAGAAGGCGAAGGTGCAATTCTAGCCGCCGGCCGGGATCCCGCGGAGGCTTCTTACTTGTAGCCGTCTTCGGCGGAGTCGAGCTGCTGGTTGTCCTCGAACACGCAGTCTTTCTCGCGTTCGCCGTTGGTGAAACCCACTCCCCTAAGGAGATGGTAGAGGTTATTGCGCACGGTGATGCGCTCGTTGGCGCCGGGCGAGAACAGAATCTCGAAGGGTCTCAGGTTGTCGGGGCCGTTCTCGAAATTGTCGATGAACAGACAGTCTTCGATTACGCAGTCGCGGCTTCCTCCGCCCTTCTTAAACAGCATGATGCCGTTCGAGTCGTTGTGCTTGAAGACGCAATCGTGCACACGGATGTTCTCGTTACCACCGCCCTCGAGGTCGAGGCCGCAGCCGTCCGGGGAGTCGGGGCGGTTGCAGTGCGAAAACTCGCAGCGCGCCACCTCCACGTCCCGGCAGTGCTCGATGCCCGCGCCCGTCGTGCCCGCGTGGAACCACGTCTCCCCGTTGCGCGTGACCACCGTGTTCACAACCCTGCCGCCGATCACTCCAGACATCCACCAGCCGAATGACCCCCCCTCCGAATAGCAGCTCCGCCCCGTGAAATCGCGCACGGCGTATATGCCCGAATCGGCGAGGAGCTCCTCGTCGGTCATGCCCGTGACCCACCAGAGGCAGTTGCATTGCTCAAAGGCCCGGCAATATTCAATGGTGAGACCCTCGACAAGAGGCGTCTCTTTCCATTTGCCCGCGATCATGATGCCAGCCGAGGAGATGTAGCGCACGCCGTCGTAGACGTCTCCGGGATACTGAAGCCCGGTGATGTCGTGGAAATCACACGAGGCCACGATGATGTCGCGGCATCCCTCTTCGGTGAAGTGCAACACGATGCCTTCCATGGCATGGCTGATGTCCAACCCGTGGATGATCCAGTGCGACGGATTCTCCAGGAACAAGCACTTTTCTCCGAGCACGCCGTGGCGCCGGATACGGGGTTTGGGGCCTGCGCCGTACGACGACAGGGTGAGCGGCGCCTCCTCTGAGCCTCTTGCGTTTCCGAGGTTCAACTCTTCGTTCCACACGTCTCCGCACTTCAAGAGGATCCGGTCGCCCGGAACATACTTCTGCTGCGCCGCGCGTCCGAACGTCTTCCAAGAGGTATCCGCGCTGCGCCCGTCGCTCGAATCGTTTCCGCTGGCGCTTATGTAGTACGTCGTTCCGAGGATGGCCATGATGCGTTCTCCTTATACTTGTTGCCGGAAGTCCTGTCGGAAATCCTGCCTGGTTGTAGTCACGATTGTTCGCAGCAGGGCAGGCGTCCCTGCCCGCCCTAAGAAGACCTCATCTCCCAGTCTGCTGAAGGCCCGCGAGCCATTCGGCCCGTCCGACGGTCCGTTCCCGGCGCGGAAGACGGCGCCGCGGCCCTTCACACCTTTCTATCCTTCTCCGCCTCCTCCACGTCCTCGAGCTTCACACCGCCCACAAGACGGCGGGCGTCGACCACAAGGTCCGCCCGGGCCTTGTACTCCGAGGGGTAGAGGATTTTTGAGTCCGCCTGTTCCAGACTCGTCATGTCCCGGGACCGATCGACCAGCTCCCGCGCCTCCACGGCATTCGCCTTTTCCTCCTCGGCGCCCTGCCGAATTAGCTCGGCGGCCTTGTCCTCAATCAGGTCCTGCTGGTAGCGAAGGATTGACCGGACGGTTCCGGCCGGGTCGGTCCGGAGCTTCGTGCGATCCACGCCGCCGACTAACGCCTCGGCCTTTAGGAGGTGGTCGAAGCAGTATTCGTAATCAAAGGGGTGCACGATGTGCGGGGCCTCGGGAAGGGTGGGGGGCCACTGGCCGTCCGAGTTATACGAGCAGGTGAGGTGATACCACGCCTTTTGCAGGGTCTTTTCATCCAGCTTCGAAGCGGCTATCTTGAGCTTCTCGCGGACGAGGTCCTGCCACGGCCGGAGGAGCTTCGCCATGGGAGTGTTCGCCCACGTGGATGCCCGCGCCCCGTGCCAAGCCGAATCGTCGTCGAAGTTCAGCGCGTCCTCAAGCGCCGGCAGCTCGTTGCAGGCCCAGTCGTAGGTCACGAAGCCGCCAAGGCCGTTGACGGCCTGGACAAGCCGTATCAGGCTGTCGCGTGAGTTCGGGACGCGTTCGAACGTATTGTCCGGCATGTTCTCGTACTTCAGACGGTACCAGCCGGTTGTCCCGACATACTCCGCGTCGTCCGCATAGATGATCAGGGCTCCCTCCGGCATGCCCTCCGTTTGCTTGGAATACTGACGGATCAAGTCCGTGTACAGTTCGAACGTGTAGCCGGGCTTGTTCATGAAGTATCGCTCGCCCGGCTGGGCGATGCGGTCCGAACGCAGGAAGCAGCGCAACGTGTCGGACGGCAGCCCTTCGATATTCTTGAACGGATAATGAATCGCCTTCTCGTCGCCCGGAAGGTCATAATGGTAGCCGAAGTTGTAGAATTTGACCTCGTCCGTGTGCTCGGCCTCATAGATTTCGGGGCGCAGGGGCTTTCCGTCCCGTCCCAGCGACCGGCTGTAAGCCTCGAAATCGCCAATAACGTTCCGATAGCCGCACTCGGCGACCTGCTCCGGCACGAAACCGCGCCAGCCGCATTCGGGGTTCCAGAAACTCCGCGGCCGGACGCTGAGGTGTTTCCCGTAGACTTCGTTCGAGAACCGGATTGACCAGACGCCGTCCTCTTTCGGGAAGTTCGGCAGCATCGGGTGGGCGTAGGGCGATCCCATGAACTCGCAGTCGCCCGCTTGAATTGCTTCCTTCAGCTTGGCGAGCACATCCGGCGTGATCTGGGCCATCCATTCAACAGTGAAGCCCGAAGCCTCAAACACGTATTTCGTGCCCGGGAAACGCTGGCGCATGGTGTCGATGATCAGTTCATAGCTCTCACGGATCACGAACTCGTATTTGTCTGGTGTAAGGTACGCGTAGTTCAGATTGGCGTGCCAAATGGCGATATACTTCATCATGCATCCTCGCTGACTGGCGGAAACTCGCTATTCCGAATTCGCCGGCCTGTCGCGGAAGCGATCGGCTGGCCGCGCCGATTGTCCCTCCCGGAAATTCCGTCCTCCTTGCCCCGCTTGAACCTAGAACCGCAATTCTCCACGATTTCCTGGGGCGACTCAAGAACCCTCACAAAAACCGAAAGAAGATCCCGTCCTTGTTGCCGTGCTTGAAGTTGCCGGAGCGGTTATGTATGATGGCCCGCCGCGCTTCACGGCGAGTCTCCGCTGTGTCAGACAGCGCGCGGAGACGGGCATCGACGGCTCAAGTAAGGCATTCGGGCAAACATGGCCAAGATCCACGGAATCACTGCCATCTCGTTCGACGGCGATGGAACGCTCTGGGATTTCGATAAAGTCATGCGTCATTCCCTTCGCCGCGCCTTGGAGGAACTCCATCGGCTCGACCCCGGCGCGACAGCCGGGCTGGACATCGACAGGATGATTCAGATCCGCAATAGAGTTGCCCTCAAGCTGAAGGAACGCATCACAAACCTTGAGGCAATTCGCCTGGAGGCCTTCAGGCAGACCCTCCAGGATGTCGGCAAAGCCGATGATGACCTGGCATCGCACCTTAATCAGATCTACCTGAAACACCGATTTGACAACATGGAGCTTTTCGACGACGTGCTGCCTGCACTGGAAGCGCTGCGGACGAATTACATCGTAGGGCTACTCTCGAACGGCAACACTTACCCGGAGTGCTGCGGGCTGGATGAGATGTTCCGGTTCGTCGTCTTCTCCCAGGATCATGGCATCGAGAAACCAGACCCCAGGATCTTCCAGATCGCACTTGAAAAAGCGGGTTGCACGGAAAGGCAACTGCTCCACGTGGGCGACTCCCTGGACAACGACGTGGCCGGAGCTGCCGGCGTGGGTGTCAAGTCGGTATGGCTTAACAGGGACCGCGCGGATAACAGTTCCAATATCATCCCAGACTATGAGATTTCATCCCTCTCTGAGTTGCTCGACTTAGTCTAAGCGCCAATCCGCCTACTCGCTCATCGTCGCTGTGCTTGAAGTTGCAGGGGGAATCTCCTAGCATGCCTGCGGGTGCGTTCACACGAATCTCAGCAACGTCTGAGTTCGCGGAGCAGCAGGAGGGCAAGGCTATGTATGTCACATTTCTTATGACCTACAAGTGCACTTCCGAGTGCAAGCATTGCTGCTATGGAGCTTCACCGAGACGGAACGGTTTGATGCGCTTGAAAGACATGAGTTGCTGGCTAAGAGAGATCAAGGCCAGCTACCCGGTCACAGGGGTGGCATTCTTCGGTGGCGAGCCGCTTCTCTACTTCGACCTGCTGCTTAACCTCATCACGGAAGCACGGGCGCAGGGCATCCACGATCGTGACATAATAACGAATGGTTTTTGGGGTGAGGATGAGGCTAGGGCAAGCCGGTACGCGAAGGGACTGAAGGACGCGGGGCTGACTCAGATGGTCATAAGCGCGGATGCCTTTCACGAAGAGTTCGTCTCTCTTGATGCCGTAAGGGGTGCCATTCGAGCGGCGAAAGAAGCTCGCGTGGGAAGGATCAAGATCAGTGCAAAGTCTTTGGGCGAGACGCACATCGATAATCCATTCCATCAGCGTACGAAGCAGATTTTGCGCGAGCTATCGTCCGAATTTGACGTCGACGAGGTAGCCATCGGACCGATTATGATGATCGGGCGAGCAGCCGACGAACTGGCGCGATATCTTCCGCACGGGGCAATGCGCGAGGGCAAATGCGCGAAGGTGGCCAGCTTGACTGCAGAGAGTCCCTCGTATATTGAAATAGACCCAGACGGCTGGGTTCTGACTTGCTGCCCTGGGATCGCGATTGGCAAGGCAGGCCAGAAATCGGTATCGGACATCGTCAGGGAATATGATCACAGGAAGCATGCGATACTCAGTGTCCTTTTGAAGGAGGGGGGCGAAGGACTCCTTCGGCTTGCAGCCAGCAAGGGATTCAATCCTTCCGGAAGATATGCCAGCACGTGCCATCTCTGTTTCGCCGCGCGCAGGTTCCTCCGTCCGGAATATCCAGAGATCCTGGCGCCCGATTGCTTCTATGAGTGATGGAGGGGGGACGAGCTTTCGTGGGCGTCGAGATTTGTCCTTCTGGAGAACTGCCCCCCGAAAAGGATGTCCTCCTTGTCCCGCCCAGGGCTACCCCACCCCAGGCTTGTTGCCGTGCTTGAAGTTGCGGGGGTGCTCCATGCGATGTGGGGACGGGGCTCACGCTGGTATAGCTGCTGTTGCGCCAGGCGGACGGAGTTTTCGCTATGCACAGCCTAAACTCGTGCCCGGGGTGCGAGGCGGTCTTCCGATGCACCGCATGCCTTTATCAGATCGAAAAACATGCGGTGGAGCCTTTTGACCACATTGGGATGTTGCCTCGCCACGTTTCTCTTTTGCCCCGGATCAGACTTCAGGTTGTAGAGCTCCACAGGCATGCCCTCGCAAGCGTAAAGCATTGTCCAGGAACCCGAGGTGATCGTTGACTGAGGGTATTCCTTTACGCTGCGCCCGATCATGTCCACGGCGTGGGTAACCTGTCCCGGGTTATAGAGCGGCATGCTGCTGAGGGCGAAGGGCCGTCCTCGACCTTTCCCTCTTCTCACAATACAAGCCACAGAGCTTGCCTGGACTGTATCGGGTATCCCTATCCCGACTAGATCCAAAACTGTCGGCATCAGATCAGGGGCTGAGACGATGGCTTTTGTCCGACCGGGGCGCGCCCCAGGGAAATAGATGAGAAGTGGCACGCGAGTGACTTCCTCGTACAGAGGTGCTCCAACGAACTTTCCGCCTTCATAAATCGTTTTGCCAAACAGCTTGTGCTCCCCAAGATGGAACCCATGGTCGGAAGTGAATACCACAAGCGTCTGCTCCAGAATTCCCAACGACTCAAGCCTTTCAATGATGCGACCGACTGCCCGATCGACCATTGTTACCTCTCCAGCGTAGCACGCGCGGGCGATGTTAATATCCCTGCGTGTCACACCTCGCTTCTTCCAGTAACCATAGGGTGGTCTTACCGTGGTACCATCCCACCCTGGATAATACTGCTCGACGTAGTGACGCGGAGGGTCCCAAGGCTCATGCGGATCCCACATATCTATATAGAGGAAAAACTTGTCCTTGTAATGCCGCTCGAGCCATCGTTCCGCATGAGCCCCGGTCATGGGGGCACAGTAATCTTCTTCGTAACGTCGCTCGTGATTGACCTCCGGACGCTCACGTCCCTGACCACGTACCCATCGGAAGTCGTCAAACCCACGGTCATAGCCAAACCCGTTACGCACGAAGAACGGCGTGTCAACAATCGCCGCAGTTCGGTAACCTGCATCAGCCAGAAGTTGAGGCAGGATCACTTCATCCCTGGGCAGTGGTGCCCAACCAAGGTAGGTCAAAGTGAATTTTCCAGTGTAGAGGTCAGCTCGCATAGGCATTGTGGGGAACGAAGCCGCATACGCTCGATCGAAGACAATACATCGCTTTGCAAAGCGGTCCAGATTTGGCGTGCGTATCGTTCGGTTACCGTAACAACCCAAATGATCCCGACGCAGGGTGTCAGAAACAACCACCACAACATTCATTACAGTTCTCCTTTCTCACTTTCTCACTTGTCCCCCCCGAAAACTCCGCCCCGACTTGCGCTGATTGGACATGCGTCGATAATTGTCCCAAGCATGCGTCTCTATTTCAAGCAGGATCTCGCCTCCTCCCCCACCCCCGCCCTTGTTGCTGTGCTTGAAATTGCGGGGCAAGTCCCGGGCGTGGAATCTTGAGACAGGATCTGGTACAAAGACCAAGGGCATGTCATCGGAATACTTGGCCCACTGCAGCGGCCCGCGTAACGCTTTGGCCGTTCGCTAGCCCGAAATCGCACGAGAATGAACGAAACAGTACAACCTGTCCTGCGACCCGCAACGGACTCCGACTTCGAACTCGCCTATAGCATCAAGAAGGCGGCCTTCAAACACTACGTTGACCAGCAGTGGGGTCTCTGGGATGAGGAGTTCCAACGCGAGCGCCACGCGGAGGAATTCGACCCGTCCCAGGCGCAGATAATAACATACCAGGGCGCTGAAGTAGGGTGGTTGGCTCTCCGGAGGGAACAGCAGCACATAGATGTCA
The DNA here is from genome assembly GCA_964622675.1 of uncultured Planctomycetota bacterium. Classification (GTDB taxonomy): domain Bacteria; phylum Planctomycetota; class DG-23; order CAZBND01; family CAZBND01; genus CAZUUK01. The sequence goes on along the minus strand of CAZUUK010000049.1, from coordinate 2,013 downwards.
CCGCCATCTACATCTCCCCCGAGTACCAAAATAGACGGATCGGCTCGTTTCTCCTCAGGCAAGTGCTTCTCGAAGCTCGCGACAAGCGAGTCCCCGTCAAGCTGGGCGTCCTCAAAGTCAACCCCAGAGCCAGGAAGCTCTACGAAAGCCTCGGCTTCCGTCCGGTATCCGAAACGGATACCCATTACCTCATGAAAGCGTTTCCGTAGCCCTGCTGTGCCTACCCAAGACCGCGTCGGACTTGCCTTGCTCAGACTTGAGTCGACTTGCCCTCCCCACCCCCGTCCGTTTTGCTGTGCTTGAAGTCGCGGGGGTGATTGGCTAAGATCTGGAGACTTCCTTTTAGCCGCGTGACCTAGATCACATCCTGGCTTGATCCCAATCCGTCACCTTAAAATCTCGACGTGAGTCACTGCCGAGGCAGAACTTAGCCCCGTCGTAGGAACACCTCGTAAATGAACCCCTAAAAACGGCCTCGCCGTGAGAGGTCCGTCCATCTCCAGTACATGTACTCCGGCGAAACAATCACCCTGATGTCGGACGTCATATGGAAAAAGTTGTCGCCGAACCCCCGTCCGCCGCTCTCCAGAAACTTTCTCTCACCCATGTGAAAGGTAAACCCCGCTCGCCCTCCCGCCTCCTCGTCGTTGAATCGCGTGAAATAATACCCTTGGACGAGCGTCTTCCCTATGTAATCTATCCACCGGAAATCTAGCGAGATATCGCCCCTCTCAGCAAGCGACAACATGATGTCCGCCGCCGTCGCCACATCTGGTCCAAACATATCGCTCCTCAGTCCGTGCGCCCTTACCTCCACATCCTTCAACGTCAGATTCTGCTTCAGCGTCCTCACTCTTACTTCCGGGACAACTATCTTGTTGCCGTTCTTCTTGAGCCGCTCCACTTCGGCTCGGAAAGCCGAGTGGATCGCCTCCACCCTTTCTTCCCCTACCTGATATACCTCTATTCTCATCCAATCCTTGTAGGGATGCGTATCCATTCTGTGAATCGGCTCTTCGGTCCTCTGCCCGCCGTGGTAATGGGCCGCGTACCACCAGTTCTTCTGCCCGTTGATGGAATCAATCACATGGGTTTTCATATCCGCCGCAAAATGGTACTTGATATCTATCTCTTTCTGCTTGCATGCATCAACCAGCACATCGAACGCGCTGAAATAGCCGCTCTTGAAAATGTCCCGCCGCAGCGCCTTTATCCCCTTCGGATTAACCTCGAAGTCTTCGATCAGTCCCTCGACCGAGATGGTCCCTTTCCTCTCGGCGTCTAGCGCCGTATTCCTCGGCGACCCTATTACGTTCAGTGAAGCGCGATCTTGAAGTACGGTTCTGCCTACCTCTTCTCCTTCCGCACAACGTATCGACACCAATAGACCGCACCACAGAACACCTGCTGCCAGAGTTGCCCATCGAGTCTTCATAGAATTGCTCCTTACTAACTCCCTTGCCAAAAATCCTCATGGATGGGTTCCGACATTTTGGCGGCAACCTCCTTTTAGCTTCAAGTGCGTGTCCCTCTCAAAAACTCCGCCGGACTTGCGCTGATTAGACATGCGTCGATAATTGTCCCAAGCACGCGTCTCTATTTCAAGCAGGATCTGGCCTTCTCCCCCACCCCCGCCCTTGTTGCTGTGCTTGAAGTTACCGGAAAAATTGTCTGGAACTTCCAATGGAGGACAAAAAGATCTCACGCCGTAACCGAACCCATGGGCAGACCTTTACATCTGGCACAACTAGAGAGAGAAACTCAACAGGGATTTCACTCCAAAGTTCCCACTCAATCCATGCGTGATTTAGTGCCCCAGACTTTCAGCCGCACCTTATCTAAACGCTCTGGAAGCAGTGCGAAAATGGTCTGGGACCCTTGTCTACAAGGAGATAAGACACGTCTGAATCGCAGCCGATCTATCGCCGTAAGTAACTACTGTGTAAAAACTTATATCTGTGGGCGATAGTGGATTCGAACCACTGACTTCCTGCTTGTAAGGCAGGCGCTCTA
>CAZUUK010000048.1:0-22974 GCA_964622675.1 uncultured Planctomycetota bacterium | reverse complement strand
CCGCCAGAGTTATGTTCACCGTCAGCAGTAAGTCCATCAGCGGCGTCGGCAGGGGGCGAATGATGACGATAGGCAGCGCCGCTATCGCAATGGCCATAATCAGCCCGCGATATCTTGTCACAAGACTTACAGCCGCCGCTCGTCTTGTGGCCACCGCAACCGGCATATTGGCATTCTCCTTACACGCTTACCGCTTGTTTGCTCTGCTCTAGCTGGTAGACGTACGCAAGTATTTCAGCAACCGCCACATAAACCTCCGGCGGGATCTCGCGGCCTACATCCACGTTTCGATACAGCGTCTGCGCCACCATCCTGTTCTCGACGATCGGGACCCGATGTCGTTTGGCAATCCCCATGATGCGCTCTGCCACGTGCCCGGCTCCTTTCGCCACAACCCTTGGCGCGTTCATCCTCTCCGCCATGTACAGTATCGCCACGGCTATCCGTGTCGGGTTGGTTATAACCACGTCTGCCTCCGGCACGCGGTGCATCATGCGCTGTAGAGCGAGCTGACGCTGGACCGCGCGGCGGCGCTCCCGCATCAGCGGATCCCCCTCCATCCTCTTCAGCTCGTCCCGCACCTCCTGTCGCGTCATCCGGATGTCTTGCTCGTACTGCCATCGCTGGTACATGTAATCCAGTAACCCGAGGATCAGCAGCGCCAGCGCCAAACGGGCACCCATGAAAAATGACGCGCGAATCCCGTATCTCAACACATCCCATATCTCCATCTCCAGCAGCGAAGGGAGCCTCCGAATCTCCGAGCGGAAACTGACATAGGCAACCGCACCCAAGACCACCACCTTCATAATGCTTATAACAGCCCTCACACCTCCCCTCAGCGACACCATCCGCCGAATTCCCGAAATAGGGTTCAGCTTCTCCAGGTCCAATCGCAGAGGATAAGCCGAGAAGACAAAACCAGTCTGAAGAAAGTTCACCGAGAGGGCTATACACGCAAGCGCCAGAACATATGGAATCAGGCTCCGCGAAAGCATCGAAACGCCCAGCCGAAGGTACGCTGGAAGCTCTTCAGCGCTGAGCTCGGCCGCAGTACAGTTCTCGAAAAGCACACCCATCAAGCGCGACAGATCGGAAATCAATTTCGGGGTCAGGAAGTAGAGGAGAAGCAACCCTCCGAGAAGCACGACCGATGCGGACAGATCCACGCTGCGCGCCACGTGGCCCCGCTCGCGCGCCTCTTCGCGCCGCCTCGGCGTTGCCTCTTCCGTTCTTTCTCCTACAGTTTCCTCTGGCATTGCCTCTCTAACCTCTCATGAAGTAAATCAGGGTGTAGATGCTTCTTTCCAAATCCTCGAAAAGGTTCCGGCATACGCCGGCCATCAACGGCAGCGACACGATCACCAACGCAAGCCCCAGTCCGATACGCAGCGGAAATCCAATTATCAGGAGGTTCATCTGGGGAACCGTCCGCGCCACAAACCCCAAAGCCACCGAGGATAGGAAAAGCGCCACCACCGCCGGAGCCGCTATCCTCAATCCGATTGAGAAGATATCACCAAACATGGCCGAGAGCTTTGCGGGCACTGCGGGCGGGAACTGAACCCCAGCTACAGGAACCATGCCGAAGCTGGAAACCAGCGCCGAGAGCAAAAAGTGATGCCCGTTCATCAGGATGAATATGATGAGCGCGAAGAAGAAGTAGAACTCCCCCACCACCGATACCGTATCTCCCAACTGAGGGTTCAGAACGTTCGCCAGGGCCGTTCCCATCTGCTGACCGACATAATGTCCCGCCATCTGAAAGCCGGTGAAAATCAGTGAACTGGCAAACCCGATTACCACACCCACGGCCAATTCGCCCAGCGCCGCCAGCAAGTAAGAGGCCAAGGTCGTCGGCACGCTAAATGAAGCGACACTCAACATGGGAAAAACAACGAATGAAAGCAACACCGAAAGCCCAATCTTAACCTGCGGCGGGATGTTCGAGCTGCCGAAAAGCGGCGCGAACAGCATGATCCCCGTCACTCGGACCAGCACCAGCGTAAACAGAATGAACTCGTTTACCGCAACCGTCATCTTATATCCTAGCCCGTCACCCCGGGAAGACTCCCCAGAATCTTCCCCGTAAACTCCATCATCAACATCACCAACCACGGCAAGAATATGAACATCGAAACGAGCATCGCGATGATTTTCGGAATGAACGTAAGCGTCTGCTCCTGTACCTGAGTCGCCGCCTGCAGAATGCTTATCACAAGCCCTACAAGCAGCCCGGTCACAAGCGGCGGAGCCGCCACAAGGAGCGTAGTAACAAGCGCCGCACGCGCGATGTCTATCGCAACCTGAACTTCATCCATTTCTCATGGCTCCTCCAGCCTTCACATGAACCCCTGCACAAGCGCCCCCGCTAACATCCGCCACCCGTCAACGAGCACAAACAATAGGATCTTGAACGGCAGCGATATCAGTATCGGCGGCAGCATCAGCATGCCCATTGATATCAGAATCGACGCAACGACCATGTCTATGATCAGAAACGGAAGGTAGACGTAGAAACCTATCAGGAAAGCCCTGCGAAGCTCGCTCGTTATGAAGGCGGGGATGAGCACGGTTGTCGGAACGTCTCCGCGCGTCTCAGGGGTCTCCAGTTTCGACATGTCTATGAACAGCCTGAGGTCAGCCTTGCGGGTCTGGCGGAACATGAAGCCGCGTATCGGCACCATCGCCCGCTGGAACGCCTCCTCCGGGCTGATCTGCTGATCGAGGTACGGCCTTATCGCGACGTCGTTTACCTCATTCCAAACCGGACCCATTACCAGGAACGTAAGGAAAAGCGCCAGCCCCACGAGCACCTGGTTCGGAGGAAGCTGCTGCGTCGCAAGCGCCTGCCTGAGGAGCGACAGCACCACAATGATGCGCGTAAAGGCGGTCATCATTATCAGTATCGAGGGGGCGAGCGACAGAATCGTCAGCAGGAAGAGAACCTGCAGGGTGACGGAGACCTCGCGCGGGTTTCCCGCAGGGTCCACGAAGGGAATCTTCGGCACTGTCAGCTGCGCGTGCGCCTCGCCGACAAACGAAAGCAGCACTGCTGCGGCCAAGACGACCAGCAGCCGCTTCGCGTATGCACGACCTCTCTTTGTCAACGGTCCCTCTCCGTTACGTCTCCGTCTAACCTATCAGCTCTCGGGGCTCCTCCCCGCTTTCCAGGCAGCCACTTTGCCTACCAGCCTGTCCAGCTCCCCTTTTGCCCTCCCTAAAACACGCCCCATAGTCCCTTCGTAGCCATAACCCCCACGCGCTTCGGCGAACGCCTTCCGGAAGTCGGCTTCCGCCGCCTGCGCGCCTACCTGCTCCATAATCATCTCGATCTCTTCTTCCTCCGTTATTTTCCCCAGGTTCGTAATCCTCTCCGCCGTAACGCCCAGCAGCATCAGGGTCTTGCCTACCTGGACAATATATATCGCCTGCTTAGGCGTAAGCTGGCTTCGCGCCAGCACTTTGACGACCCTCGTCGAGTTAGATGCGAGCCGTGCCTGAGGAAGTATTCTCCGGAGGACGTGGAGCAGCGCAAATATGATTACCACCAGGAAAGCCAGCCACGCGAACATGCGAACCACGGGCTTCCAGCTCAGTTCGTAGGCGCTGGGCAGCGAACCGGTGTCATCCGGCCCCGTAAGGTCAATTGGCTGTGCCTCCGCCATCTCGACCGCGGTCCGCGCCTCCTGGCCCTGTGCGGGCTCGCCAACCCAAACCACTCCCAGCAGCACCGGAAGGAGCATCCAAAAGAGAATCGGCCTCATTGTTCAGCCCTCATAAGCCGCTCTTTGGGACTAAGGATCTCCGTTATCCGGATGCAGAAATTGTCGTCCGCCACGAGCACTTCACCTTTGGCTACAGGTTGGTCGTTCACCAGAATATCCACAGGATCTCCGGCAAGTTTCTCCAGCTCGATCACCGATCCCTCGGCAATTTTCAGGATGTCCTCGACGAGCATCTTTGTCCGACCGAGCTCCACCTTCAGCTTCAACGACACGTCCATGAGCATGTCGAGATTGGCCGAATCGACCGCCTTTGCTTCCTCGTTGAAGGCCGGAAACTCGGCTGGCTTGGCTTCGGCCTCTGCGGGCGGCTCTGCGCCTTTCTCGGCCGCCTCTGCCGGTTCCGCTTCGCTTGGCTCAGCTCCCGGCTCTTTCGTTACTTCTGCCTCCTCATCCGGCATCTTCTTTACTCCTCCTACCTGATGTCCCATTCGGGGAAGTAGACGTCCGTTATCAGGTTCTTCCTCCCCTTCAGCTCGTAATACCTCTGATTAAGCACTGTCTTGAGCTCCTCCTTGATACGAGGCCTGCTATCCGGGTTCTGAAGCTCTATGTACTCCTTCTGACCTAAAATGCTGAGAACCTGATCGCGTAAAATATCCTGCACCTCTTCACTGATCTCCTTGACCACGGCAGCTGTACCCTCTGCTCCTCCGTCCGCAACTCGAACTGACATTCGGAACATCAGGTACTTATGCTCCTTCCCGGTCGGCCCGAAAGGAACACTGACCAGGAAATCTCCCAGGCTGGCGGTCACTATTCTGGCGCTCTCCTGCCCGGTCGAAGACTCGGAGCTTCCCCCTACAGCGGGCGCCTTTGGCCTTCGGAAGATCAAGACATACACACCCGAAAGGAGGGCCGCCTCAAGAACGACCACCACAATCAACACAAGCAGACTGATGCGACTAAAAATTGGTTCTTTCCCACTCGGAGCCGCTCTTTCCTCAGCGGGCTCCCTTGCGCGATCACGCCGTGCAGCCGCTTCTTCCGCCATCATCAACCTCCCGTTCCGATGAATTCGGTCGTGAGCATTAGCTCTACCCTGTTATTCTGCGAACGTCCTTCAGGGTGAAGATTCGATGCTGTGTTCTCGTACGTTGAAGCCCCCATAACACGGATCCTCTCCTTTCTGATCCCCCCGCGCTCAGTCATAAAATTCTCCACCGCCCGAGCCCGCGCAAGTGAAAGCCCCATATGGTCCGGATAAGACGAATCGGCCGGCAGCGGGAAAGTAGATGCATGCCCGGTGATGTTTATCTTGTTCCTGTAGCCCTTTACTATGGCCGCCACCTGAACCAGCTTCTCCTCGGCACCAGGTTTCAGTTCCGCGCTTCCTTCGTCAAAAAGAATCTTCCCTCCGATCGTTATCCTTATCCCCTCGCTGATTGACTCGACCCTTACGTTGGGGCCGCGAATGCTCTCGAAACTTTCGACCGAAGCCACCTTCTCCCCCCCCTCGCTCGGCCTAGGCAGGATCTCCGGCCGCGTGCTCGGCAAGTCCCCCGGCGGCGCAACCATCTCTTCAAACCTGCCACCGAGGTACGCGCGGAAAGACGCCAGCGCCTCCATCACCCTCTCCACCTTTATCTCCGAGAAAGACACGATGAGCACAAAGAACGTCATCAGCAGCGTCATCATGTCCCCGTAGGTCACCATCCACGCCGGTGCCCCCGCCGGGGGGGGCTCTTCTTCTCGTCGTCTTCTCCTGGCCAAAGTCTACATTCTCCCCGGCCGTTCTCCCGCCACGCGCATCTTCGCCGGGAGGAAGGTAAGAAGCTTCTGTTCAACGATCCTGGGATTATCACCTGACTGGATCGACATAACGCCCCTGATGATTATCTCCTTCGTGAGCCGCTCCTCGCGGCTTCGGAGCGCAAGCTTGTCTGCTATAGGCATAAAGATGAGATTGGCCGCGAGTGCGCCGTAAAGGGTCGTTATCAGCGCCACAGCCATGCCCGGACCGATCCTCGACGGGTCCTCCATATGCTGCAGCATGATAATCAAACCGATTAGCGTCCCTATCATCCCGAACGCCGGGCTGTACTTTCCCAGAGCGTCAAATATCTGCTTTCCGGCTCTGTGCCGGTCGGCGACCGATTCCAGCTCAGTGGAAAGGATTTCCTCGATTAGCTCTGGATCCGTTCCGTCAACGGCCATCTGGATGCCCGTGACAAGGAACTCATCCCTCATCTCCGCCGTCAACCCCTCCAGAGCCAAAATGCCGTCGCGCCTCGCTACCTCGGCGTAGCGGACCAGGTCACGGATCATGGCTATTGGCGCCCCAACTTTCGTCAGAAACGCATTCTTCACCACGGTCATAACCGAGAGCACCTTTGCAAGCGGGAAGCTCACAAGCACCGCGGCAAACGTCCCCCCGAAAACGATCATCAGCGAAGGTGGATTGAAAAATGTCCGAAGGGACTCGCCAGCCATAATTATCGAGACGATAACCACGCTAATGCCTGCCATTGCGCCCGCAAGTGTCGCTATGTCCATCCAGTCAGTCCTCCACTCCTTCTAACGCGTCGAAGCTGCCCCACTCTAGAACGTCGGAAACGCCCTCAGGCTCCGGCCGTATTCAATTACTCTGCGGATGACCTCATCTGCTGTCTCTTTGACAACAACCTTCTCACGGCTCATCAGCGTTATGACCGTGTCCGGCGTCTCCTCTACGAACTGGATGAGCTGGGCGTTTACTATGAACTCCCGCCCATTCAGCCTCGTAAGCCTTATCATCGCTTGTCCGCTCCACATTCGCGGAACGCCGGCTGGGCGGAGGGGCTCGAAAGCCCCCCGCCCAGCTCACCATAGTTGTTCACTACCTGATCAGGTCCATCAGCTCACCAACAAGTCGGTCCGTGGCGCTGAGGAGCCTGGCGTTGGCGCGGAAGCCGGTCTGTGCCGTAATAAGTTCCGTAAATTGCTCCGCAAAGTCTGTAGTAGACTGTTCCAGCGCTCCACCCCTCACGCGGCCGCGACTACCCGTGGCCGGGGCTCCCATGCTCGGAAGCCCTGAATTCGGCCCGGAACGGAACATGTTGGAACCCTCCAGCAGCAGGCCATTCGGATTCCGGAACGTGGCCAGTACCGCCTGCCCAAGGGTCCGCGTCAACCCATTCGAGAATGCCCCTGCGATCACCCCTGACTCGTCCACGGAGAACGATACGAGCGTCCCGAACGGCGCCCCGTCCTGAGACACCATCGCCAGCTCCGACCGCTCCGAAGCCAGCTGCGTCATAGCGGCGAAATCCGGTGTGACCACCATCGGCGACTGAGCCTGCGTCAGATTTATGACAATCTGCGCCCCGTCGTCGCTGGTGAACTGGCCCAGCGTGTCGAACTTGACCAAGCCCGTGCCGCAGCTCAAGCCCCCCATCGCGTTGTCGCCGCAGTCAGCGTACCATCGCCAGGTGGTCTCCGTCGGCGTCACCTCCTCGAGCACCATGGTTATATCCACAGTGTGGGAAGTGCCGAGAGAATCGTAGACCACAAAGGAAGTGGTCACGCTCTCGCCGGTTGCCTCCACCGACTCGGTAAATGCCACCGGCAGCGTAGGCGCGCCGGAGGAAAGAAGCTGCACACTGCTCAGTCCGTTCCGCTCGCCGAAGTTCCCGTCAATCACTATTTGACCCAGGCTGTCAACGAAGACGCCATCCAGGTCAGGATCGGCGTCCACATCCCCCGGCGCATCGACCACGCCGTCCCCATCAGTGTCAACCAGCGGGTCCGGATTGCCATCGTTGTCCAGGTCAACCGCGGCCAGCTTCACCCCGGCCGACGTGTTTATCCCCACCGAGTCCTCGACAAAGTTGATGAGGTCGGCGACGGTGCTGGCCGCCGTGACGGAGAACGTTGCGTCCGCGAGGTTGCGCCCGCCTTTGCGCCCGGACAGGGTCACAGTATCCCCGGCGTTGAAAAGCGGAGTTCCGCCTGCCGTGTCGGATACCGTGCTGAGCAGATCTCCCTCAGCCGCCGGGACAGCGCCGCTGTAAAGCGCGCCAGACAGCAGAACGCTCCCCGTAGTCGTGACCTCACCACCGCCATCGAGGTTACCCGCCATGATGATGTCCTCGGTCTCCTGCGCGATGGATAGTTCGCCCAGGGGGATCCTCAGCTCTCCCATGTTAGCCGTCACGTTGAAGTCGGTGTCAGTCTGATATCCCTGCACGAAGAACCCGTTGGCGTTGACCAGATAAGACGTGCGCGGGTCCACCGTAAAGGCGCCTTCCCTCGTGTACAGCGGCTGTCCGTTCGGATCGACCACCACGAAGAAACCTTTGCCCTCAACGGCAAGGTCGCTGCTGACCCCTGTTGTCTGGATCACGCCCTGCGAGAAATCACGGTTGATGCTCGCGATGCTTACACCCAGGCCGACCTGCTGCGGGTTCACGCCGCCGGTCGTCCCTGTAGGCGACGAGCCGCTCGCCAGGAGCTGGGCGAAAAGCGTCCTGAAAACCACTCGCCCGTCCTTGTAACCCGGCGTGTTGAGGTTTGCTATGTTATCGCCGATTACATCCAGCATGGCCTGATGATTAGTCAGGCCCGATATACTGGAGTAAAGGGCCCTAGTTACAGCCATTTCGTTCCTCCTTTGGCCGCTTCAGTCGTTCGGCAGCCAAGGGCCTCCTCATGAGAGGTCCGGCCCTGCCTAAACTATCACGGCACTATCTATGTTCGTGAACACGTTGCCCTGCATCTGAGAACGGTCAAGCGCGGTGATAACCGTCCGATTCTCAACGCTGACGACGAAGCCAAGTTCATCCAGAAGGAACAAAGCCTCGCGCGCGCCCTTCGCGGCGGCAAGCGATGTGGCCTTCTCCAACCTCTGCAGGTCACTGGCGGAAAGCCTTATCTCCCTCGACTCGATACGCATCTGCGCATGGGCCGAGAACTTCAGCTTCCCCAGCTCCCTTTCGAAGACTCGCTTGAACTGTTGCCGCTGAGCGTGGCGGACGCTTCGCCCTTCCAGCCTGGTGCCGGCGCTGAGCTGGCCTACACGCTGAACCATTTCCTACCCCTCTCCTATCTCCATGACGTTTGCAAGTGCCATCGGTTGGCCGTTGACCACAAGCCTCACCTGGCCATCCGCAATCAGAACGCCGGTGACTTTACCTTGAACGAGCACGCCGCTGTCGGCGAATCCGCTCACGAGCTTCCCGATCAGAGCCCCCGCAGAACCTATCTCCTGCTGGAACAGCAACTCTGAGAACCCCTCGGAAAGCTTGCTGGTCATTTCCAGCGATCTCATTTGCACGATCTGCGCAAGGAACTCGCCATTCTCCATCGGGTCCAGAGGGTCCTGATTCTGCAGCTCAACTATCAGGATCTTCAGGAACTCGTCGCTGGAGAACGCCATGCCGCCTGCCTGCGGAATGCCCGGGCTAGCGGTGAGTCCCAGCGCTGCAACTTGGCTCAATTCAATCCTCCTTCCTACACAATCACATCGAGCAGCCCGGACGGGGCCGCAACTAACGCCGCTTCCTCCAGAACCGCTTCCGGCTCCTCCGGCTTAGACGGGGGCAGCATCATCTCGCCGCCTGGTTCACCTCCCGCGCCGAACCCGTGCCCGAACCCCCCCGCACCAGCATTGAGGGAGACCACAATCGTCCCAACGCGCACTCCCTGCTCCTCCATGGACGCCTTCAGATGCTCCATCCCCTGAAGAAGTCCCTGGCGCGCGCTCTCGGTGCCAACCCTGAAGACCGCGTTCACTCGGCCTTCCTCTGTGGTGATCTCCACGCGCAACTGGCCGAGGTGAGGTGGCCGGAGCAGCATTCGCGCCGCGTGCCGCGGGTTGTGCAGAGCAAGCCTCACCGCCGTCATCGCCTGCCAAACCAGGGACGGCGCCGGGTCGGGATTTCCCTGCAGTCTCGCCGCCTCTGCACCGCGTAGTTCGACCGATCGAGCCTCCGCAACCCAGGCAGCCTCTGCAACGCGTACCTCCGGCATCCGGAACACCTCAGGTCCGGCTCCGCGGCTGCTTTCCCCCGGAACTTGCCTTGGCAACTCAAGCTTCACCAGGAACTCCTCAACCCGGGAATCCACACCGGGAACCCGGAGCCCTCGTCCGGCGGAAGCCTCGGCTGGCGCACCCCGTTGGTCTGCCTCTGGAAAGGCCTCGCCGCGGGCGAATTCAATCTGCACGTGCAGTTCGCCGTCGCGGCCACGGGGGACTTCCGTCGAAGCGGCCTGCTCCGTCGGCGCCGACCGGGTCAGCTCCGCGTTCAGGGTCGCCGCCTCTCGTGCGTCTCCCGATTCCGAAGTAGCTGCCGCGGATTCCCCTGGAACACCCGAGGCGCTCTCCGGATTATGCGCCCCGATCGCAGGCTCAGGGGTAAGAAACGGCCCTGTATCCTGCGCCTCCCCGGAACCGACCTGCTGCAACTCCGCCACCGATCCGTCCTGACGGAGTAGCTCGGGTGTAGGCACGCCCGCCTCACTTGACACCAGCACGACCTCAGCCGGAGATCCGGCGGGAGTCGCTACGCCGCTTTCGGTTCCTTCTGCTTGCCCCTCCGCCATCACCTGGGTCTGGCTCACAACTCCACTCAGAGTCGCAACTTCGCCCTGGGACACCGGCGGAGCTTGCACATCGGCAGGCAGGAGCGCCGCCAGCACAATCTGCAGGAGTTCTCCAAACGGCTCCTGGTTCGTATCCTCAGGTGCGGATACCGCCTGCCCTGTGTCTGGTGGGCCGACTGGAGCCATGTTTACCGCAATTTCCATTCTCTCACCTCCTTTCTGTTGCTAGGGTCTCATTCAAGCCGACAGCCTCATGACTCACCCCCAACCTTGCCCAACTCCGGCAGGGCTTGGGGTGTGACGCCACCGAGGCTGAGCAGCATTTGCAGACTCGCCGCCCGCACCTCACCTTCGGGAGCGGACTTCGCTATCGAGCTCAACACCCTCGCCGCAAACCGCGGCTCGAAAGCCTTCAGATACATAACCACCTCTTCGTCATCGAACGCCGACAGCAGCTTCCCCGCCTCCTCCGGACGCATCGCCTCGAAAACCTTGAGACTGTCCTTAAATCCCGCTTTCTGGCGCGCTTCCGCTTCGGCCGTCTGCTCGGCGAGAAAACTTGCTATCGTCTCCGTGAGCTTTTTCTCCCTGGCTTCAACTTCCTTCCGCCGGTTCTCCAGCTCGACTGCGAGCGTTTCGAGTCGCTGTTCGAGGTTATCCAGTTCCTCCCGCCGCCGCGTGAACTGTTCCTCCTGCGCGGCACGCGCGTCGGCGAGGATCTTTGCCGACCTCAGTTGGCTCGCCGGCGGCAGCGGCAGCGGCGTCGCTGATGGCGACGGCGTCGGCGTTACCGCCGGCCTTCGCCCCGCTAGGATATCCCCGATCGCCACCACCTTCGGCTTGTCGATTACACCAGCCACCAGGAAAACCAGTACGAGCGCGACGATAGTCCCAAACCCGATCGCGCCCGCCACTATCAGAGAATCTATAAGCTTCCTCATCGTCTGAACGTCCCGATCTCGTCAATGAACTTTTGCTCCTCGCGGTCTTGTTCATACAGGTATTCGCCGAATCGCCTCTCGCGAACCCGCTCCAGCACCTTCCGGTCCTTCGAAGCTGCCACCAGCTCCTCCCTGCGCGCCTCAAGCTGCCCCTTCAAAAGCTCCAAGGCCTCATAGGCCGAAGAAAGCGCAGACCGGAGGTAACTTACGTACCTCCGCCTCACCACCAGATCCCCTACATCCACACTCGCCAGAGATCTGGCTCGAAGCTCCGACATCTGTCTGCCAATCTCCGATTCGATAATCCTTATATGTTCTTCCTGTGTCACCACTGCGCGCTGCGCGTCGGCCAAGTGTCTCTTTTTCTCCTCCTCCAAGGCCACGCGATAGTTGAGGACTCTATCCAGTTTGAACGCGAAGCGCTTCATTCAGCCCCCCTCTCACCTGCCGCACCTTCCTCCGTGCCCTCGTCGCCGTGCGGACCGGGAACAAGCTCCAGCAACCGCGAAACCGTTTCCTCGTACGACGCCTTCTCCGAGATGTCCTGCCGGAGGTAGTCCCATATCCTCTCTATCATCTCCACGGCCTCGTCTATCCGCGGGTTGCTACCCTTCACGTAGGCCCCGATGTTTATGAGATCTTCCGCCTGAGTGTAGGCCGCAACAATGCTCCTCACCCTATGCGCCGCGTAAAGATGCTCCGGGGCCACTACATCAATCATCAACCTGCTTATGCTTTGAAGCGGATCAACCGACGGATACTGGCCGCGCGCTGCGAGATCTCTCGAAAGCCACACATGACCGTCCAGTATGCTGCGCACCGTATCGGCAACCGGTTCATTTATATCGTCGGCCTCGACGAGCACGGTATAGAAAGCCGTGATCGTCCCCCGTGCGCTCTGGCCGGAGCGTTCGAGCAATTGAGGCAGCAGCAAGTAAACGGAGGGTGTGTACCCCTTGGTTGCGGGCGGCTCGCCGATGGAAAGCCCGATTTGGCGCTGGGCGACCGCAAGCCGCGTCACAGAATCCATCATCAACATGACGTCCCGCCCGAGGTTTCTGAAATACTCGGCAATAGCTGTCGCGACGAACGCGGCTCGAACCCGGATCAGCGGCGATTCATCCGAAGTCGCCACCACGACCACCGACCTCCTCAACCCCTCCTCACCCAGATCCTTCTCGATGAAGTCACGCACCTCGCGGCCGCGCTCGCCTACGAGGGCGATCACGTTTACCTCCGCGGTGGTATTCCGCGCGATCATCCCGAGCAGCGTGCTCTTACCCACTCCCGACCCGGAGAAAAGCCCCAGCCTCTGCCCCTTGCCACAGGTGAAAAGCGCATCGATGGATCGAATTCCCGTAGCTATGGACTCGGTTATCCGCTGGCGGCTCATCGGACGGGGCGCGGCCTCGTAAAGCGGCCACTTCTCCATCGCAAGCAACCTCCCCTTGCCGTCTATCGGCCGCGACTGGCCGTCTATCACCCTCCCCAAGAGCTCCTCGCCTACCGGAACCGTCTGCGCTCGCGACAAGCAGCACACCTTATCTCCCAGCGCCAATCCCCTCACGTCCGTGTGCGGCATAAGAAAACACCGCCGATCCGCAAACCCCACCACCTCCCCGAGCACGGATTCCCCCGTCTCCCTGCTCTGCATCTCACACAGGCTCCCCACCGGCACCGACATGCCCACGCACTCGGCCGTCAGACCAACGACACGCTCTACCCGGCCCGCTATCTTTGCCGGGACTATACTCTCCAACTTGCTGATGTGCTTGGTCAGCGCAGTTTCATCCCGACCGGTCATCGGACCTCCTCGAAAAGCTCCCTCGCTATCTGATCGATCTGGGATTCGATAGAGGCATCAACCGAACCCACGCTGGTTCGAGCGATGCATCCCCCGCGCGAGATGCTCTCGTCCGGCGTCACGCGCAAGTTCTCCAGATCGGAAAAGGCCCTCTTCAATTCAGGAACATAGGACTCGATTGTTTCAGCGTCCTTCGGATTAACGAGCAGCTCCACCGCATCTCTCTGGCTCAAAAGAGCCACCGCCCGCTCCGCTATTTGCGAAGCGCTCTCCGGGGCCAGCACAACCTCGCGCTCCACAATCTTCCTCGCGATCGCCAAAGCAAGCGTTACGAGGTCCCGCTCCCCAGCCTTCGCCAGCCTCCTCCGCCCGTCCTCGACAGCGCCGGAGAAGGAACGAACGAGCGCGCCCAGGTTCTTAATATCCACCTGCAGCTCATCCGCCGCCTTCGAGTAAGCCTCTCTCTTTCCCTCCTCCATGCCCGCCTCGAACCCCCGCTTTTTCGCCGCCTCTTCGGCCTCCCGCACCAGGCTTTCGCTCACTTCCCGAGCCTTTTGGCTGGCCTCTTCGATGATTGAATTCGCCTTTGCACGCGCCTCCCGGATGATCGCCCGCCCCTCAGCCTCTATGTCCTGCAGTGAATAGGGGGATCCCTCCGATGCCGACTTCTCTTTGGCTGAACGAATAATCTTAGACAATTATCTCCTCCTCACCGCCCCGGCCCTGGATGATGATCTCACCCGTCTCCTCCAAGCGGCGGACTGCATCCACTATCTTCTGCTGCGCCGCTTCCACCTCGCTCAATCTCACCGGCCCCATGTATTCCATGTCCTCCTGAACCACCAATCGCGCTCGCTCGGACAGGTTGCGGAATATCTTGTCTTTCACCTCATCCGTCGCGCTCTTGAGCGCCAGTGCCAAATCTTCGTGACCCACTTCCTGAAGCACCTTCTGGACGCCTCGGTCATCCACCAGAAGAATGTCTTCGAACACGAACATCAGTCTCCTGATCTCTTCCACCAGTTCAGGATCATCCTGCTCTATTGCCTCCAGTATGCCCTTCTCCGTCGCCCTGTCCGCGAAGTTGAGAACCTCTGCGGCCGTCTCCACGCCCCCTGCCCTCTCGAGCTTCTGGCCCACCAGTGCCGATAGCTTCCCCTCCAACCCGGCTTCCACCTCGCGGACCACATCGGGGCTCGTATCTTCCATATGAGCAAGTCGTTTTATCACCTCCACTTGCTTACCCGCCGGAAGCCCCGAGAGCACCTCCGCCCCCTGTTGAGACCTCAAGTGAGCCATTATCAATGCAATAGTCTGCGGATGCTCGTCCTGGATGAACGTTAGAATGTTGCCCGCCTCGGTCTTCCGAAGGAAGCTGAACGGCGTCATGCGGATCGTCTGCTCGACCGACCGGATTATCTCATCCGCCTCCTCCGAGGGGAGGCTCTTTAGCAGAACCTGTCGCGCATACTCTATGCCCCCCGTCTCGTAATACTTCCGCGCCAACGCAAGATGGTAGAACTCCCTGATCACCGAATCGCGCTCTTGATCCTCGAGGACCTCAACCCTTGCTATTTCGGTCGATATCACCTCTATCGTCTCGTTGTCCAACCGCGACATCACGCTCGAGGCGAGTTCGTCTCCCAGCGACACGAGAAGTATCGCCGCTTTTCTTAAGCCAGCCATCTCCTGCGCCCTACGGTCCGGCATAGCTCTACTCCATAAGCCATCTTTTTATGAGATCAGCCGCCCTGTCCGGGCTCTCGCGAACAATTTCCATCGTCTCCGCTCTTATCCGTTCGGCTTCGGGCAGCTCCTCAGGCGGAGCTGCTTCCGCCACACGCTCAGGCATCGCAGCCGCCTCCGCCCGCGCCATTCCCCTTTTCAGGATCGAACGCAGCATCAGTATCGCAATCAGCATTAGAATCAGCAGCCCCGCATACCTCGCCCACTCAGACGCTTGTCGGCTGAGAGCTGCAACTATCCTCGCCTTCAACGGCACAGGAGTGGGAGTGGGCATCGCGGCGATGCGGCCCGGCACCACGCTCACCCGCACCTTCCCAGGGTCCACGATATTAGTCGCCTTCATCACCAGCTGGCGATAACTTTCAATCTCCTCCTCCCCCGGAGCGGAGCCAGAAGCAGATCCACCCTCGTCAACCACGCTCGGAATTACGACTGCCACCGAGACATCCTTTATTCCCCCCGGTATCTGGCGGATCCGCGACACCGTCTGGCTGAACTCCCGTGTGACCTCGCGCTCCTCCTCCGTATGTGAGGAAGTGCCGCCGCCAGCGGTCTTTCCGATCTCCATTTGCACGTTCGCTCCCACACCCGGCGGTGCGCCTTCCTCCCCCTCGGTTTCCTTGGTCAGATCCCTCGTAACCTCGTGCACGGTCACCACGCTGTCGGGATCCACGTCCCGCGTTTCCTTCTCTATCTGATCGAAGTCCAGTGTCACGTCCACCACGGCCGTCACCGCCAGACTGCCCGGGCGGTTGAGGAATTCCAATATCTCCTCAACCTTCCTCACATATTCCGCCTCAACGCGCTTCTTCATCTCCAGTTGGTCGCCAGCAAGCAATATCCCTTCCTCCTCGCTTGGCAGTCGGTAGAGGATTCCATTGTGGTCAACCACCGAGACGTTTTCGGGCGTCAGCCCTTTGAAGCTTCCAGCCACCAGGCGGCATATTGACCGCACCACGCCCCCGGGAAGCATATTCACTCCGGGCGCCAGCCAGACCACCACCGACGCCTTCGCCTTCTCCTCTCGCTCCAGGACGAACGGCGTTTCTTCCGCACGCGTAATAACCACTGCCGAGGAGCGCACGGGTTCCAGGTAATTTATCATCTGCTGCAGCTTGCTCTGCAGCGCCGTTATGTACTTGAGGTCCCGCCGGCCCTTCGTCTCAGCCAGCTTGTCCTCGTAAACCCAAGCGAACGGATCGTCCACCTCCGGCAGTGCCTGCGCCTCGGTAAGCCGCGCCAGGATTACCTCCCAACGGTCACCTCTCACCTCAATATTTCCGGCACGGTACCTGTAATCCTCCCCCATCCGCTCCAGCTCTGACATCACCTGGTTTGCCTGGTCCGTCGGGAGGCCCCTGAACAGAGCGGTGTATTGAGTCGCCCCACCCCACACCACAAGCAGAATCAAGCTTACCACGACGGTGAGCACCAGCATCGCCATGCTCATCCGCTGGCTTGCCGTCATCCCTTTGAAGACGTTTGCAAACTGCTGCAGTATCTGGCGGAGTAGGTCCATTTTCTCCTTTGCTCCCTCTCCGGCCTATGGGATCAGATCCGCATCTGCCTTATTTCCTCGTATGCTTCGACGAGCTTGTTCCTGATCTGCATGAGAAGCCGGAACGCAAGGTCGGCTTTCTCCACTGCCGTCATAACCTCAGCAATGTTTTCCGTCTCGCCCGTAGCCAGCCGGTTGATCGCCTGATCCGCTTCGAGCTGCATTTCATTGACCCGCTTTATCGAATCAGTCAGCAGCTCCTTGAACGACTGTCCGCCGGCGGCGTCTGGCTTGCCCGATGGCTTAATCGGAACCTGGCCCTCGGGGCCGCCTATCGGCGATATGCTCTCAACCATGTGTTTCTACCTCCCTGCCCTACACGAGGATCCTGAATGAAGACTGCACCAACGATTTCGTAGCTTGCATTGCGGTCACGTTAGCCTCGTATGCCCGCGAGGCCTCGATCATGTCAACCACTTCCTGGATCAGATTGACGTTCGGCATGGCCACATACCCCTCGCTGTCGGCATCCGGGTGCCCGGGGTTGTAGACCTTCCGGAACTCCGACGCATCTTCCTTGATCGCCGCCACGCGCACACCCATCCCAGACCGCGTCGCCGAACTCCTCCCGACGGCGAAAACCACCTCCCGCCGGCGGTAGGGACTTATCCGCCCCTTCGCATCGCGCGTCGTATTGATGTTGGCAAGGTTGTTGGCGATCGTGTCCATCCGAATTCGCTGCGCCGCCAGCGCCGACGCGCTTATTTCCAGGCTTCCCAGCATCTAACCGTCTCCTTTCACGTCAGCCGCTCGCTTATCGCCCTCTGCAACATCTCGAATCTCTTCCTTAGGAGCTCAGCCAGTCCGTTGTGCAGCAGCGCGTTCGCAGAGAGCTTTGCCATTTCTATATCTATCGAAACGTTGTTCTCGTCGTGTCTAAGCGCGGCCGTCCCAGTCGAATCAACCGGCTCCGCCAGTAGCTCATCGAACTGGTTCACGCTCACGCCGGTCGAAGAGCCAAGCTCGAAGGAGGAAAACGGCCTCGACTCTCGGCGGCGGATCGCTTCCTTCAGAAGGCTCTGGAACTCGGCAACGGGAAGGTCTTTGGCCGTGTAGAAAGGCGTATCGGCGTTTGCGATATTGTTCACAATTTGACGGTGGCGAAGCTGTGTGAAGGCTATCGCCTTCTCCAGCACCGGCACAGACCCGCCGTCCAGAAAGCCGCCCTTCATGCCGCTATAGCCTCCCTGCTGATAAGCTTCCTCTCTTCTAGTTGAGCAAACACAATACCAATTCCTTCGCCGCGCATCGCTGTGGGCCGCGTGTCGTAACTCTCAGTCTTGCAACGAGTTCGGACCAGGCCATATCGCCCCGATCCAGCAAGCCTCCGCCGCTCCCGGCAAAAAATGCGGCTACTTCGCAATATTTGCGTGTTTCGACGGCACAAGATTCCACCTCTTTATCTTCATCCCCAGGGTCCTGAGCCCGATTCCCAGCGCCTTCGCGGTTCGCGCCCGATGTCCCCCCAGGGACTCCAGCGTCGCCTTCGTGTATCTCCTCTCCACATCCTCCAGCGTCAGCCCAAGATGGATATCGAGCGAGTCCTCCGAGAGCTCCCTCTTCAGCCAGCCCGCGATGTGCTCAGGCAAAATGGTATCGGTCAATCCCAGGACGCAAGCTCTTTCGATGATGTTCTCCAGCTCCCGCACGTTTCCCGGCCACGAGTAGCCCATCAGGAGCTCCATCGCTTCACGAGACACATCACGCACGGGTCGTCCCTGCTCGACTCCGTATATCCTCATGAAATGCTCAACAAGGAGCGGCACGTCCCCCAGCCTGTCTCGCAGCGGGGGCACGTAAAGCGGGACCACGTTCAAACGGTAGAAAAGGTCTCGCCGAAACTCCCCCGACTGAACCGCCTTCTCTAGATCCCGGTTCGTTGTCGCTACAACACGAACGTCAACCTTTCTTGCCAGGCTCGACCCGACCCGCTCATATTCCTTCTCCTGCAGCACTCTCAGCAGCTTCGCCTGAAGATTGGGCGGTATTTCACTCACCTCATCAAGCAACAGCGTGCCGCCGTCGGCCAGTTCGAACCGCCCGCGCCGGGCGCGATCCGCCCCTGTGAAGGCCCCCTTCTCGTGGCCGAACAGCTCGCTTTCCAAGAGCCCTGCGGAAAGCGCGGCGCAGTTTACCGTGAGAAATGGTTTCGAAGCCCTCGGCGAAGCCGCGTGGATCGCCCTCGCCACCAGCTCCTTGCCCGTCCCCGTCTCACCTCTAATAAGCACCGTGGACGAAGCTGAGGCCACCTTCAAGATCCCCTCATGGAGGCGCTTCATCGCCGCGCCATCTCCCACCAGCTCCGCCTCTCCCTCAGAGACCTGGCTCCTCAGATACACATTCTCCATCACGAGGTCCCGCTGCTTCAGCGCCCGCGAGACCACCACTTCTATCTCTTCAGCGCGGAACGGCTTGAGAACGTAATCAAAAGCCCCAAGCTTCATCGCCTCCACCGCCGTCTCCACAGTGCCGTATGCCGTTATGATTATCACCTGCGTCTCAGGATAGTCCCGCATCACCTTTCTCAAGAACTCGATCCCATCGAGCCCGGGCAGCTTCAGGTCTGTAACGATGACCTCAAAGGCGAGCTTTTCCAATTCCGCCAGAGCCGGCTCCGCCGCGGCGAACGCCGCGACCTCGTACTTCACCCGAGAAAGCGCCGTCTCCAGCGATTCCCTCATAAGCTCGGCGTCCTCGACGACCATCACATTCGCCAAGGCTTTCACTCCTTCATTCCGCCGGTATCTCGATGGTAAACAGCGCCCCGTGCGGCAAGACGTTATCCGCCGAAATTCTTCCGTAATGGTTTTCCACTACTCTCTGCGCCAGAGAAAGCCCCAGACCCAGGCCGTTTTCCTTCTTGCTGAAAAACGGGACGAACACCTTCGGGACAAACTCGCTGGGAATACCCGGACCTGTATCGGCAAAGCTAACCGATACAGTCGGCGGCCGCCCGCGGACCAACCGGCCCTCCACTGTAAGCGTACCCCCATCGTGCATTGCCTGGACTGCGTTCTGGATAATGTTCACAAAAGCCCGTTCCATCTGATCCGCGTCCATCTCCGCGAGAAGCGGCCGCGGCTGAAAATCCATCCGAAAACCCAGCGACCTCCCCGGCTCGGGAACGGCCACGGCAAACGCTTCCGCCACCAGTTCAGCCACGTCACAGCGCTTCTTTTCCAGCGACGGTGGACTCGTGAAAGCCAGAAGGTTTTGCACCGTGTGCTCGAGGCTCTTCACCCCCGCCAGCATCTTGCTCACGAGAGCCAGTTGCTGCGGAGAATCCCTGAGATCCCGTTCCAGCAGGCTCGCATAAAGCTCGATCGCACCCAGCGGATTTCGCACTTCATGCGCCACAGCCGCCGCCATCTCGCCGATCGCCGCAAGGCGGCTCTTAAGTCTGAGCTCCTCGTTCTTCTCCGCCAGCTCCGCGGAAAGCTCCGTCACCTTCCGCCTCAGCGTCTCGTGTGACGCCCTCAGCCGCTCTGTCGTCCGGTTGAACTCTGCGAATATATCCGCCAGCTCCGAAGCGCTCGCCTTCTTCGGCTGCTCCAGCTTTCGTTCGGCCGCTTTAGCTCGTTTCGTCAACGAACCTCACCCCCTCGTCGCCGTCCTTTTGCTTGTATGCATCCAACACCTTCTTTCCACTCCCGATATGCTTCAGCTGCGAAAGCGCTTGGTCCCGCAGGTTCCCCAACGCCTGCCGGCCCTCCTCGTCCAGCCTCAAGATGTCTTCCAAGAGCGCCGCGATCTCCCCTGCGATCTTCCGAAGCTCGCCGCGCTCCTGCTCCGAAAGCGCTGAGACCACCTTCTCCCAGTCCGGGTGCACCGGAGAAAGCTTCTCCTGCAGTTCGCCCAGCTCGGCAAGCACTAATTGCTTCTCCGCAAGCAGCGATAGCAGCTCGTCTGTCCTCGTTCTGTTTACCAGGTCAACCTGGCGCCGGGACATGCCCAGCAGCTTTGCATAAAGCTCTCGCTGTTTGCCCAGGACTTCGCGCGCCCCGGAGGATGATGCAACCCTATCCATCTCAACCTCCCGGGGTAGAGGAGCTTGCCCACCCAAGCAGCTCCTCCCAGAATCTCTTCCTGAGTCCGGGCGGAGCGGCCGCAAACGCCTCATCAGGCAGGGAAGAAATCACCAGCGTCGCCCGCTTGTAAGCGGCCTGTGCGCTCTGCATCTCGCCAAGGCTGTAATAGCAATTGGCGATCTGGAAGAGGCCCCACCCTGCCGTCTGGGCTCTCCCCGCGTAGCGCACCGCGTTCTCGTAAGCATCCAACGCGCCCCTGTATTCCTGGAGCGTGTAATGGCAATCTCCCAACAGAAGATTCACCTCCGTAAGGCGCTCCACGTTTTCCGTCGTCGGCAGCAGCGTAGAGGCAAGCTGCTTTAGCTCATTACTGGCATCATCAAATCGCGACTGCGCCATGAAGGCCTTTGCAAGAAGCCACATTGCCTCAGCCGCTCTCGGATCCTCAGGGTAGCGCTCCAGCGCCTCTTGTAATGATTCCACCGCCTCCGCGTAATCGCCGCTGCAGCAATAGGCCTCGCCCAGCGAGAAGAGCGCGTCCCTCCAAACCCGGCTCCCCGGAGAGAACCTCGGATCGTGGATAATCCCCAGAAACACACCCTCCGCCGCGATCGCTTCACCCTTCGCCATGTAGCTGCACCCCTTCTCGTAGCGCGAGTGATACGCGTGGATTACGTTCGGAAAGCTCACCTCGTTGACTCCGAAAACCTCTATGGCTGCGTCGTAAAGCCCCAGCCTCTGATAGCAAAGCCCTCGCTTGTATATCGCCTCGCTCGTCCGCGGATCTTCCCAACTGCCCTCGGAGAACCGCCGGTAGGTGTCCGTAGCAGCCGCATATTCACCCGCTTCAAAGAGCGCCTCTGCTCCGTTCCACAGCGCGTCAGCCAAGTACTCGCTCGCGGGGTAATCCTCGCCAATCTGCTCCATCACTGAAGCGGCGGACAGGTACAGGTTCCTCTTCTCCCCCGGATCGCCGGCCTTCCGCCCCATCCCAAGCAGCGCCAGTCCGCTTTGGTACAGAAACTTCTCCCTCGGCCTCCCAAAGGCCGACAATGGCTTGAGCAGATTGTACGAAGTGAGGTAATCCCCCGCGGCAAAGGTCTTTTCCGCCACCTTGGAAAGCTCATCCAGGCTCTTTTCGACATCTACCCACGGGTTTATGGCAAGCTCCTGCGGCGGCGAGGCTTCCAGCGCCCGGTAGTACGCCGCGGAAGCTTCTCCGAACCTTTCCAGTCTCAGACTCGTATCTCCCACCCTCAACATCGCCGCCTTGCCGATCTCCGCGCCGCTGAATCTGTACGCGCAACTCTCAAACTCCCTCAGCGCCAGCTCGTAATTCCCCATCCGGAAAAGCGTCTCGCCCGCGTAGAACGATGCCTTCTCCACCGGCGGCACATCACCCAGACGCTTGCCTGCGTACACAAACTTCGCGTACGCGTCCGGATACTCCTCTTTGCCAAAAAGCGCCATCCCCTGCCAATAGAAAGCCGCCGCAGCAGCTAGACTATCCGGCAAAAGCTCCACCACCCGCCCGTAGGCTGCTTCCGCCTCCTCAAACTGCCCATCCCTTCTTAATATGTGCCCACGAACGAGTTCTAGTTCGGCCGTCTCCACAGAGGTCGTCGCCTCGAACATACGCTTTCCTACCTCAGCAAGCGCCGCCTCGGGAGCGATGTCTCCATAGTCCACAAGGAGTTCAAGCATCCACTCCTTCACCTCATCCCGCAGGCTCTCCGCCTCCACAACTTCCCTCAGGCCCGTTTCGCACTCCTTCAGCGCTTCCGGATATTTCTGGTGAGAAGCCAGCGCCCGGGCCATGTCCAGCCGCTGCTTTAGTGTCGCCTCAGGCGGCGCCCCCGCCACTCCAGCCGACACCAGCGCCTCCTCAAAATCTGAGGCCCTCGCACCGTAGTCACCGTCGGCTTCCACCATCCTCGCCAGAACGTCCGCCTTCCTCAAGTGCGCCTCGGCAACAAGGTTGCTATGCGGGTACAGCGAGAAAAACATCTCCAGCCTCGCCAGTGCTTCGCTGTAATGTCCCTCGTCTATGCTCCGCAGGATTTCCGCCAGCTCGAACGACGGACGAAGGGCTTCCCGCTCGACGCGGTTGGCGTGCCACTGGAAACCTATAAACGCCCCAGCTAGGATGAGCGACACGACAAACGTTGGTAACTGCCAGTTCGTGGACCGCTGGTAAAAGCTCTCTCTTCGCTCCGCCTTCGGAGCCGTTTCCTCTCGCGCTTCCATTGTCGCCTCTCATCAGGAAAGGGTATCGGACTCGCGTTCCAATATCTCACGGATCTCTCTGAGCGTATTAGACTTTCTCAGCTCTTGAATTCGCTGAAGACGCTCGAAGACGCTTTCTGGGTAGAGGCGATGGCCTGCAGGCGTGCGTTCCTCTTCACAGATGAGGCCCAGCATCGTGTAGTTGTGAACGGTTTGGCGGGATAGGCCGGTGTAGCGCATGATCTCACCGATGCGGTAAAGCTTCTTCGGCAGCACGAACGCCCCGCGCTTCCCCCTCGAAGAACTCATAGGCGGCCCTCTCTTCACGCTGGAGGCATAGAGTGTTGTTAGAGCGACCTGACGC
>CAZUUK010000047.1:0-24115 GCA_964622675.1 uncultured Planctomycetota bacterium | reverse complement strand
GCCCAAAGAGATCGACGCTGACACGAGGAGATTTCTGGCGGACGTGCTTGCGCAGCCGTGGGCTCCGAAGGGAGGCAAGGCGATCGAGCTTGGGTGCGGGACCGCGCCTATACTGAGGTGGGTTTGCAGAAGGGGTTTCACCGGCCTGGGAGTTGACGTTAGCAAAATGGCCATCTCCATGGCCAGGGCCCAGTCGAAGGGGCTTGAGATTCGGTTCAAGCAGGCCGACCTGTGCGAAGCCGCTGTGGTAAAGCCGGGCACATGCGACCTGGCCATAGACGGGCACTGCCTCCACTGCATCGTCAAGGCGAAGGACCGAGGAGCGTTTCTGGAAAACACGCGCAGGCTGCTGAAAGAGGGCGGGGTCTTCATCGTTCTGACCATGTGCTCTCCCGTGGATCGAAAGAGCTTCTCTAAGGTGTTCCAGGGGCAGAGGCTTTACCGTCGAGTGATATATGCCCCGTCGAAGAACGCCCCCGAGTTTGAAGGGTCACGCAGATTTGGTAAGACGGATTATATGCCCACGCGATACCTCGGACACTGGAAGAGCATCCTGACGGAACTCCGGGAAGCAGGATTTCAACCTCAGCTCGTCAGGTATAACGCGCCGATTCTTAAGGAGCCTGTCGGCGGTCTGTCAGTGGGGGCGCTGGCCGTGTAGGCGGCGGGCGATCATCGTTCCAGTTCTTCCAGTGTGGCCGCTGCCCTGTGCTTGAGGGACTCATCCCCCTGCTGCGATTCAAGGAAAGCGCGGTAGTGCTCTCGCGCCGCCGCTCCGTCTCCTTTGAGCCGATGGGCTTCAGCCAGGTCGAAGTGGAGCTTTGGGCAGTTCGGGTCTATTTCGAGAGCCGCCTTGAAGTGGGCAATTGCGTCATCGAGCTGCCCCGTTTTGAATAGTGCCAGCCCGAGATTGGCGTGGGCGACGGGGTCGCGGGGGTTGAGCTCCAGGGCGCGGCGACACGTATCAATCGCTTTATCGGTAGCACCGATGCGCAGGTATAGTTCGCCCAGGTTCGAGTGTACGGACACTCTTTCGGGCGACAGAGCCAAGCCGGACTCGTATGCTTTTATTGCGGCCGGTAGATCACCGGACGCTTCCCGCGCGGCGGCGAGGAGGAAGAACGCTTCGGCGCGGCTCGGCATTAGTCTCGTTGCCTGCTCGAGCAGATCCACCGCCTCTTCAAAATCGCCGGCCCTGACGAGCAGTTCGCCGAGTTTCTCGTAAATGACCAGCTCATGCGGCGCCCAGTGGAGGGCGGATCGGTAGAATTGGATGGCGCGGTCGGTCTGGCCGGTCTCATCGTAGACCCCGGCCAGATTGAAGGAAGCTTTCCAGTAGGACGGATTGAGCTCCAGCGCGCGGGTGTAGGCCTGCTCAGCCTCGGCCATGAGGCGCTTGGCGCGGTAGGCGTTTCCAAGGTTGAGGTAGCCGACGAAGGAGCGCGGATCGCTGCTTACTGCTGCGAGATGTTCGCGAATCGCCCCGTCGATGTCACCCTGCCGACTGAGCAACCGGCCGAGGCCGTCGTGCGCGATTGCGTCGGTCGGGCTTAGCTTCAGCGCGGTTTCGAAGTACTCTCTGGCCCGCTCGAGGTTGCCTCTTTCAAGGAGGGCGCCGCCCATGCGGGCGTACGTTGAAGCGCCGATGGGCCTCGCCCGTGCGGCGTTGGCTAACGCTTCCTCGGCTTTGCCGACTTCTCCGAGCCGGGCGTAACTGATGGCGAGGTTCGTTTGTGCACGATGATATGTGGGAGAAAGCTCCAAAGCCTTGCGGAATTCCTCGACCGCCAGGTCGGGGCGGCCGGTGCGTACGTAAAGGGCGCCTAGGTTGTTGTAGAGCATCGGTTCGTCGGGGCGGAGGAGGCGAGCTTGCTCGTAATGAGGGATCGCCTCGGCATACCTCTGTAACTCCGTGAACGCGCGGCCCAGGTTCATGTGGGCGCGGAAGCTGGCGGGATTCGTGGCAAGGGTACGGGACCAGAGCGTCAGAGGGTCGCGCCAGTCATTTGCTCGGATGCCGCTCAGGAACGCGAAGCAGAGGATCACACCTGAAAGTGGGTACGCCGGAAGCCTGGCGCGAAGGGCGCCGCGCGCAGCTCCGGTTAGCTTCATGCCCCAAATGGCCAGAAGCAGGCAGAAGGCGGCCGAGGGTATGTATAGGTAGCGGTCAGCCTTGATGTTCTGGAGAGGCACGAAGTTTGAGACCGGAATGAGCGTGATGAAAAACCAGAGTGCACAAAAGCTCAGCAGAGGCCACTTGCGGGCTTTCCACAATGCGAGGGTTAAGACGGCGACAAGAACCGCCAGGGACATGAATGCCCAGGGGTCGCGAATGGAGGAAGGGGTAACGGCGTAGTCCGCGGAAAGACCGATGGGAAGCAGAAGCATGCGTGCGTAGGCTGCGAAAACGCGGCTCATGGTAAGTATGCTCGCGCCTAGACTCCCGCCCGGGTAGTCCGCGCCGGGAGCTGTTGGGTTCGAAAGCAGAAAGAAACGCGTGAGCACGTAAAACGCGGTCCCCGCGCCAAGCGCTGCCCAAAACACCCAACTGCGCGAGCTAGGTCTGTCGGAGCCGGCCGCACGAGTCCACACAAGCGCCAGGAGTACCAAAGGCAGCGAAAGAGCCATCTCCTTCGAAAACAACGCGAGCAGATAAGAGACAACACAAAGTCCGCCAAGCCAGAACGCCCGACGTCGCTGCGCTCTGGCCGAAAGCATGAACAGTGACACGGCGGAGAAATAAAAGAATCCCGCCAGAAGATCCTCCCGGAAACCTGGCGAGACGACAGCCCCGGTGTTCACGGGATGTACTGAGAAGAGTGCCGCCGCAATCAGAGGAAATGAGAATCCGCCAAGCAGTATCACACAGAAGGCGTAAAACGCCATGCCGGCCAGAAAATGGGTTGTGATGTTGGTGAGATGGTAGCCGGCAGGTTCGAGTTTCCAGAAGATGTAGTCGACGTAGTAGGAGAGGGTAACTACGGGTCTGTAAGTTGTCTCGCCTGAGATCAGGAAGTAGTTGCTGGTGAAGAGTCCTTTCAGGTTCGTCGGCGAGGAGATGAACTCGTTGCTGCTTATGACGAGGGAATCGTCGAAGCTGAAAGGAAATCGAAGGGACCTACCATAAACGGCGGCGGATAGCGCCGCGATAGTGAAGGCGGCCAATAGGTGTCTTCTCACGCCGCGTACTACTTCTTCCCCCTTGGGATGAGGAGCCGATTGGCTGCCGCGCCATGGGAAACAGCCGAATGCGGCACCCGTGCGAGGCGATTGGCCCGACGCTTATCGTCACGCATTCTAGCAGAGGCACAACGTGCGAGCAAGGACGGCGGAGGCAGCCGGCACGGCGGCTGATACAAGGGGAGGCGGCGCCTGAGACGTCAGTGCGGGGACGCGACGAGGCGCGCCGCGTATTTCAAGAGTCCGTCTGAGGCCAGGAGGAGGGTTCCTGTAAAGGGGATTGGGCCAAACGGGGTGGGAACGGCTGCTCCTGAGCCGAGGAATGGCTTGCGGCGTTGATTTGCGGTGAGTTCAGTAACGGTCTCGTCCTGGACTAGCAGAGCTCCGGAGTCGCCGACGCCGACTCCGCATACAAAATCGGGCCAGAGGGCCGCGACTATTCCCGGAAGAATTCCTCCAGTCGCACAAACACCCCGTGACCAGCGCCGTGGCGCTGGACGGCGAGGACGTCCTCCAGTTTCTGCATCTGCTTGATCATCTGGTCCAGCCGCCGATTTTCATGGACGAGGAGCCAGATCCGGCTCTGCTTGCCGTCCCCGACGGGCATGCACAGGATACCCTCCACATTGAAAGCCCGACGCGAGAACAGTCCGCAGACGTGCGACATAACGCCCGGGTGATTGCGCACGGTCAGTTCCAGGACGGTGCGTTGGCCAGGGGGGCGGATGGACCCTTGCATCTCAGGCGTGAGCGCTGACATGGGCTTCACCTCCGATCATCTCCCTGTTGGCGGCGCCAGGAGCCACCATAGGGTAGACCTTTTCGTTGGGGTCGATACGCGCGTGGATCAGGCACGGTCCCGGCTCGCCGAAGGCGCAGGCAAGCGTGGCCCTCGGGTCATCGCCGGCAGCCAGGTCGTAGGCCTTCATGCCGAAGCCTTCGGCGATCTTGATGAAATCAACCTGCATTCGGTAGTCGACCGCGAAGATCCGCTTTCCGTAGAACAGATCCTGCTGTTGGTGCACGAGCCCCAGGGATTTGTTATTCATCAGGATGATCTTGACGTTGACTTTTTCCTCGACGGCGGTGGCCAACTCCTGGATGTTCATCATCAGGCTCCCGTCGCCGCTGAAGCAGACCACCGTGCGATCGGGGCGGGCCAATGCCGCACCGATGGCCGTCGGCAGGCCGAAGCCCATCGTCCCCAGACCGCCGGAGGTAAGCCAGTGGCGGGGACGACGCAAGGGGTAGGCCTGCGCTGTCCACATCTGGTGCTGACCCACGTCGGTGGCAATGATCGTCTCGTCTCCGAGCAAGCCGGCCACCTGGATGATCAGGCCGTAAGGCGTGCGCGGGTCGTCTGCGCCGGGCATCCGCAGAGGATGCTTGTGTTTCAGGTCACCGACAAAGGCCAGCCACTCGGTGCGCGGGTTCTCCTCGACCATCGGCAGCAGCGCTCGGAGCACTTCGCCCACGTCGCCCACGATCCCCAGATGGGCGGCCTTAAGCTTGTTGAGCTCGCTGTGGTCGATGTCGATATGGATGACCTTCGCGTGGGGACAGAACTGCGCGACATTGCCGGTGGCGCGGTCGTCAAAGCGAACGCCGGCGGCGATCAGCAGATCGCATTCTTCCAGGGCCAGGTTGGTGTATCGGGCCGCGTGCATTCCGAGCATGCCGATGGAAAGCGGATGATCCGTCGGTATGGCACCCAGTGCCATCAGCGTCATGGTGGTCGGAATTGAGGATTTGCTTGCCAAGCGGGCCGCCAACCCGCCGGCACCAGAATGGATCACCCCCCCGCCCAGGTACAGGACCGGCCGACGGGCGGCGTTGATCAGCTCCGCGGCTTGCGCGACATCGGCCAGGTCGAAATCAGGAGGCGGATCGGGGCGCCCTGGCTCAGGCCACGCTTCGAACTCTATTACCTCGTTCTGCACATCCTTCGGCACGTCGATCAGCACAGGGCCGGGCCGTCCCGAGCCGGCAATGCGGAACGACTCGGGGATCACTTCGAGCAACCGGGCGGCCGAACGAACCAAGAAGTTGTGCTTCGTGATCGGGATGCTGGCGCCATAAGTGTCGACTTCCTGGAAGGCATCAGTGCCGATCATGGCACTCGGCACCTGGCCGGTAATGCATATCAAGGGGATCGAGTCGAGCTTGGCATCAGCGATGGCCGTCAGGATATTGGTGGCGCCGGGACCGGACGTGGCGAAGCACACTTCGGGAGAGCCGGTGACACGCGCCATGCCCTGGGCGATGAACCCCGCCCCTTGTTCGTGGCGTGCCAAGACGTGGCGGATCGTGCGGCTTTGCGAGAGGGCGTCGTAGATGGGCAGATTCGCCCCGCCGGGGATCCCCGCGATGGTCTGGACACCCTGGCGCTCAAGCAAGCGAATGATAATCTGCGCGCCGGTCATTGTAATCATCGGCCTTGCCTCCTCTTCTTTTTCCCCGCTGCTATTGCCAGGACCGGCGCGAGGCAGAGTGCCGAAAAAGAAACCCCCGCCGGTCGCTCGCGCCGGCGGGGGTTGGTAACTTTCACTTCGACTGACTCAGGGTGATCCCGCTACAGCGCGACAGCGTCCACGACGCGTACCACTACCACGCCTACAACTGCCAGCGCCAGGCGGGCAGCCGAAATAGCGAGGGTTTTGCTAAAGTCGCGCTTCATTGCGGCATCACACCTCAAGTCAACCAGCCATTAATCCAGAACGTATCATACCAGCAGTTCTTAATCGTGTCAAGGGGCAGCTTCTTGAGTAATCGTTCAGGAGCCCGTGAGTCCACTTGCTCCCTCTGGTTAAAGACGAAGTGCGGGCCGTAGATAAGCAAACCGTGTCGAGTCTGCCGGCGATACTCCTCGTGGGCACGGGCGTTAGATGAATATGATTGACCACCGTGGCTGGGCGGCTACCAAGCGCCTCTGCGAACGGGTAACGGATCGGCTGTCCAGGCCATACGGTCGCAGAGGCGTAGCAGCATTTGCGTCTTTATTGAAGAGTACTCCGTATCATCCCATCGGTTTCGCGTTTCGTTGGGATCTTCTTGGAGGTCATAGAGTTCACCGCCGCCTGATCCGTGGGCAACGACCATTTTGTGCCTTTCGGATCGCACCATAGTCGCATGAGGGGTCGGGTCCTTATGCCAGGGCATTGCGTTGTAATATTCGCAGTAGATGTCGTCACGGTGATGGTCGGATTCTGCTTCACCGATGAGAATCGGCCAGAGGGATTTTCCCTGCATGCCTGGATGATGCGGCAGCCCTGCGGCGTCCAGTACCGTCTGGGGGAGGTCAACCAGTTCGACCAGAGCAGGGGAGCGGCGGCACTTTCGGACGGCGCCGGGCATTGAAATAATCAGAGGAACGCGCACGCCAGGCTCGTAAAAATAGGGTCCCTTAAGGTAAATCCCGTGGTCGCCAAGCATCTCTCCGTGGTCGGAGGTGAATATCACGAGCGTGTTTTCAAGCTGCCCGGTTTGCTCGAGGGAGGCGAGCATGCGCCCGACGGCATGATCGATCAAGTCACACATCGCCCAATAGGCTGCACGGATTATGCGGTGGTCTCTGTCGGTCATTTCGGAATACCGGTATCCGGAGAGGCCTCCGTGCGCGCCGCGGTGATCCATTCTCTGCCAGGTCGGCTTGTCTTCGAGCTCACCTTCCACGTAGTTGGGCAGCGGGATGTGGTCGAGGCGGTCGAGATAAGGTTCCAGGTACCGGGGAGGGGGATCGAATGGTGCGTGCGGGTCGAAGAAATTAACGGAGAAGAGCCAGGGTTTTTCCGCGGCGGCATTGGATTCGATGAAGTTGACCGCCTTCTCTGCGCACCAGGTCGTCTGATGGTTTTCCGCGGGCATGCCGGTTCGGATGTGTTCTGAATGTTCTGAGGGAGTGGTTCGGTATTCGAGGCCGTTCTGTTTCAGCCACGTGATGTACTCGTTCGCCGGCCAGTCGGGTGCGGGGTGGTGTGACCAGTGAAACACGCCGTAGCCGTCGTCAATGCGGCGCTCGGCTGAGGGGCAGGCGCGTGGTTGGCAGGCGGAGAGGTGCAGCTTGCCCGCCAGACCGCAAACGTAGCCGGCGTCGGCCAGGAGCTTAGTGACGAGAACTTCGTCAGGCGGGATGTCTTGCCCGTTCTGCCGGCAGCGCGTGGTACGAGGATATCGGCCTGTGAGAAAGCACGCCCGACTGGGGGTGCAGACGGGGCTCTGGGAGTAGCAATGCTCAAAGAGCACGCCGCTCTCAGCCAAGCGATCGAGGTTGGGAGTGCGAACGAAAGTGTTGCCGTAGCAGCCGAGGGTGTCGAAGCGCTGTTGGTCAGGGCAGATCCAGAGAATATTCGGTCGTTTCATCGTACCCCTTTCAAATTTTCTAGGGCGCCGAAGGTCTTGCGAAGGCATCAGGGCGCAAGGTTCAAGCTCAGCGGCGGCCAAACCGCCCCCCGCCGGTGTAGGCTCTCTAATATACCATGTGATCCTTCCTCGATATAAGCAACCAGGCGAGTAGTTTGCGCAGCCGACTCTTTGTGGTCAACGCCGTCCAATATGCCAGGCCCCCGTGCAGGGAACCGTCACATCAATGTTGACCGAATTGGCGAGCGGATATATTTCTTACCTTCCGGACTGGCGCAAAAGCCTACTATTTGAAAGAATATCGCTTGGCGGGCGGCGGATTTGACGCCTTGCCTGTCTCCTACGCCGGAGAGGGCATTATGCGGAACAGGATGCTGCATCTGGTTCCAGTGGCCAGCTACCTGGGAGCGCTATTCTGGATCTTCGGCTTTGTGCTCCTAGTGCCTCTTGTGGTGTTGATACCGTATGCGAGAGCCGGTCACGATGAAGTCTCTCCTTTGAGCTTCCTTTTGCCGGCGGCTATTGCCTGGGTGCTGGGGTTCATTTTGAAGAGGAGGCGGGCATTCGGGACGTTGGACAGTCGAGGGGCGATGTTGGTGTGTGCACTGGGGTGGATCTCGGTCTCGGTTTTGGGCGCACTGCCCTTGCGGTGGGGGCTTCATGTCAGGTATCTGGATGCTTACTTCGAGGCGGTGAGCGGGTTCACGACGACGGGTATAACGATGCTGCGGGGGCTGGACCAGATGCCGCGGAGCATAATTTTCTGGCGAGCATTCATGCAGTGGGTAGGCGGCCTGGGGATCCTGACCTTCTTCCTGGCTGTTGCGTTCACGGGCGGCGCGGCCAATCAGCTTTTCAGTGCGGAGAGCCACAAGATTTTTGCCAGGCGCCCTGCGCCCGGGATCTTTCACACGCTGCGGATCCTATGGGCCATTTACGCCGGCTTCACAGCGCTGACTGTGGCGCTGCTTGTCCTGGAGGGGATGAGCGTGTTCGACTCCGTGGCGCATTCTCTCGCTGCCCTTTCGACGGGCGGATATTCGCCATACGACGCCAGCATAGACTACTACCGACAGGCAGGCTACGCCCATTTTGCTGCCATCGAGTATACGCTTACGTTCGCGATGCTCTTGGGTGGAATGAACTTCCTCATTCATTACCGGGTGTTGAGGGGCGGCATTGGCGCGTTGTGGGATAATACGGAGATGAGGCTGTTCTGGTCGATCGTCGCCGGGGCTTTTGGCCTCGTGGTGCTGAATCGCTTCATGAAGTTTGGCCTGGGAAGCCCTGGTGAGACCGTGCGCTACTCGCTGTTCCAGGTAGTTGCCATCATGACTACCACGGGCTTCGCGACCAAGGATATCGGGACTGACTATTTCCCGGCCCTGGCCAAGCTGGTTTTCCTTGCGCTAATGGTTGTGGGAGGCTGTGTGGGGTCTACGGGAGGGGGAATTAAGGTGCTGAGAATCGGCGTGCTTTTCAAGATGGTGGGCAGGCAGATTAGACGTGTCATACACGGCCGCTCGTCAGTGAATCTGGTCGTGGTAGACGGGGAGGCGATAGAGGCGGAAGAACTGCGGAGGATCTCGGCGCTATTCTTTGCCTGGGTGGTTCTGCTGGCTGTGGGTGGCGGTGTGACCGCGTTGTTGTCTAAACTTGGTCCTTTCGAAGCGGCCTCGGGGATGTTCTCGGCCCTGGGGAACATAGGCCCCTGCTATATTACCGGCGAGCAGATCACACAGCTGCACCCGGCTATAAAGATCACATACATTGTTGGTATGCTGGCAGGGAGGCTGGAGATTCTGCCCATCCTGTTGCTGTTCACTCGCAGAGCATGGAGATAGGAGGTGAGACGTGTATATCGTAATAGCCGGCGGGGGATTGTTCGGCGGGGGTCTGGCGAGGGTGCTCGTCGGGGGGCGACACGATGTTGTGGTTATAGACCAGCATCGCGACGTGTGCGAGAACGTTTCCTCGAGGGTGGGAGCGCTGGCGGTGCACGGCGCGGCGACAAACATCGAGACGCTGGAGGAAGCTGGCATCAGAAAGGCCGAAGTGGCCGTGGGAGCCCTGCCCGAGGATGCCGGCAACCTGGCCTTCGGCGTGCTTGCCCGGAGCTTTGACGTGCCCAGGGTGATGGTTCGCATGAGAAACCCGCAGTATGAAACTGCCTACAAACTAGCTGGCATTACGAGGACACTTAATCTAAGAGACATGTTCGTCAATCAACTCGTGCTGGAGATCGAGCAGCCTGCAACTCGGCAAGTGGCGACCTTTGGAAGAGGCAAGGCCTCCATAGTGGTACTCAGAGTCCCAGACGGGGCCTTGATCCATGGCAAGACTGTGAAAGAGATTACCCAGGACAGTAATTTCCCGACCGAGTGTGTCATAGCTGGGATCCTGAGGGAGGATCCGGCGACATTTGTCTTTCCGCGGGGCGCGGCGGATATTCGTTCGGGAGATCGTGTCTTTCTTTCCGCGCGCACGGAAAATGTTCGAAAGGCTGCTGAGTACCTGCGCAGAACGCGGTAGCGTGGATTGGAGAGACGGAAGGCGGCCTTCAGTCCAGCCGATGCTCACTGCTGACTTTGTTATTACCGTCTAGTCGTGGCCGCCTCGCCTCACACGGCTTTCGCGCAAGCATGCAGATGGTGTTGCGACTGCTGCCGTTTCCTTCGGGGTCTATGTCGAATCGGGATATCTCCTTGTGCAGGTCAACTATGTCAAATTGCGAGAACTCCTGGAGCAGCTCTTCAAGGTCGAAGGCATGGTGCGGGACCTCCTTTTCGTGTCCTTCCAGCCGTACGTAGGTGTAAGGCTCTACCATGCCTCTTGGCCTGGTGACGACGGAGGGTCTGAAGGTTCTGACGACGAGGAAAAGCCAGCCTTGGTGCCGCAAGGCACGGTGGATTTCGCCGATCGTCTGTCGAATTTCCGCAATGCGATGATGGTTAATGACGTGGACGCAGATTACGGCGTCGAAGAAGGCGTCCGGCCATCGGATTGTGGTCATGTCGCCGGGGACGAGTTCGGCTGATAGTCCCTCCCTGCTAAGCCATTCCTGAGCGTAACGGAGGGCCATGGGCGCGATATCGAGGCCGAACATCTGGAAGCCGCGCCGGGCGAAAAAGACGAGATGTCTCCCGTCGCCGCAGCCCAGGTCGAGAATCCGTTTCACACGGTGAGCTCGAAAGAGGCTATCGAGAAACTCGGCGTCCGGATGGGGGGTGTACCTGCCGGAAGGCCTCTTTCGGTAGGCTAATTCCCAGCCGTGGATTTCACTATTCATTTCCTGCTTGCTCTGCGCCATCAGGCTGTTGACCTTGAATGAGCTGGTTCAACTCGTCGAACACTTCGGATGCGGGCATTTCTGCGCTTCGCATCACCTGGAGGAGATTGGAATTGAGCAGCATCTCCCCGACCGCAGCGGCTCGGGGAGCAACCTCGTACCGGGAGTCAACGAGGCGTCTGCGCTTCCTCCGTAACATGCCCTCAGCCCACACGGCAGTGATGATGTTCTCCAATGTTTCGTTCTCGGGCCCGAAGGCGCTCATCCCCTGCCTCTGAATGAATCTGTTTGCTTGAAGTAGGCCGACACTTCCGGCCCAGGGATCCCGGCACGCGTAGTGAAACTCGCGAACGTTGGCCATGCAGATAGCACCGATGCAAAGGGGGCAGGGCTCCATCGTCGTGTATAAGACGCAAGTTCTGGGGTCCGTCTCGCTGTAGTCAAATGAGAGAAGCGCTTGGAGTTCGGCATGGGCCAGCGGATGTTCGTCAAGAGGATTTTGGTCAACGCCATTGTGGAATATGCGAATTCGTCCAGTGGAGAGCATGTGGCCGGATCCAACGGAGACGACGCGTCCGTCGGGGTCCGTTACGGCTGCGCCGATGAATGCAGAGCCAGCGCGGCTGGCACTCCACGCCAGTTCGAAACAGACCCTCCAAATGTCTGATAGCCCTTCCCACATGTTTGCTGTGCTCTTGCGCTTGTGCTTGGGTCTTCAGAATCCCGGCGGCCGAAGGCGGCTAGCTATCCGGGCCTTGTGAGCGGCGGATACTTGCGCAGGAGGTCGTCGAGGGCTTCTCTGAGAAGGACGGCTTCGCCTACTCCTTCGCGTTTGGCGAGTTGGGCCAAATCTTCCAGTTGCCTTCTTGTATAGTGGCTGGTTTTGGTGACCATCTTTTCCTGTCTTGAGAGGCAGGTTTTGCTTCTTCCTGTGGTCTTTGCCCGGATCATTGCCTCTTCGGCTTTTCTGATCACATCGTCCCGTCTGCTGCCGTCTTCAGGATAGGACGAGATGCCCGCGCTGAAGGGCACGTTCAAGGACGCCGTTTTGTCGGCCGCTTCAAATTTCAGCTCCTTTTCTGCGGACGCGCGCGCCTTCTCGAGCAGCAGAAACGCGTCTTCCTTCTCCGTATTGGGCAAGAGAAGAACGAATTCGTCTATCCTGTAGCGAAAGACGATGCCGCTGGCGGACGCGATGTCCTGGAGGTGTTTGGCGACCCATTTGAGTGCGAGGTCACCGATTTCATGGCCGTACTCGTCGTTTATTGCTTTCATGTTGTCGATGTCCACTAGCGCTAGTGAAATGGGGGCTCCCTCCTGCTCTGCTTTGAGAATCTCTTCATCGAAGGCCTTGAGGAAGTCCTCGTAGCCCGACAGGCCTGTCAACGGGTCTCTATGCGGTGTTTCTTGGGAAGCCATCCTTCCATCCTCCTCTCAGGCCCCGATCTGCGGGCTGGGGCAGGGTTGGCACCTAGTGACATAGAATCAGATGTATACATATATAAGTATACATCGCCCTGGCACAGTGTCAAGGGCCTGTTCGCCGTTTCTCGCGCCCTCAGGGGGAAAGTGTTCTTCAAGGCCCCTGGCGTGCCGGCGAAGCGCTGAAGCGGCTTAGCCTTCCTACGATGCCCCGTCTCCGGTTGCTCACCCGGAGCGGCGAGGCAGCCAATTTTTTTCGTCAAAGGGGCGTTAGCTCTGAGCAGGAGTGTGACACATAATAGTGAGAGGTGAGTGAAAGGCCCGGGCGGAGTAGCTCAGTGGGAAGAGCAGCCGCTTCGGCGGCAGGTCGCGGGTTCGAGTCCCGTCCCGTCCGGGTCTTCTTGAGACACCCCGCGCTGGAAGCGCTGGATAGCCAAAGCAGAGACCATCGCGATGGATGAGAGAGCCGACGAAGCGCTCGTAGCCGACGCTCTCGCCGGAAAGAGGGAGTCCTTCGCCACCCTCGTCCGGAGGTACCAGGACTATGCATACGGTGTGGCGATTGGGCGGCTGTCGGATTTCGAGCTGGCGCGCGATGTGGTGCAAGAGGCGTTTCTGTGCGCGTATCGGGATCTGCGGAAGCTGAGGGCCCCGGAGAGGTTTGGCGGCTGGCTGCTGGGTATTGTGAGGAACACTGCCAACCGTGCCGTGCGGGAGCTCGAGCGGGTGCGATCGCTGGCGGAGCAGTTGAGCCGTACGGCGGATTGCTTTGCTCCCACCCTGACGCCGGACCGAACGGCCGAGGAAGCGGAGGGCCGGAAGCTCGTGCGCAGGGCTTTGGAGCGGCTGAATGAGAAGAATCGCGAGGCTGTGGGCCTGTACTATGTGAACGGGCTGTCGTACGCAGACATCGCGGAGTTTCTCGGCGTGACTGAAGCGACCGTGCAGGGGCGGCTTCAGCGGGCCCGTACGAAGTTGCGAAAGGAACTGACGATGGTTGAAGAAACGTTCAAAGAAGAAGAGCTGCCCGAAGATTTCTCGGTGGAGATCAAGCGTCTGCTCGATGCTGCGGCGGTGCGCGGAAAGGAGCACGAGAGGGCGATCAGGCGGCTGGGCGAGATAGGAGCCCCGGCGGTGGACCCGCTGTGCGAGGCGCTGGGCGATCCCCGGATATCCGTACAGCGCGCGGCAGCGCGTGCCCTGTGCCAAATCGGCGACCCACGAGCGCTTCGTCCCATTATCCGGGTGCTGTATGCTGGGCAGGGGTGGCAAGCGGATGTGTTCGGGAAAGGCCAGGCGCTGGCCGTCCCGGGGGTGCGGGAAGAGCTTCTGAAGCTCCTGCGGGAGGGCGGACCGAGATACAAAGGGGACGCTCTGATGGCCCTTTCTCACGCCCGAGAGGACGAAGAGGTATTCAACGCCATCCTCCAGGTCTTTCAAAATCCAGAGCAAGGTTACGGCAGCGATGCCCTGCAAGCCCTGTGCGCTATGCGGCCGGAGTCGGCGCTTGAGTTCATCACGGCTGCCTTTGACCACCCAGACCCTCGGGTGGGAGCGTTGGCGTGTTGGCTCGCTATCTCGCGCGGAATTCTGGTACCGATTGACGCTTGCTTGAGAGTATTCAGGGAGGAGGTTCGCCCTCTGGCAAGGCTGTCCGCGGCCAGCCTCATCCTCAGGCACGGCGAAAAAGGGATGGAAACGCTTAAGCGTCTGTTGCGGACAGGCTCTCCTGTTGAGCAGGCCACGGCGGCGCTTGCGCTGGCGCGTACGGGCAGCAAGGAGGCATTGGAGGTCCTGAAGCGTGAACTCCTTGGCGACCAGCACGATAAGAAGTGGGCCATGGTGGTTTCGCGCGTGTCCGGGCGGCACTACGCGGAGGAGCTTGAAAGATGGGTCAACGCGGAGCCGGGTCTTCTCCCCAGATCCCCCGGCATCGCCTGGGCTCTGGCGAAAGGTCAAGCCGAGGCGGCCACCCCCGTGATCGAGGAGAGCTTGCACAAAGGGACGCCAACCGTCCGGCGCGCGGCGGTTAGGTTCCTCGCCAGGCAGAAGGGGAGCCAGTTCGTGCCCGAGTTACGCCGATGCCTGCGAGAGGGGCGCCCGGGCAAGGTCGCGCAGAAAGCGTTCTGGGAGATGCACCGCCTTGGTGATGCGGCCCTGCCGGCAGTGGAAGAAATGCTGGAGTCTCAGCACTGGACGGAGCGGAAGGCTGCGGTGTGCCTATTGCGGCGATGGGGAAAGCTTACGCCGAAGCAGAAGGCGCGGGCGGAAAATGATTCCCACGTTGCCGTGCGGCACGCCGCGAACTGGCATCCCTCATGGGGCGGAGTGCATCCGAAGTGGGGCAGGCCGATTGCCAGATCAGGTGCGGGTGCATAATTGGCCCGAGTGTCCGCCTCAGAGCCGCTTTGCGCAGGCGACGCGGCGATGCTGGTGACCTGGCGTTGTTGCATCCGGTCACCTTATGACCATCCAGATGCTCCCGGAAGCAGGCGCTTCGAAATCAAAGGATGGGCTGCTCAGCCCCACATAGAAAACGCCATCGAGCAGTTCCAGCGAGTTCGGAACCGCCGGAACCGTAAACCGCGCCAATCGCGTCCACGCCCTCAGATCAGGCGATCCGTATATGCACCCCTCAAAACCGTCTTCAACCTTGCGCGCGGTTAGTACGTAGCACATTTCTTCTCGTAGAACAATGTCCTTCACTCGATCGTTCTGGAACTGTTCCACCACGTACGCGCCTTCGGTCAGATCGCTCATAAAGAAAAGCGGCTGGCAGCCAACTTCCGGATAGTCCACTTGCGAGATCGTGTAGAGTACTCCACCCCCGAATCGCTCCAGCCGCCACGGCAGCTCCCACCCCGGCCTTGCGCCAGCGTGTGGCGGGAATACGGGCGTGAACACCCGCTTGAGGCTTCCGCCAACCAGGTAATACGCCGCCTCCGGCGCACGCGACGGCATTATGAAAAGCCCGTCGCCAAACGGAACCGTTCCGTAAAAGCGTCCCTCGCCGCCGGGAATCTCTTGCGTTGCCTCAAGCCGCGTCCAGCTCTTGCCATTGTCGGCGGACTCAAAAACCGCCGCCCCGGTTTCCGTGCCGGTTGTCACGTACAGTTTCCCGTCGAGCACCGCCGCATCGAAGACATGTATCCCGTTGGGTACAGTCCGCCGCATTACCCATTCGCCGCCCGACTTGATGTAAAGGTTCCCCAGTTCCCATCCTCCTTTCGCGTCGATCCCGGGAACCAGCAGCGTGCCGTCGTAAGCTCGGAACTGGTTCACCGACTCATCCCCGACCGTGTACTCCTTTTCGAACGTTGCCTTCTCTCCCGCTTCCACCGGGCCAAATGACCATATGTCAATGGGGCCCCGGTTTGCATTCGCGTCACCGCAGCCGACGTAAATGCGCCCCTCGTAGGCGAACAGATCCCACACGCTTCGCGCGAAGCAATCGGCGGGGTCATCCTTGGGGAATCGCTCCCGGTTCGGGCTTCCAATCTCGATAGCGCCTGTGAGAACTTCCGCCGCGTCCTCGCACGTCGTCGCAAGCACGACCTCGCGCTTTTCCGTCACGACGACCGCCGTCTCCGGCGTGAATACCATCCCGTCGAGCTCCTCGGCGATGGAATGCTCGGAGCCGTCTGCACCGATCACAACCGCATCCAGCACGTACTTTCCTTTCGGCAGATCGCCGACCGGAATGGAGAAATCGAACGAGCACCTGTCGAGTGGAAAGTGCTCTTGCCAAACGACCCTATCGCCAACTTCGTCGGCCAGGTACAGCTTGTAGCTGCAGAGTTCCCTCCCCCCCTCGGCTAGTTCGGAAAGTCGCCACATAACGTTCGTTACAGACATCCATACCATCGCGCCACGTATATCCGCCTGGTTGATAACGTAGTGCGAATCCAACAACACGCTCGGAAGGACCTTCGCCACCTCACCGGCGAGTTCCTCATCTTTCGGAACTCTACTCACGAAGTCCATTGTCAAGTCCGGTCCCCGTGCGCGCGCGTAGTAGCGGCTCCGCAACGGCTCAAGCGGCAGACCCGGAAAGCGCAGCTCGAACACATATCTCCCCGGCGCGAGGTCCTCCACCTTCAGACTCTTGACGTATGCCCTCAGGCCCAGAGGCTGATAGCCATGCATCTCGATCCCTTCGGTCGGCGTGATCCTCGGCTCATCCGGGTGTTTCCAGCTCATGCCCGGCCAGAAAGCAAGCACTGCCTCTTTGAAGCTTTGCTCAAAAGCGCCCATCCTGTGCTGGAATCCAAGCTGGATATGCGCACGCGGCTTCTCAAGCTGACCGCTTGTCACCAGCGCAGCTTTCACAAACGCCTCGCCGGCTATTTCCACCCGCCGCGGCCGCTTCACGGCCAGATACGGGTGCGGAAGGC
The DNA here is from genome assembly GCA_964622675.1 of uncultured Planctomycetota bacterium. Lineage (GTDB taxonomy): Bacteria > Planctomycetota > DG-23 > CAZBND01 > CAZBND01 > CAZUUK01. Next base: position 7,471 of record CAZUUK010000047.1, on the reverse strand, counting down.
CGCGCGCACTGCCGGGCACGGCCCTGACAAATCCCGCAGCGCTTTCGGAACTCACGCCCCCGCTCAAAGAATATCCAGCGGGCGGTGTTAACCCCTTTCCGTCCGGCGGTACGTCAGTATCGTTGATCAAAATATCGAACCCGATCGGCGCAAGAGAACGTGACGCCGGCACGTCGGGAAAGCTCGCGTAAGGCATTCTGAATTCGAGCGTATAGCCCCCCTCCACAAGCTTCCCCGCAACTTCAACATCCCCAATCTCGGCATCTTCATTCACCTGCATCCAGCGCGCTTCTTTCCCCTTCTCTCTCGGAGGGTCGAATGCCAAGCGATGAACTCCGTCGCTGTACTCCCAGTCACCCAGCTTCGGACCTTCCGCGGCCGCAACCGGGCGTACGTCGAGGAAAAGCTCCACGATGTCGCCCTTGTATCGCCCCTTGAATCCGACCGGCTCGACGATCGAGCCGTCGACAACGCGAATTCCGAAGTACAGCGCCTCTTCGTCCCCCGCAAACCTCAATAACGCCGCGTCGTTCATCCCTTCCTCCAGGCGGCCGCTGACGTGGTCGAGCGTCTGCTCCAGGAACATCGGCGGGATGTCCACCCAATCAGAGAGGTCGCCATCCACCCGGATTTGCCGAGGCCCGAGGAAGGTGATGACCGCCACCTGGTCGAGTGCAGCTTCTGTCTTCCTTTCCGCTGCGGCCTCCGCGGCGCCAGGGGGAACTTGAGCCGATCTACATGAAGCGAGGAAGCATAGCGAAAGCACCGGCAGCGTGAAGGTAATCGCTCTCCGCAGAACATTCATCGCTTTTCCTCCCGAGCCCTGAGTGAAAACGTTCTCCAGGGCAAGCGACGGTGATGATCGGGGGTCAGTATAACCTATAGTCAAATGGCGGCAAGCGCGATTGGGGACTAAACTGGAATCAACTGCCCAGACGTCTATTTTCCACGCGGTGTCACTTCGCGAGATCGCTTTTGATGAGGGAGAACATAAGTTCATCCTGCCACTGCCGGGTCGCTTTGTCAAACCACCAGCAGCGAAGAAGCCCCTCCCTTGTGAAGCCGGCCTCCTCTAGTTCCTTGGCCCTGAGCTCATCCTCCGCGTTGATTGAGCACTGTACCCGGACAAAGTCCAGCTTGGTGAGGCCGAATTCAGCCGCCGCCCGGAGCGCCTCCGGCCCAATGCCCTTGTGCCAGTACTCCGGAGCCAGTTCGTACTGGATCGTACCGAAAGCGTAAGGTGAGTTATGGTGACCCATGTATTCCCAGTATCGGACGTTGCCGATCATGCGGTCCTCATCTTTGAGGGTGATAGCCCAATAGATAACGTATTTCAGGTCGTAGAATCTGCTCCGCACCCCTTCGAACTGTTTCACGAGCTCCTCGAACGAGGCGTCCTTGAAGCCAACTTCACCCGAAGCTGTCGACCGCACGGCGAGCCAGGTTTTGGCATCCTCCTCTGGACGGATCTCACGCAGCCGCACGCGCTCGGTTTCCAGGTCCGGGAAGCCGCCCAGTCCGTCGTTGAGTGACATGCGTTCCTTCACCAGCTTCGCAAGGATACTCCTTCGGAAACGCTCGTCGGGCGCATGTTCCTTAAGTGTCTTTTCAACCATGCCAGTCATCCTTTCTTTGAGCCGTTTTCGCGACGCGTGCAAACGATTGTTCACCGTAGTCACGGGTACCTCAAGGAACTCGGCGATGTCCTTTTGCGAATAACCGTTGATGTAGTAGAGCGTCGTCACCATGCGCTGGTTATCGGGGAGAGCCCTGATGGCAGCGATGACAGCATCCTTCATCTCGCGGCGCTCGGCTGCGGTGCCGGGATCACGGGCGTGAGATGGGACGTCAGCGACCGCCTCAATTGAGGCAGTCGGCAGGCTTTTTCTTCGCGTCACGCGGCTGCAGCAGCGAAGCACGATCTTGCGGAACCAGCGCGGGAAAGCTTTCGGCTCGGCGAGCTTCGCGAGAGACCTGTATGCTTGTAGAAATGCCTCCTGCGCGGCGTCCTGGGCCAGGTGAAAGTCACCCAGAACCGCATAGGCACAGCCGTAGGCCATGTCCTGAAAGCGGCTTACGATTTCGCCGAAGGCGTCCAGGTCGCCTGATTTCGCCTTTTCTACAAGCGATCCCAGCTCGTCCACATCAACTCCTCATGAAGACCTTCTGCTAATAGGTGCCGGTCTGGAGCACGGAGCTTTGCGAAATTATCTCCGAAGGGTTCGGTTTTTCAAAGGCGGCGCAGATGGTTCGGGGGATCTAGGTCTTGCGGTAGATGAACAGATGTATGTCTTCGAAAACGGGCTGGGCCGAGTTCTGGGCGGCGCAGTATTCTTTCAACGCGCGCAGGCCTGTATCAAACTCGTCATCAGTGATCGCTATGAGGTCAGACGTCCCCCTCAGGCTTGCCTTGTCAACGTACTCCTCGAGGTTGTCGGAATAGCACTGGTTGACGACGGTGTGCGCTTGAAGGGCGAATCGGTGCTGCCGGAAGAAGGCCTTCAGCCCTTCCCTGGACGGCATCCGTTTGTTTGCGATCTCGCGTGCGCGGGGAAAGAACCGAAGGTAGAGGCAGGAGTCCAGAGTTTCCACGGTCGCCGTTCGGATGCACAGAAAGCCGCCCGGCTTCAAGACCCTTCTGAATTCGCGCGGCCTTGTTCTTGTCCTGGATATGGTGATAGACCTGTGAAATGAAGACCAACTCTGACGCAGAGTCATTCAGCGGGAGCTTCTGGGCCGAGGCCTGGACAAATTGAATTCGAGGCGAAGTAACAGTTCGCCTTGCCGCTGACAACATCTTCGAGGAAGGGTCTATTCCGCAAACATTCGCCGAGAAGCGCTCTGAGAGCCCTGCTGAAAACCGCCCAGTGCCGCAGCCGACATCTATGATAGTTTCTATCGAATCCCTGGGCACGAGGGCACAGATTTTTTCCAGCCAGAGTCTCATGGTTTCTTCAGGGAACGCTCTGGTTTTGTCGTAGCGCAGGTGGACGTCCGTTTCGTCATAATTGCGTCCGACCGTCCAATCTTGGGCGCGCCGCGAGCGCTTCATGACTATTCTCCCTCGTACCCCATTTCGTGCCAGATCTTTCGCGCGTGGGCCAGCGCCTCTTTGGTGGGAGTGATCTTTCCTTTCACGCTCGGATATGGCTGCCCCGGACGACGGTCTTCCGGAAACGGCGACCAGCCGTCTTTGGCATATTTTTTCCGCACACCCTCTTTGCGGAAGTCGGGGACTTCTGCCGGTGCGCCTTGGGCTAGGGCCGAACGGTATGCCTGTATGCCGACGAGGGCCATGTCGAGCGCGCGGTAGACATCAAGGTACGGCTGCTCGTCGCGGCGGATCGCCTCGGCGAAATAATAACTCGTGAAAAAGTCAGCGCCGCCGTGGCCCGTTTTCTTGGCCAGCTCTGACTCAAACGGGAATTCGGGAAGGTATATTTCCTCCGCCGCCTTCCCCTGCTTTACAGCCCACGGCTCATGCACGACCCGAAGCATATCGCGATCCCCCGTGCGCAGGTTTTCCATGAGGCCCCGCGTGCCGTGGATTCGAAACCAGTAGCGGTGGCCGTGGAGTCCCGTGCCAATAAGTGCCACGACGGCTTCGTTATCCATTCGGCAGAGGGTAACCGAGGCGCAATCGCCGCGCCGCACGTGCTCCTTCTGCTGCTCGCGCGAGTAGGGAATACAAAGCGCGTTGACGCTCAGGGGCCGAGTGTCGGTTATGTGCATGATCGGGGCCAGGGAATGAGTGCAATAGTAGGTGGCCGGGATGTGGTTACGCCAGTGATCGAGACCCGGTGCGGAATTTCTCCCTTTAGCAGCGGCGGCGCGGTTGAAGTCGCCTTCGCCGCATTGCATCTCGCCGATCTCGCCCGCCTGGTACAAGCGCCGCATCTCCTGGTTGTACACGAAGTATGGAAAGTTCTCCGCGAGCATGTAAATCCTGCCGCTCCTCTCGACGGATCGGGCCAGTGCAACGCCTTCTGCCGGAGTCTTGCACGCGGTTGTTTCGCTCATGACGTGTTTTCCGGCCTCGAGCGCCTTGATTGCAGGAGGGGCGTGCTCGTGGAAGTAGTTGGCCAGGATTACAGCCTCCATGTCGTGCTCGAGGAACTCGTCGTAGTCCGTGTAGGTTGCAGCGCCGCATGACTTCCCCGCTGCCAGGAGCGGCTCCTCCCGCGTATCGCACAGCGCGACCAATTCCATGCCGGCCAGCCGCACGCTGTTTGCAAAGCTCATTCCCCGTTTCAGGCCCACGACGCCGACGCGAATGGCCCTGCCGTTTCGTCTTCTCGCCATCACCTTCTCCCAATTTCTTCTATTCGATCACGGAAATAGAGACACACCGGCTGGCGCGAGCAATTTGCGCGATGCAGTCTTTGCGCCCCGGCGCAAGCCTGCTTAGTGTAGCTCCAGCCCTCACCAGCGTCCAGCCGGCTATCCGGTGGTACGAAGCGTGCACGCTACCAGAGCGGCTTTCAGGCTTGACTGGCGCCTCTGTTTTGATAGCATTCTCGTGCTGCATGGCCATTGATTTCGCACCATGTTCGCTTTGCCGCCACCCTGCAAGCGAAGCGGATGTCCACGAGAGAAGCGCACTCGCCCGCGCCCGTAGGAGAAGAGAGATGAGGCTTTCCTTTTGCGCCCGCAACTTTGGGAACAACTTGCCGGACGTCCGCAGGGGCCTCTTGGCCATCAAGGAGATCGGCTACGAGGGCACGGAGTTCTGGCAGCAGTTCCTCGATGTCGTGAATATGGACGCGCTGCAGGATGTCGTGGAGGAAAGCCGCCTTACCGTCGCTCAGATTTGCCCCTACTTCAACTGGACCGGCACAGAGCGGCAGTGGGAAGAAAGCATGGAGACTGCCCGCCGATTCGTTGACTACAGCCTGAAGCTTGGAAAGCCGTTCATCCGCGTCTTCACGGGCGGCCTGGGAAGCGACCAGGCCACCGCGGAGCACTGGAAAGCGTGCGCGCGCGGGCTCCGCGAGGCATGTGACATGGCTGCTTGCGAAGGCATAGGCCTGAATCTCGAAACGCACAGGGGCAAGCTTCACGACAGCCCGGAGTCCACCCTTCGCCTGATTTCAGACGTTCATCGCCCCAATTTAGCCGTGAACTTCCAGCCGATGCACGGCTTCGATCCACTCGAATCGCTGAAGCTACTATACCCTCACGTCCGCCACGTGCACGTGGGCAATCGCAAAGAGGGCCGGCCGAGCCAGCTTGCCGATGGAGATACCTCGTGGCCGGAGCTTGTGGCGGAACTCAAGAGGCGAGGCTACGGCGGATTTCTTTCCGTAGAACTCGTGGCAGAGCCCTTTATGGATTTCGCGAAGCGCTCCTACAAGTTTCTGAAAGAGTTGATGGAGGAATAGCTGAGAGGCCGTAGGGGACGTTTGAAGGAAGGTGGGGTGTCTCATCGGCTACTGGCTCCGCGCCATCTCCAGTAGCGCTCTGGTGGCGATGTCTATGCATCCGGTCATGTTTCGTTCCAGGTCCAACGACTCGGCTGACGGGCCGGCCCATGGGGCCCGGTCGGATACGGTGCAGATGCAACCGGCTTTGAGGCCGAAGAGATTTGCCAGGGTGAGGATGGTTCCGGCCTCCATTTCGCAGTTCTGCACGCGGGCTTGCTTCAGATCCAGGAGGACGGAATCCATCCAGCTCTGCGAGTAACTCTGATACGACATCGAGGCGAGATTTCCGTCGTCGGCAAGCATCTTGTTGCGAGCATAGAAGCCGTCCATTGACCAAGTGATCCCAACGTGGAAGTTCGCGCCCGATTCCTTTGCAGCTTTGACGAGCGCAGCCACGACTTCGTAATCGGCGACGGCGGGATATTCGGGGGCTACGTAGCTCTTCGTGGTACCGTCATCACGAACGGCTCCTGTGGTGATCACGTAGTCACCGATGGAAACGTCGTCGGCGATGGCCCCGCTGTTACCCACACGGATAAAGACCCGACCTCCCAGTTTGGCCGATTCCTCGATGACGACGGCGGTAGACGGACCTCCGATGCCGGTTGACGCAGCGGTGAGAGGAACACCGTCAAGTTCGCCTTTAACGATCAGATACTCACGAACCCGGCAGACTTCTCGCACATTCTTCCACGAAGCCGAGATTTTCGGGACGCGTGCCGGGTCGCCGCAGACAAATACGTAGGGCGTTATGTCGCCCTCTCCGCATTTCGTTATCGGCTGGATATTGCGCTTCATGGTTCCCTCCTGACCCGGATCCCGTCCGGGCGACATTGCGCTTTGGCGCGTAGGCGACCTCCACAACGGCCTATTCGGGCTTCCGTAATGGGTCGCCTCAGAAAGGTGTCGGCCGCGGACGAGGTCGGGACCGCCCACGAACGAGCCTGGGCCAGGGCTTTACTCCTCGTTCGCGCCTTCCAGGGTGTACCTGATAACATCATCCAAACTCGCAGTGGCGACGCACATACACGTATCCGCGGCGCCGTAATACAGTTTCACCTCGCCATCGGGTTCAACGATCGCGCCGCAGGCGAAAACCACATTGCCGACATCCCCGATGCGTTCATATGGCTCCCGAGGTGCAAGTAGCGGAACCCTGCTCCGCGCAATAACCCGTGATGGATCGTGTAGGTCGAGAAGGACCGTCCCGGCGCGGTAGATGGGGCCAGCCGAAGTCTGTCTAACTCCGTGGTATATCTCCAGCCATCCATGCTCGGTTCGAATGGGTGGAGCCGATGCGCCCACGCGCCAATCGTCCCAGTACCCGCTGCGTGGGGTAACCAAAACCTTGGACTGACCCCAGCCCAGCAGGTCATTGGAATACGAGATCCAAATGCTCCCAACGCCCTTGCTTATAGGCCGGTCCAGTCGCACGTACTGGCCGTTGATCTTTTCGGGGAAGAGAACACCATCCTTGTTTCCCGGCTCGGAAACCAACGCTATGCGTTCGAACGAGTGAAAATCATTCGTTCTGGCGAGCGCGATCCGAGGCGCATAGCAGGAGTATGCCGTGTACATGACGTAGTACCAACCTTCGATGAACGTCGCTCGCGGATCTTCGATCCCCAACGCTTCATACTTGGCAAAGGGGCCCTCCGTGGCTGGGAGCAATACCGGCCGGTCTTCTACTTCGAAGTGCAGGCCGTCGTGGCTTCTTGCCAGAGCAAACACGGAATAGCCCTGCTGGCCCTCGACCCGAAGAAGAAGCAGGTACTCATCGCCGAGCTTTACCGGAGTGCCGTTGAAGACGGTGTTGCAGCGGAACGGGATGTCATCAAGCGTTAGGATGGGATTTCCATCCCAGCGATGAAACGCATCCCGGCCGAAATGCCTTTGCATCCTCAGAACTCCCTCTCGCTTTCCATGCAAGCCTTAACGATGTCCTCGACGCTTGTCGTGCCCAGACAGATGCAGGAGTTCGCCGCACCGTAGTAGAGTTTGACTTCGTCGTTCGGCTCAATGATGGGTCCGCAAGCAAAAACGAGGTT
>CAZUUK010000046.1:2801-24435 GCA_964622675.1 uncultured Planctomycetota bacterium | reverse complement strand
TGAACCCCTTCGCAATCAGCCTCTTCGACTCCGCCACCGTAAGCGCAAACTCCAATCTCATCTGCCAAGTCCTTTCCTTCCGCACTCAAAATCGACCGAAAAAGGCGCTATCTGACGCTCATCCTTCCGCCCGATTGACACCGTCATCCGTCTGCTGATATAATGCTCCAAGATGTCAAAAGGGGCAAGAAGTATCATGCAGATAACCGTGTCCGGAAGGCACGTAAGCATAACCCCGGCCATAAAGGAGTACGCAAGAAAGAGGGTCAGCAAGCTCTCAAAGTACTTCTCCGCCGCCGAAAAGATCCAGGTCACGCTCAACATCGAGGGTGCTAGGCAGTGGGCGGAGGTCGTAATAACCCCGCGCAAAGGCCGCCCTCTCATCGTCGCCGCCGAAAGCGATGATATGTACGCCAGTCTGGACTTGGTAACAGACAAGGCCGAAACACGCCTCACCCGCTACAAGGAAAAGCTTTACGGTCGCCGATCCAGGCCAAAACGGGCACCCGCGGAGGTCTACTCCTCTCCACGGGGTTTCCCATCCCACATTGTCGACTTTGGGGAGACCCACATGAAACTCTTGGACTTCGTCTCTGTCGACGCTATCGTAGAGAACCTCAAGGCCTCAGACAAAGAATCCGCCATCACTGAGATGGCCCAGGCGGTCGTCGCCGCAGGAAACCTCAAAAAGGATGGCCTCAAAGGGGTTGTAAAAGCTCTCCTGAGAAGGGAAGAACTGGGCAGCACCGGTGTTGGCCGCGGCATCGCCGTGCCGCACGCCAAACACGGCTCCGTCAATAGCCTCGTCGGCACAATCGCCCTCTCCAACGAGGGAATCGACTTCGTAGCCCTCGACGGAGAGCCCACCCACATCTTCTTCCTCCTTCTCGCGCCGACCGGCAGCAGCGCCAGTGCGGACTATCTAAGAGCACTCGAACGCATCTCCGCTGTCATAAGAGACGAAAAATTCTGCCGCTTCCTCCGCCAGGCCCGCAGCAAGAACGACCTCATTGACCTCCTTAAAGAACACGATGAGCGAACGCAGTAATCGCTGATGGCTTTGTTGGCGGCGAGACCCCGGCCGCGGGGCTTTTGGAAAAGATGATAATAGAGCGTACCATAACAATCAATAACAAGCATGGCCTCCATGTCCGCCCCGCCAGGGAGTTCGTCGAGGAGGCCCTCAAGTATTCCTCTGACATAACCGTCACCAAAGACGGCCGCGAGGTCGACGCAAAGAGCATGATCTCCCTTATGACCCTTAACGCCGACTCCGGCTCCGTCATAACCATGAAAGCCGACGGCCCAGACGCTCAACAGGCCCTCGACGCCCTCACCAGAATCGTCTCAGCCCAATTCGGCGAGGATTAGTCGCGTGGAAATAAAGAGGGGCATCCCCGCTTCCCCAGGAATCTCCATCTCGGCAGCCTTCCTCCTCGAAAGCGAAGAGGCCCGCATCAGGGAAAAATTCACATCCGCCAGCCAAATCCCCACCGAGCGTGAAAGATTCCGCAATGCCATCAACGCCGCTCAGCAGGAGATCGAAAAAGAGCGCGCTAAAGTAGCCGACCGCGTCGCGCCCGAATACCTCGCAATCTTCGACGCCCACGTCAGCATGCTCAAAGACAGCGTGCTTCAAAACGAGGTCGAGCGCCTCATCACCGAAAGGGGCTTCACCGCCGCCTACTCCCTCTCTCGCGTCTTCCGCCGCTACCGCAGAATGTTTCTTGCCAGCGAGTACCTCCGCAGAACACTTCCAGACCTCGAAGACATGCAAAAAAGAATCCTCCGCCACATCCTCGGCGAAAAGCGCGAAACCCTCAGAGACCTCGCCGACAGCGTCGTCATCGTCGCCAGAGAACTCACCCCCTCCCAGACCATCGCCTTCGACCGCACTCACGTCACAGGCTTCGCAACCGATGCCGGCGGCCAGACCTCCCACGCCGCAATCCTCGCCCGTGCACTCGAAATCCCGGCCGTCGTCGGCCTAGGAGACATCACCTCCGACGTCTCCGGAGGCGACCTGGTCGTCCTTGACGGAAATCGCGGCCTCATCATCATTGACCCCGACGAAAAAACCCTCCAGGATTACCGGCAGCGCCTGCAGGACACAAAAGTATTTCTTGACAGCCTCCTCCGCCTACGTTACCTCCCCGCAGAAACCCGCGACGGCGTCCCCGTAAACCTCCTCGCCAACATCGAGTTCCCCGAGGAACTCGAAACCGCCCTCAGCCACGGCGCTTACGGTATCGGACTCTACAGAACCGAATTCCTCTATGTCGAGGGCGACACCGTCCCCTCCGAAAAAGACCATTTCCACGCCTACAAAACCGCCGCCGAAAAGTTCCCCACTAAACCCGTCATAATCAGAACACTTGACCTCGCCGGCGACAAATTCTTCCGCGGCGACCGCTCCACCCCCGAAAGGAACCCCTTCCTCGGCTGCCGCTCCATACGCCTCGCCTTCGAAAACCCCGATATCTTCAGAACCCAGCTCCGCGCCATCCTCCGCGCCTCCGTCTTCGGAAACGTCAAAATCCTCTTCCCCATGATCTCCTGCGTCGAGGAACTCCGCCACGCAAAGCTCGTACTCGGCGAAGTCATGCGCGAACTCGAAACAAACGCCACCCCTTTCCGCAAAGACATCGAAGTCGGAATAATGATGGAAGTTCCCTCCGCCGCCCTCACCGCCGATATCCTCGCCAGAGAAGCTGACTTCTTCTCAATCGGCACCAACGACCTCATCCAGTACACACTCGCCGTCGACCGCGTAAACGAGCGCGTCGCCTCCCTCTACATGCCCGCACATCAATCAATCCTCCGAATGGTCCAAGGCGTCATAAAGGCCGGAGAGGACGCCGGCATCGAAGTCGCCATGTGCGGCGAAATGGCCGGCGACATAACCTACACCATTCTCCTCCTTGGCATGGGCCTCAGAACCTTCAGCCTCAGCCCCTATCTCATCCCTGAGGTAAAAAAGCTCATACGCGCTATCACCCTCGAGGAGGCTATCGCCGCCAAAGAGCAGGCCATGGCACTCGACGACCCCGACCTCACCCTCGAGTTCCTCAGAGGCCGAACCAGGGAAATACTCCCCGAAGCATTTTGAAAGGAATATGCGGTATGCGCAAGGCTTGCTCAAAGCTCACTCTCCTGATCCTTTCCGCCCTTTCCCTCCCCCTTCTCCTCCCTGCGCAAACCCCTTCGCCCTCTCGGCCTCCGCAATCTGCTACCCCCGCCCCAACACCCCACCTCACCCCGGCCCAGGCGCGCGCCCGGCTGGAGGAGCTCAATAAAGAGCTGAAAGAGCTAAACGAAAAGTTCAAAAGGGCCGAAGAAAGAATATTAGAGGGGGACCCTGGACTCACCCAGTTGAAAAGCCTCAAGGAGGAGGCAAAACACGAATATGACCGAGCCACTCAGAACTGGCTCGACGTACACACCCGCTACACCAAGCTATACCACGAGCTGAAAGAAAAATACGATAAGGAACTCCAGGAGAAAATCCAGGCCCTCATGGATGACTACAAGCAGAAGTTCGACAACGAGTGGGCCGCTTATCAAGCAGAACGTGCAGAGGAAAATCGCCTGATGCAGCGCCTCCACGACGGTGCTCTCGCCCGCGCAAAGGCCGCCGCAAATCAGTACGCCGAAGCGCTCCTCCAGGCTCTGCCCGAGCTAAGCGACATCGGAGAACGCATCCGGCAGATAAGAGCCGCGCAGCACCCTCTAATAATGCTCCTCAAACCCCCTTCTCACCCCCTCACCGCACCACCACTACGTGCGGCCACTCCCTCCTCTCACTATCCCACACAACCACGTCGCCCCACACCGGAGACCTCACAGTGAGCCTTCACCAAACTCACAGCAGAAAATTGCTTGACATGATGCACACGGGAATATATAGTCCTTGGCGTCGACCTTACGCTAGCTTTAGGCGCACGCGAAAAAGAGGTGACTGATGGCGGCCGTCAGGAGAATTCTAGGCCTCGACCTCGGGGCATACTCGATAAAGGCCCTTGAGCTCACCGCAGCAAAAGGGCAAATCGGAATCACGGGCTTCGGCTGTGTTGACATCCCTGAGGAGTCTAACATCTCCTCCGCCATCCGGACCCTCATCACCACTAACAATCTCTCCACTCGACATGTCGTCACCGCCGTCTCTGGTCGTTCCGTCATCGTACGCGACATCCCCATGCCCGAAATGTCTCAGGACGAACTCCGAACCGCCCTCCAATTCGAAGCCGACAAGTACATCCCCTTCGAAGTCGCCGACGTCACGATGGACTGCCAGAAACTCGAACAGCCCCCCACCACCATCTCCTCAGGCCCAAAAGAAATCAAAGTCCGCCTAATCGCCGTGAAAAGATCCGTCGTCGAGGACCACCTTCGCTTCCTAACCGACGCCGGAATCAAACCCTTCATCGTAGACTACGACTCCTTCGCCCTCGGCAACGCCTTGGAAATGCAGCAGCTCGTCAAAGGCTCTCAACTCCCCGACGAGCCCGTGGCCCTCATCGACATAGGCCGCGTGAAAACCAGCATTAACATCGTAAGAGGCCGCCAATCCCTCTTCACACGCGAGGTCTACGTCGCCGGCCAGGACTTCTCAAACGCCATCGGCCAGCGTCTGAGCCTCGACGCAGCCGAAGTCGAAAGCGCTAAACGAAACCCCGGCGAACGCCTGCAGGAAATCCACGAAGCAGTCTCCACCACCGTTGACGACCTCGGAAACGAGGTCGCCCTATCCTTTGACTACTTCGAAAACCAGTTCGACCAAAAAGTAACCTCCGTCTACCTCTGCGGCGGCGGCAGCGAGCTCGAAGGCATCACCGAAAGCTTCGCCGATGTCTTCCGCCGCGAAACCTTCAAATGGGACCCCACCGAAGGCGTCCCCATTGCCTCCTCCAGACTTGACGAAACCGAACTTTCGCAGTTGGGCTCACGGCTCTCTATAGCCCTCGGCCTCGCCGCCAGAATTTACGAGGGATAAACCAATGATAAGAGTCAACCTGCTGCCCCCGGAATTGAGAGCCCCGGTCAGGACACCTCTCGCAAAAATGTTTCTTATCATCCTTGGTACTGTCTTGGTCGCCGCCTCTGTCATCCTTCTCTTCGCTGTTCAAGTCGTCTGGCGCCCCAGCCTTGAGCAGCAGCGCGTCGACAAAGAAGACGACAAGGCTCGAAAGACCGCTCGCGTCGCCGAAATATATGACAAACTCCAGGATGAAATCTCCGACTACGAAAGCAGGAGCAGGGCAATCGCCGAAATAACCGGACAAAGAGTTAACTGGGCCAAAAAACTCGACCAGCTATGCAGCCTCATCCCCAGAGATGTCTGGCTTGACGCCATGGACCTTCAACCTCCCAGAACCAGCGTGGGAAGATCCGCAGAAGGTCCCACTCTAAAACTCGACTGCCATGTCATCGGCGACGACGAAAGTCGTATCGCTGACTTCCTCCGCATGCTCAAACACGATGACCCGGACCGGGAAGATTTCTTCGACGACTTCCTGCTCATCGAAGACCCCGGCTGGAAAGCCGAAGAATTCACCGACTTCCAAGAGCGTATCGCTCTGTCCTTCGGGCTCACCCTTCACATGAAACCGCTGGGTGCAGCCTATTCCCCAAAGAAAACTCCCACAAAGGCGAGGTAGCCCAACCATGGCGGCAGTTAACACCGCATCCGCCCGATTCCAGATAGCTGTAATTACTCTCGGCGCCGCAATCCTCATCATCTGCACAGTCTTTGCCGCTACCGGATTGCGCGACGTCAAAGAGGAAAAAACCGCCATAGAGGTGCTCGATAACCAAATAGCCGCCCTCGACAAGAAACTCGCCGACGTCCCCAGACTCGAAGAGCGCCTCGACGCCCTCCGCCGCCAGTTCGAAATCGACTGCAAAATACTCCCCGACGAATCCGAAGTAGAGCAGTTCATCGACTCCCTCTACCACTCCCGCGCACAGCCCGGAATCCCTGCCGGCACCGTCAACCCCGAAAGGCAATCCACCCCCGCCAGAGGGCGCGAGCAAAAATCCTTCGAGCGCAGAACCTGGACCCTCCGCTTCGTCGCTGACTTCTTCCAACTCGCCGAATTCATCAACGCCATCGAGAGTCACCAGAGATTCATCCAGGTAGATGGCTTCAACGTCAGGGCCGACAAAGCCGAGCAGCTTAGCCCCATAATCCCCCCGGGAGAAACCATCAAGAGCGGCGTGACCCTCAAAATAAGCACATTCATCTACAACCCGCCGGCTCCAAAAAAGAAGGTGGAGACTAAATGAGTAGAATCCTCTCTGCCCTTGTCATCCTTGCCTTCTTGTGCGCATGGACCGCCGCCTTCGTCGATGCCCAGACCCCTTCTCAGTCTACATCACCGGAACCGGCGCCGGCCTCCATCCGCGCTCCTGTCTCCCCCCCTGCCGAAGAACCCGCAACCGAACCCGCCGCCGAAGAGGAGAAGAAATACCGCTTCGAACGTGGCGACCGGCGCGACCCCTTCCGGCCCGCCATGATCCCCCTCGCGGGTGAGGCCGCTCCCGGCGCCGGAATCGTCCGTTACTACACAAAGGAAGAGGAAGAGAAAAACTACCTCGCCGCGCAGGACCTCGCCGCCCAAATTCACCAACTCGCCTCCCAGAATCAGCACGCCAAAGTCGTCGAACTCTACAACCAGCTCAGCAACATCTCCCCACGCCGCTTCGCCAACGAAGCATATCGCCTCGAAGTCAAGAAAACTCAGGAACGTCTTCTCCCCTTCTTCCGCAAGAGCCAGCTCGTACTCCTCCTCCTCCAGGGCGAAGCGCTCCTCGCTACAATGGAACGTCACCTCGAAAGCAACGACTATGACAAGGTCCTCGAATATGCCAGCCAGCTCGAAACACTCGTCGTCGCCACCGAACCACTGGACCCGGGCAGCAAAGCCAGGCTGGGCGAACTCGTCGCTAAAGCCTTCGCGCTTCGCGACCGCGCTCAGGCTCGAAAGGAATTCGCCAAATTGGAGATCGACATCTCCGCCATCGCTTGGACCGCCGAAAACCCCGCCGCTCTCATTAACAACATCACCGTCAGACCCGGTGATTTCATCGGCGACCAGCTCAAAATCTTTAAGATTGACGAACGCAGCGTCACCTTCCTTTACAAGGGAGAGCACATAACCCGAAACCTCGAAACCATTAAGCCAACAATCCCCAAGTAGGAACCAGAAAAGTAAGCCCTGTCATTTCCGTAGTCCGGAGGAACAAAATGAGAGCAAACAGCCTTTTGCGCCCGGCCCGTGCAACTCTCGGCTGGCTTTACCTCGCCGCCGCCCTAGTCGCACTCGCCGTCCCCCTCGGAGCCCTCGCTCAAGAACCTGCAGATACCAACGTCCCCGCCAGAATCATCACACCTCGCAAACAACAGGACAGAATCTCCATAGACTTCGTCGAAACTCCCCTCTCTCGCGCCATCGAACTCATCGCACAGCAAACCGGCAAAAACATCGTCTTGGACAAAGGCATTGACGAGCGTGTCACCGTAAAGCTCACCGACGTCCCGTGGACTGACGCACTCGAACTCATCGCCGACCGCGCCGGATGCATCGTCGAGCCCGCCGGCGAAAACATCCTTCGCATCAGAAAACCTCCGCGCGTCACAATGACCTTTACCGACGCCGACCTCAAAGCCGCTATCGACATCCTCGCAGCCCAGAGCGGCGCTAACGTCATCGTCGCCGAAAACGTCGAGGGCAAAGTCAACCTTCGACTCAAAAACGTCCCCTGGAAACAGGCCCTCGAGGAAGTCGTCAAAACCTCCGGATATGTCCTCGTCGAAGAAGAAGCCGGCCTGCTTCGCGTCGTTCACCCCGACGCCCTCGCCCTCCAGCTCGAAACCTGGATATTCAAGCTCCGCTACCTTCGGCCCCCATCCACCTACGTAGCCAAAATCCAAACCAACTTCGCCGAGGGCAGCCCAGCCGCCGCACAGATAAAGGAACTCCAGGACCTCGAAAAGTACTTCGGCGTATACCGCGCCATAAAAAGCGCCCTCTCCGAAAACGGCACAATTGACTACATCCCCGAGAACAACTCCCTCCTCGTTAAAGACACCGTCCCAAAGCTCGAAGAAATTGGACGTATCGTCGCCGAAATGGACGTCGCCGCAGCCCAGGTCTTCGTACAGGTACGCTTCGTCTCAACCACCAACGACAACCTGCTGCAATACGGCGTCGACTGGGCCAGCGGAATACAGATAGGACAAGACAGCTTCGGCAGCGTCGTCAGCGAATTCCCCTTCGACCATCATAAGGGCGGCTGGGAAGACAATATCGCCATCGTCTCCGAGCCCTGGAAATCAAATGGACCCACTGGGCGCCATGTCGAAGAGTGGCTTGAGGAATCCGGAAGGGAAGTCAACTACGAATTCGGCGTCTTCGATATGACTCAAACCAGCGCCTTCCTCAGGCTCGTCCAGAAGGACACCCAGTCTAAGATCGTGCAGTTCCCAATACTCACCGTCCTCGACAACGAGGCTTCCACCATCTTCTCCGGCCAGACCGTTCGGTTCGCCGAGGAGGTAACGACCGCCGGAGAGGCCGGATCCGTCGTAACCGCCGTTCAAGAGGCCAAAAACTCACCCATCGAAACCGGCTTCCAGCTCCTTATCATCCCTCACATAATTCCCGGCTCCGACGAGATCGAAATAACCGTAATCCCCAACGCCACCGACCTCATCGCTTTCGATACTTTCAGAGTCGGCCTCGCCGAAATCGACCTCCCCCGAACCGAAAGCAGAACCGTAGTAACAAAGATGCGCCTCCGCAGCGGTCAAACCGCCGTACTCGGCGGCCTCGTTGATACCGACGAAAAAGAAACCATCACAAGGGTTCCATTCCTCAGCGCAATTCCCTTCCTCGGGCGCCTCTTCAGGCATGATTACACCAAGGAAGTCGAGACCGCTTTGCTCATACTCATTACCATTGACATCGTCCAGAACGCTGATGAGACCACAACGCTCCTAGCCGAAGACTGGAGTGATGCCGCACGAGATATCATTCAGACCCAAACAGGGTTCCCAGCATCAGAGCCAGAACCAGAGCCAGAGGAATAAATGCCCTGAGGCCGGGGAGGAAAACCCCTTGCCCGTACCTCCCCGAAAGCACAAGTTTCGCATCTGGTTCTCCAAAACGGGCAACCTTCGCTTCATCTCACACCACGACCTGATGCGTCTCATACATCGCGCCGTCCGCCGCGCGCACCTCCCCGTCACCTTCTCCCACGGCTTCAACCCTAGGCCCAGAATCTCCTTCCACGCTCCCCTCGCCGTCTCTCAAGAGGGCCGCCGTGAGCTTCTCGAAATCCAGCTCGAAACCGACCTCGACCCAGCCGGCCTACATTCTTCCCTCGCGGCTCAACTCCCTCCCGGCCTCCGCATACTTGACGCCGAGAAACTCCACCCAAACAAAAAAACCCGCGTCGCTTCATTTCATTACTCCCTGCATTTTCCCGACCCCCTCCCCCCGCGCCACCTACCCCTTTCCTCACCCTTCGCCAGGCGCACGGCCGACAAGGCAACATCCCAAAAACCCCCGCTCCCTGACTACCTTCAAAGCATCTCTCTCGAAGGCCGGACCCTCAGATTCAGCCTAAAAGTAAACGACGGAAGGTCCCTAAGACCTCGCGAAGTGCTGCAGCTCCTCGGGCTCGAGTTCCCCTCTACCTCAAAACAGCCAAGGATCGTTCGAGATGCAGTGGAAATTGCAGATTAAACGGAGGCCCGGCCCCCCCGAAAAGAGAATGCTCATCGACGCCGCCGAGAGAGAGGAAAGCCGCATCGCCGTCGTCGAAAGCGGACTACTTCAGGAACTCTACATCGAAAGAAGGACCGGCACCGAATCCGCCGGCAACATCTACAAGGGCACCGTACTCAACATCGAGCCCGCTATCCAGGCCGCCTTCGTTGACTTCGGCGGACGGCGCAACGGCTTCCTTCATGCCTCAGACGTCACCCCCAACTATAAAGACACCAAGACCCCCCTCTTTGCCCCAATTCCCGCCGCCGACCGCCGGGCCGGCCACAAAGTCAAAGACCACCTCAAGCCCGGACAGGAAGTTGTCGTCCAGGTCACACGCGAAGGACTTCGCAGCAAAGGACCCGGCCTCACCACCTACCTCAGCCTCCCCGGCCGATACCTCGTACTCATGCCCGGCGTTAATCGCCGCACCATATCCCGCAAAATCTCCGACGAAAAGCAGCGCCAGAGGCTGAAAAAAATCATAGACGATTTCAAACTGCCAGGCGGCCTCGGACTCATCCTCAGAACCGCCGGCGAGGGCCGCACCAGGCGCGAAATCGAACGCGACCTCGACTACCTCCTACGACTCTGGAAGGTCCTCGCAAGAAGAATACGCCGCGCACCCGCTCCCTACCTCATCTACCAGGAAAGCGACGTCGTCACGCGTGTCATCCGCGACGTCTTCACCAGCGACACCAAACAGGTTGTCATCAACTCCGAGCCAGTCTACAGAAAAACCCTCGACTTCATGAAAGCCGTCATGCCGCGCTATCGCGGCCGCCTTAAGCTCTATTCAGACCTGGTACCCCTCTTCGACAAGTCCAGCGTCGAACAGCAGATTGACCTCGCCGTCGCAAGAACCGTCCCCCTCAAAAGCGGCGGCTCCATCGTCATCGAGCAGACCGAAGCACTCGTCGCCATAGACGTCAACTCCGGAAAATACCTCGCCGGCGCCGACGCCGAAGAAACCGCCTTCAAAACCAACATCGAAGCAGCAGCCGAAATCGCACGACAAATACGCCTGCGAGACCTCGGCGGCGTCATCATAAACGACTTCATAGACATGGAAGTCGAAGAACACCGCCGCCACCTCGAGCAGGAGTTCGCCGCCGCACTAAAACGCGACCGCGCCAGAATTAGGGTTGCCAGAATGTCACGTTTTGGTATGATAGAGATGACAAGGCAGCGCGTTCGGGTCGGCCTCGTCATGGGTGCTTACGAGCACTGCGAACGCTGCAACGGCCGCGGCATCCTCAAAACCGTTCAGGCTACCGCGGTTGACGCCATAAGGCGCATTAAAAAGGAGATAACCTCCTACAGCCCCGCAGAAATGCTCGTCCGTCTCAGCCCCGAGGTCGCTACCTACATTTATAACTTCAAAAGGGACACGATCGCACAAATCGAACACCGATCCCGCAAAAGCGTCAGAGTCATTGCTGACCCCTCTGTCAAAAGAGGCGAGATCGTTATAAAATCTTCTTCAACCGACAGGTCATCCGGCGGCCGGAAAAGGTAAACCAAATGTACGCCATAATTCGCGACGGCGGCAAACAGTACCGCGTTGAACCCGGACAAACTCTCGCCGTCGAGCGGAAAACACTCACCCCCGGCGCCGAGCTTCGCTTCGACCAGGTTCTCCTGGTCCGCGATAATGGCCGCGTCCTCGTCGGCAGCCCCCTCGTAGAAGGCGCCGCCGTTGTCGCCCAAGTCAAATCCGAAAAAAAGGCGCCCAAAATCATCGCCTTCAAATTCATAAGAAGAGAAGGTCATCACAGAAAAAAAGGACACAGGCAGCGTTACACCCTCGTCACCGTAAAAGACATACTCCTACCCTAAATAATTCCAGGAGACAAAAATGGCACACAAGCAAGGCCAAGGGTCCTCCCGCAACGGCCGCGACAGCGCGCCAAAACATCGCGGCGTCAAGCGCTTCGCCGGCGAATCCATAACCCCAGGCACCATTCTCGTCAAACAGTGCGGCACCCGCTTCAAACCCGGCCTCAACGTCAAAAGGGCCGGCGACGATACCCTCTTTGCCACAGCCGCCGGCGTCGTCAAGTTCGGTTCGCGCAGGCGTGTCAGCGTCATCCCTCAATAGGTGGCGCCATAGCCTCAGCCGCATCACCTCGCATTGACACCGGCGGAATACCTGTCATCATGGTAGGTGAGCGTAGCGCCCCGGCATTCCTGCTCGCCAGGCACAGCCCCGGCGCTCACATCCTCTCACTGCGCAGCCATCGCATATTATCAGCGAGACCTCATGTTCGTTGACCGCGCCACAATCTGGGTCAAAGCCGGTGACGGCGGAAACGGTTGCGCAAGCTTCCGCCGCGAAAAACACGTCCCCCGCGGCGGCCCCGACGGCGGCGACGGCGGCGACGGCGCCAGCGTCTTCCTCCAGGCTACCTCCAGCCTCTCCACACTCCTCGACTTCACACGCAAAACACACTTCCCCGCACAGAGGGGCCGGCACGGCCAGGGCTCCCTACGTCATGGAAAAAGCGGAGAAGACCTCATCATTCAGGTCCCCGCCGGCACCGTCGTCCGCGACAGAGACCACGGCCACATCCTCAAGGACCTCAAGGAGGACGGCGAGCGCATCCGCATCGTCCGCGGTGGCCGCGGCGGTCGCGGAAACAAGCGCTTCGCCTCCCCCACAAATCGCGCCCCGCGCCTCGCAGAAAAAGGCCAAGAAGGCGAAGAGCGTTGGATCGAACTCGAACTCAGACTCATCGCCGACGTCGCCATCGTCGGCTTCCCAAACGCCGGAAAATCCACTCTCCTCTCCAGGGTCTCCGCCGCCCACCCCAAAATCGCCGAATATCCGTTCACCACACTCGTCCCGCAGCTTGGCATTGTTGACCTCGACGGCTATCGCCGCTTCACACTTGCCGAAATCCCCGGAATCATCCGCGGCGCTCACCAGGGAAAGGGCCTCGGCGACGAATTCCTCCGCCACGTCCGCCGCACAAAACTCCTCTGTTACCTCCTTGACATGTCCCCCGACGCCCAACCCCCCGCACGCGCCTTCGCCGCACTACGCGACGAGGTGCGCCTCTACGACCCCGAACTATCTCTAAAGCCTTTCGTCGTCGCCGCAAACAAAATGGACCTCCCCGGCGCCGACATGGCTCTCCAAAAGCTCCGCCAAGAACTCCCCGACCGCGAGATCTACCCCATTTCCGCCGCCACTGCCGAAGGCCTTGCCCCTCTCCTCAACGCCCTCTTCGCAAAGCTCGCTCCCTCCCCCTGAAAAAAAACCTTCTCCGCCGCTGTTACCTCCTGACTCCTCTTCCCATTCAGCTTCTTGTGGACACCACCCCCTTTATCGTGTAGATTCCCCGTATCGGTGCAGGGGCGCCGCTTCCCGACGCATCATCCATCACCTGGCCAGCCATGAAACCGTACACATGCAAAATCCTCCTGCCGCTTCTCCTCTCCGCTCACGTCATAGCCGCCCCCGCGCCGGAATCCTCCTTCACCTTCGCTGTAGTCGCCGGACTCGACGCCGACTCCCTCGCCGCGGAAATCGGCACAACCTACGACGTCGCCCGCGCCGTCTCTCTCCTCTCACCCGACTTCACAATCATCCTCGGCACCGCCAAACCTTCCCCATTACCCCCACCTGAGAAACTCCAGCAAACCCTCCTCCGCTTCTCCTCCCCCGTTCACCTCCTCGTCTCACCTGCCGCCGCTCCATCCGACGCCCTTAGCTGGACCTCCTTCCGCCATTCCGGCTCCCTTTTTATCTCCATCCTGGAACATCCCGGGTCACCAGCCGTATCCGAGGAAGAGCTTTCCTGGCTCGCCTCGCAGCTCCAGCACGATCCCCTGCCCGACCACACCTTCGTCTTCAGCAACTTCCCCCTTTGGCGCGACGCGCGGACCAGCGACATCTGGGACTCCCGCATCCATCCCCTCCTCGCACACGCCCGCGCCGACGCCGTGATCGCCTTCCAGCGCGGCCTCTATGCCCAATTCCCCTCTAGAGACGAAATTCGCTACCTCCTCACCGGCGGCGCTCTTGCGTCCACCGGCCCCACCCGCCTTGGTCTTGCTCACTTCCTCCTCGCAACCGTCAGGGGCCCCGACGTCCGCATCGCTCTCATCCGCCCTGAATCCATCCTACCAACCGACGCCGTTCAATCCGAAACGCTCCTCGCCCTCGACGCCTTGCTCAAAACTCTCTCCCGCCCCCTCTGCTTGCCCGTCTCTCAGCTTCGCTCCGCCACCCAGTCGCATACCCTCTCCATCTCCACGGAGCTGGCCAACCCCCTGGAAACCACCATACACCTCTCCGCCTCGTGGGATCTCCCGCCCGGATGGTCCGCACATCCATCCGCCTTCTCCCTTGAGCCCGGCCAATCTACCAGGCATGAGCTCCTCCTCACCGCTCCTCCTGCCGTTCTCATCCGCTCTCTACCTTGCTGCACTTGGTACGCTGCCGTCCCGCAGCCTCACTCCCCCCTCCCCATCGGGGGCAGCGCCTCCGCGCCGCTGGCCACCGCCTTCGCAGAAGCCTCCTGGACCTCGACCCCTCCCGTCATTGACGGCCTCCTCGGCGACTGGCCTTCCCCTTATCAAATCTCGGTAAACCGGCCTTCCCAGCTCCTTGCCGGTTCCGAATTCTGGCAGGGCCCCCAAGATGCATCCGCCGAAGTCGGGGTCGCAACCGACAGCGGCTGGCTCTACCTCTCTGTAAGCTTCCGCGACGACGACCTCTACCCCGGCCCCTCCGCCGACTCCGACACCCTCGTCCTCGTCCTCGGCCCCAACAGAATCGTCGTCGCGCCCACCTCAGACCTCTCCGACGTGCGCCTGAACTTCCTGCCCCTGAGCGAGCCCGAGCTCAACCTCACCACCGAAGCCGCCGCGGTCTGCTCATCCTCAGCCATTAATCTCGAAATCAAAATCCCCGTCTCCACTCTTGAAAAACTCCTGGATCTGTCCGACGATCGTCTTATCCCCTTCGACCTTTTCGTCATTGACGCCGATAAGGATGCTGCGGAATATTCCGTAATGAGCTGGACGGGCCTCTCGCGCACCTGGGAAATGACTCATCTTCAAGGAAGGATTCGCCTGACAAGATGAAACTCGACCAATTGCTCGACCTCGTAATAGACAAAAAAGCCGCCGACCTCTTCCTCAAAGTCGGCGCGCCCCCGCGCATTCGCCTCAGCGCCCTCGTCAAACCCATCCGCTCCGAACCCCTCACCGAGTCCGACCTCGAAGCCGCCTGCCGCCAGATCGCCCGCCCCGAAGCTCTCGAAATACTCAACGCCAAAGGCGAGGTGGACATCGCCTACGACTACAACGGCAAAGCTCGCTTCCGCATCGACATCTTCCGCTCCCGCGGCTCCTACTCCATCGCCTTCAGGTACATCCCTTACCAGATACCCTCTTTCCAGAACCTCAACCTCCCCGGCGACGTCCTACGCTCCCTCGCAGAGAGCACCTACGGCCTTTTTCTGGCCAGCGGCGTCGCCGGCAGCGGAAAATCCACCTGCCTCGCTGCAATGCTCGAGCACATAAATCAGAACTTCTACCGCCACATCGTCACCATCGAAGACCCGATAGAGTACGTCCTCCACGACAAAAAATGCCTCATCAGCCAGCGCGAAGCCGGCATAGACACCCGCGACTTCCATTCAGGACTACGTCACTGCCTACGTCAGTCCCCCGACGTCATCCTCATCGGCGAAATGCGCGACGTCGAAACCATGGAAGCCGCCCTCAACGCCGCCGAAACCGGTCACCTCGTCTTCAGCACACTTCACACCCTCAACGCCGTCCAGACCGTCGAGCGTATCCTCAGCTATTTCCCCGTACACCAGCACAACCTCGTCCGATTGCAGCTCTCCATGGTCCTCCAGGGCGTAATCTCCTTAAGGCTCCTCAGAAAGCAGGACGGCTCCGGGCTCATCCCCGCCGTCGAAATCATGATCGCCACCCCTCGCATCCGCGAGCTCCTCGAAAAGGGCGAAACCAAATCCATCCCCGACTCCATGCGCCAGGGCCGCGTCCTAGGCTGCCGTACCTTCAACGATTCCCTCGCCGAACTCTGCCGCAACGGCGTCCTCTCCCGCGAAGACGCCATCGCCGCAAGCCCTGCTCCCACCGAACTCCGCCTCCAGCTTGACGGCCTCTCCGGCTCGAGCGGAGTCAGACTGGACTGAACACATGCTCCTTACCATCGTCGTCGGAAACTCCTCCGTACGTCTCGGCGCCTTCGATGGCGAAAACCTCAGACGTCGCGCCCGTCTCCTCATAGGCGCGCCTCTCGAAGAAAACTGGCCTTTCGACGAGCACTGGCGCTTCGATAACATTCTCATCGCCACCGTCAACCCGCCCGTCTCCGACACCCTCGAAAAACGCCTCCGCGACGAATATCCCTCACCCGTCCTCCTCGCCCGCCGCGACTTCCCCCTTCCCATAACCATCGAATGCAACGAGCCCGAAAACGTCGGCACCGACCGCCTCCTCGGCGCCATCGCCGCCTACAGGCTCCTCCGCCGCGAGTGCATCGTCGTTGATTTCGGCACCGCCGTCACCGTTGACGCCGTATCCCGCACCGGCTCATTCATCGACGGCGCTATATTCCCAGGCGCCAACATCTCCTGCGAATCACTCCACAGCAACACCGCCCAGCTCCCCGAAGTCTGGCTCGCCCCCGCCTCCTCCCCCCTTGGAAAGTCCACAAGGGAAGCCATCAAGGCCGGACTTTTCTGGGGCCTCGCCGGCGCCGCCGACAGGCTCATCTCCGAAATCAAAAAGACCATCGGCGGCTCCCCGCGGGTCATCGCCACCGGCGGCGACATCGCCATCCTCGAGAGCGCACTCCTTAAAGTTGACCGCATCGCGCCCGACCTTAACCTCCACGGCCTCCGCATCGCCTTCGAGGAAACCCTTGGCGCCAAATGACTCCCCCGCCCTCTTCTCCCTTCTCACTCCGCTGGGCGAAGGCGGCATATCCCTGATCGCACTCTCCGGCCCCCGCTCACTCGACACAATACGCCCTCTCTTCCGCGGACCCCGCAGGCCGCTTCCCGAATCCCCCGCCCCCGGCAAGCTCTACTACGGTCATCTATACGAAGGCGATGAACTCCTCGACGAAGTCCTCCTCGCCTATCATTCACCCGAGGAAAGCCCCACCGGCAGCGAAATGATCGAGATAAACTGCCACGGCGGAATCACTCCCGCTCGCGCCGTCCTCGACGCTCTCCGCCGCTCAGGCGCCCAGGAGACCGACTTCCGCGGACTACTCCTCTCGGCAGCCGACTCAGGGAAACTCGACCAAATCCAGGCCCAGGCCGCCCTCCTGATCCCCGCCGCCCCCAGTCCCCGCGCCGCCGCACTCCTTCTTGCTCAGTATCGCGGCGCCCTTTCCTCCGAAATCTCTCGAATAGCCGCCCTTCTCGACGACGCCCAGATCCAACCAGCCCGCGACCGCCTCCGCGCCCTACTCGCCCGCTGGCAATCCTCCAGAAAACTCCTCTCCCCTCCCGTAATCGCCATCGCCGGGAAAACAAACGTCGGCAAATCCACCCTCCTTAACCGCCTTCTCGGCTATGACCGCGCCATAACCCGCGACGAGCCCGGCACCACGCGCGACCACGTAGCCGAGCGACTCGGCGCCCAGAGTGCCGTCCTCGAACTCGTCGACACCGCCGGCCTCGGCGGACCCGACAACTCCATCTCCAGAGAGGCCCAGCGCAGAACCCTCTCCATTCTGAAAACCGCCGACCTCGTCCTCTTCCTCTTCTCCTCCGACCAGCCCCTCTCCGAAAGAGAATCCAACCTCCTTACCTCCCTCGCCAAGCGCCCTCTCATCCCCGTCGCCGCTAAATCCGACCTCGGCAAAGGCCCCGCTATCAACCGCGTCGCCCGAATAACCGGCAAAAAGCCCCTCCCTGTCTCCTCTCTCGCTGGAATCGGCCTGGAGGAACTGAAAGGAGAAATCACCCGCTCCGTCGCACTCCCCTCGACCGCGCCGGATGAACCCGCCCCATTCACGCAACAGCAGGCCGATCTCCTTCGCGAAATCATCGAGTTGATCGAATCCCGCTCATCCTCTCCCGCAGAACTCGCCCGCCGTGCGGCGGGCCGCCTGCACAGCTTGATGCGAACGCCGTCTACGTGACCCCTCGAGATTACGCCCCCTCGAACAGACGATCAGCCAAAAGCTCCGGCAACCCCGCCTTTCTGATCTTCTGCGCCGCACCCACCAGATCGTACTCCACCCGCCTTATCTCCACCGACCCCGCCTCCGAATCGTAAACCCCGTACGCCCCCCGGCTGTCACCGTCTCTCGGCTGCCCCACGCTCCCCACATTCACTATGTACCTTGACCCTTCCCTCAGCGCCAGCTTCTCCGTCCGCGTCACCGCCAGCTCCCTACCCCTTTCGATGAACGTCAGCGGCACGTGCGAGTGCGCCACAAAGCACAATCCCTTCTCCATCACCTCAAAGCACAAACGAGCCTGCAGCGGAGACACAACGTACGGAAAACGCTCCGGACCGTAGAGCGAAGAATGCACCAGCGTAAACTCATCCCCTTCCCCCACCAGCGGCAGCTCCTCGAGATACTTCAAATCCGCCGACGGAAGTGCCCCCGCCGTCCACACCAGCGCCTCCCGCGCGAATACGTTGAATAGCTCCAGGCTCAGCCTCCCCGACGCCGCCGCATCGTGGTTCCCCATCAGCACTACACTCGCCGCCGACCTCACCCTCTTCAAACACCCCTCAGGCTCAGCCCCGTACCCCACAATATCCCCGATGCAAAACGTGGCATCTACATCCTGCTTCTCAACGTCCGAAAGCACCGCCTCAAGCGCGTCCAGATTGCCGTGCACGTCCGCAATAATAGCGTATCGCATTAAGCCTCGGAGCAAAACGTGGAAATCAACCTATCTCTCTCGTACGGAAAAGCAGCAAAGCCGCAAGAAGCGCCACCACAATGTACCCCAACCCGTATCCCGCCGCCTCCAAAACGTACCACAGCGGCACCTCCGTCCCGACCCCCACCGCGCTCCCGATATTGAAATGCCCCAGGTTCGGCAGCACCGCGTACACAAACTCCCCCACCGCCTCAGGCACCGCCTCCGCCCTCCCGACCAGCGCCCTCAGATATCCTGATAGATTCCCGACCACGAACACCACCGAGCAGATGACCAGATTCAGCAGCATCGACACCCTGGTCGAAACCGCCACCGAAACCGCCGTCATAACCGCCACCTGCACGTAGATCAAAAACCCCGCCTTCGCAAACGGCAGCGAGTGTGCCCTCAGATAATGCGCAAGCGTCAGCTCGTGCTCGTGCCCGTGCTCCACGTGCGCGTGACCCACATACGGCAGCGCCTCCGTCCACCATGTCGTAAGCAGCAGCACCACCCCCATCACCACCACCGATGGAAACACCGCCGCCGCCACCCCCACAAACTTCCCCGACACAAACTGCCACCTGCTCACCGGCTTCGACAGCACCGTCAGCACCGTCTTCTTCTCAATCTCGTCGCTTATCACCGTTGACGCCGAAAAAAGCGCCTGGAACAGCGCCGCCACCGTCATCGTCGCCAGACCCATATCGCGCACGAACTTCGCCTCCTGCCCGAACGTAAACATCCCGAAAAAGTGCGAAAGCACAATCATCCCCGACGCAGCAACCAGAATCACCAGATACACCGGCTGCCTCACCGTCTCCATCCACGCATTTTTCGCCACCGCAAGCGTCTTCACTCCACTCTCCTAACCGAGACCGTCATACCCACCCACAAAGACCCTAAATCATACCCCAACCCCTCCCCCCTTTCAACATCCCCACGCCTTTACTTGAAAGCCTTATCCCTTGACAACCCTCCCCCAGGGCGCGATAGTAGTCACAATCTCAATCATCGGAGAATTTGAAAGGACTCGCCACAAATGTCCTACGCAGCAGGTGGAGCAGCCGCGGCCGCCGGCGCTGGAGCAGCCGCTCAAATCGCTCAGGCTATAAAGGCCTCCGGCGCCATCGTCCGCCTCGAGCCCAACGACTTCATGACTATTCTCTCAAAGTGCGAATATCCTTTGGTCGTCGTCGCCCAGGCCGGCATCTTCAAAAAGCACCTCCAGTACCTCACCGGCTACAAGGGCCTGGTCTTCTTCACCAAATCCGAAACCCCGCTTCCCCTCACCAGCGACGTCGAAGCCATCACCGCCAAGTCCATCTGGATCCCCGCCTAGTGACTCCGCCGCGCTCCCGGGCTCGCTTCTCGACGCTCTTGAAATTCCCGCGCAAACACACTAACCTCACTCTTCACCTATCCGCACCTCGCATCGCAAAGGACTGCCACCATGAAAGCCTCATCCGCCGACCGCCCCAACGTCCTCTTCTTCTTTCCCGATCAGCTCCGCGCCCAGGCATTGAGCTTTGCCGGTGAAACCAACATCCAGACCCCAAACATAGACCGCCTCGCCTCCCAGGGCACCGTCTTCTCCAACGCCCTCGCCACCTGCCCCCTCTGCACGCCTTCCCGCGCAATGCTCCTCACCGGCCGGCATCCCACCCACAGCGGCGTCGTCGTCAACTTCGTCAACATAAACCCCCGCACCTACAGCCTCGCCGACGCCTTCGCCGACGCCGGCTACCGCACCGGCTTCATCGGCAAGTGGCATCTCTCCTCCGGCTATTACACGAACGCCGGCAAGCACTTCGCGGGCCTTCCCGACGGCGAAAAACTCCGCGTGAGGCAGCACGTACGCGACCTCATAAAAGACCATCCCGAAACCGAATTCGTCCCTCCCGGCCCTCCGCGCAAAGGCTTCCAGTTCTGGGCCGCCTACAACTTCCACATGAACTTCGCCCGCGCCTGGTATTTCCGCGACGAGCCGAAGCAGCTATTCATGCCCCGCTACGAAACCGACTACGAAACCGACCTCGCCATCGAGTTCATGGAAGACTCCGCCGCATCGCGCAAGCCCTTCTTCCTCGTCGTCGCCCCCCATCCTCCTCATCCCCCATGGACCTCCGACCAATCCCCCGAAGGCTTTCTCGAAAAGGTCAAACCCGAACTCGACTGGCGTCCCAACGTCCCGCCGAACCCCGACACGAACCGCCGCGACCCCCGCGCCTACTACGCCATGACCGCAAACATTGACGACAACATCGGCCGCCTCATGGATTTCCTCGACCGCTCCCGCCTCGCCGATAACACGGTCTTCCTCTTCACCTCCGACCACGGCGAAATGATGTCGAGCCACAACCTCCTCAACAAAATGGTTCCCTACGAGGAATCCGTCCGCGTCCCCCTGGTCATCCGCTGGCCCCGCCGCGCGCCCGCCGGCCGCACTTCCGACGCCCTCTACACCTGGATGGACCACATGCCCACACTTCTCTCCCTCGCCGGCATCCAAATGCCCGAACGTCTCGACGGAATCGACCTGAGCCCCGTCGTCCTCGGCCGCCCCGGCCCCGAGCGCGAAGCCGCACTCATGGCAAACTACGTCTCCGACTACAACTACTTCGACTCCGGCACCCACTTCCCCGAGTGGCGCGCCGTCCGCACCAAAACCCACACCTACGTCAAGTGGCTCAAAGACGCCCGCGAAGAGCTGTTCGACAACCTCTCCGACCCCTACCAGATGACGAACCTCGCCGAATCCGGTCACGATCTTCCCACGTTGCGCCGCCTCCGCTCGACCCTCAAAGATCTCCTCGCCGAAGCCCACGACGAATTCCTCCCCGGCACCGCCTACGCCCACTGGTACGACGACACCCGCAACCTCATCCGCACCCCCCTCGGCCCCGTAGAGTAAGCGGCCTCTTGACATTTTCCCACGAAGCCGCTATACGGCCATTGAGTGCATCACGAGGCTCAGCCTGA
>CAZUUK010000046.1:0-2701 GCA_964622675.1 uncultured Planctomycetota bacterium | reverse complement strand
AATCGGCCTCGCCGTCCACGCCTACGCTTCCGATCATGACGGCCAATTTCCTGCCGGCGAAACCGCCGTCGAGGCTTTCTCCAAGCTCATGGAAAAAGACGCTCCCTATCTACACGACCCCCACATCTTCGTCTGCCCTTCCGCGTCCGCCGATATCAAAGCATGGGAAGCGCACTGGCAAGCTCACCGAGGAGACCTGTAGCTACGAGTGGGTCTCGGGCCTGAACGCCGACTCACCTCCACATTTCATCCTGGCTTTCGATAAAACCTCCGACCACCACACTATGGGAGGACCCGGTCGAAATGCCGTCTTCGTTGACGCCCACGTCGAGTGGATTCTCGAAAGTGAGTTCCAGCAGAGAATCCAGAAGCAGCTCGCAGAAACGGATTCCTCCCCGGCACCGCCTACGCCCACTGGTACGACGACACCCGCAACCTCATCCGCACCCCCCTCGGCCGTTGGCGTGCTTCCTCTGAAAGGCAACGCAAGACCGCAGCTTGACCACTTCCATCGAAGGCTGTATAAGGACGTGGCACAAAGACTCCATACTGCCGATGCCAACAACTCAGGTCGCCTTCCCTGGACATAGGCTCTCTTGCGCCCCGCCCGGTGACGAGGAGCTAATGCGCTTACAGCCCAGGTTGAAAGGAGCCCGGAGAGATGGACTGCCTGACCTGTGGGAAGGAGAATCCGGAGAAAGCAACGGTCTGCGTCCACTGCGGCGAGGATCTTGTTAAGGGCCAAGCGCCCTTTCCGCCCAAGGCATTTAGCTGGATGGCTATCTCTTCGAGCGCACTGGCGACTCTCGCATTTGCCTTTGGGTTTCTCAAGTTCGCTGTCCCTCTAACGGCTGCTGCCCTTGCGGGCCTCGGCCTCGGGATCCTCGCGCTTCGGAGAATACGCCGAAGCCGTGGCGCGCTAAGGGGAACTGTCTTCGCCATAGCGGGGACGACTCTATCCGGGTTACTTCTTGCGTTCATCGCTTGCATTTTCTTTGTGCTCGTTCTCCCGAGCTGGCGCAGCGATAGAGTCTTTGCGCTGAGAGCCCGCTGCAAGAACAACCTTAAGACCATAGGCCTAGCCCTGCACCTGTATGCCAGCGACCACGGAGGTGACTTCCCCCCTGGCGAATCCGGCCTCCAGGTCTTCTCTCAACTCGTAGGGGAAGGGTATCTCTCCGACGCAGAGATTTTCGTTTGCCCTGCCTCAACGCCCGAGGTCGAGGCGTGGAGACGCATCGGAAAGCTGAGCGAAGAGACATGCAGTTACGCATATGTCCCTGGGCTCTCTGAAAGCTCGCCTCCCGACCTCATCCTCGCATACGAGAAAGCCCCCGGCAATCACGATTTCCCGGAGACTCCCCCGGGACGACACGTCCTCTTCGTAGGCGTATATGTCCGCTGGATGAGAGAGGAAACTTTCCACCGCGCAATGGCAGAACAGCTTCAAACAATGAGCTCGGAGACGTAGGTTTCTAGGCGCAGAGCTCGAGCATCAACGTATGCTCTCCCTTTCACTTTCATCCGCCAGGCTTTATATATATCTACGGCCCGATACACCCTCGAGTGAGACTTTAAGGGATTATGAGCAGGGGCACATGACTCCAAAACAGCGTGTTCACGCCGCCCTTAACAAAGAACCCACCGACCGCGTCCCCATCTTCATGTGGTTTAACCCGGACACCGCATCGCACCTCGCCGAGCTCCTCGAAATCCCCATCCAATACGTCGGCGACGCCATGGGCGACGACATAAAGCAGGCCTGGGTCAACAACAACTACGCCATGGAGGGCATCACGCACGAGCGCGACGGCGATTCCCACGTTGACTTCTGGGGCATCAAATGGGAAAAGCTCGGCGCCTTCAACCAGCCCGTCGAATTCCCCCTCGCCGGCGCTTCCGAAAAAGAAATGCTGGCCTACGAATTCCCCGAGGACAAAACCGAATTCCTCCTCTCACTAATGAACCCCGTAATCGCCGCCGAAAAGGATTACTTCATCGGCTGCGACGTCTCCCCCTGCGTCTTCGAAATGTACTGGCGCCTCCGCGGACCCCATGAAGCCCTCTTGGACGTCGCCACAAACCCCGCCCTCATCCGCAAAATGTTCAAACGCTGCGCCGACTTCGCCTTCAAACTCTCCACCGAAGCCTGCACCCGTTTTCCTCTCGACTGGCTCTGGACCGGCGACGACATCGGCGGCCAGAGCTCCATGCTCATAAGCCCCGCCTCCTGGCGCGAACTCATAAAGCCGCTCCTCGCCGAAATCTTCCAGCTCGCCAAATCCCACCACCTTCTCCTCGCCTTCCACAGTTGCGGTTCAATTCGCCCCATCATCGGCGACCTCGTCGAAATCGGCCTCGACGTCCTGAATCCCGTTCAATGCACCTGCCCCGGCATGGACCCGCTCGAGCTCAAGAAAGAATTCGGCGACCGCCTAGCCTTCATGGGCGGCGTGGACACCCAGGGCCTCCTTCCCACAGCCACCGCCGCGGAGGTCCGACCGTCGAAGCGCTCCAGGAGTTGCTCCAGATAGTGCGCTCCGAGGAGCAGGTTGCTGGCCGGTGTGAAGAGATCGTCCACCTGGTAGTCCAGAAGGCCGAGGCTCTCTGCCAGGCGCTCGCCCGTGGCGGGCATGATCTGCACCAGCCCGCGGGCACCCACCGTCGATAGGGCTTCGGGGTGAAACCCGCTCTCCTCGCG
>CAZUUK010000045.1:434-24688 GCA_964622675.1 uncultured Planctomycetota bacterium | reverse complement strand
CCGGATCCGTGTCTGCCACGTACGCAAGTCGCTCCAATTCCGGATGCATGCCGTGGCAACGAGCAGCGAACCATAGCGCAATCGGGCCGCACATCTTCTTCCTGAGCGCACCGCCTTGTCCCTCGCCCGCTAGCCCTGAACCGCATAACCAACTCCACAAGAAAACTACCACTAAACCGACGAGGAGAAGAGCAAAGAGCTCGCAAACATGCCACTGCGGGAACTTCAATTTTCTGGTCCGGTCTCCCCGAGCGGCTTCCGACTGTGCCATGGTTTCAATACTTCGTCGCAATCGCTTGACCAAACACTCTGCCAGCTCCAGAGGAACTGCTGTCACGCAAGGCGCCTTATTTGTTCGCCAACTTATCTGCAAAAACCTTGCGCAGCAACAGCGCCGAACCTGCCGCAACAGCGAGCGCTACAGTAACAAGAAAAACCAGTGGTAATCTTGGTCCCGCACCAGAAACACCGCTAGCTTTGCCCATGTCCCTTCCGGTCGCTTCAGAATGTGTCGCCAGACTGAAGACTCTGGACTTAGCTAGATGGCTTTCCCGAAAAAGAGTCTCAAGATCGGTCTCGCCGACCTCTGGAACCCCATACGCGTAGGTGATGCCGGCAACTTTGTCGACCACCTTTGTCCCCGCGGGAGCCCCCAGCGAATCCAGTGTGAACTCCGAGTCCTCCACATTGGCTTGCGGATCAAATTTGTCTATATCAACCGTCACGGCGTATCTTCGCTTGAGCGCTTTCCTGGTATTCCCGTCGAAATCAACCCTCGTAGCATCCTGATCCGAAGTCACCTTTGCCACGTACCACCCTGGGCCGTACTTCCTCCAGTCCACGTGCAGTTTGTAGTTATCTCGCGACCCGTCGCCATTCATATTTTCCTGACTGCTGGTATGCTCGACCACGCGGTATCCTGAGTTTCCGTCGAAAACTATCACGCTGTGACCGCGGCCCTGGGGGTGCACGCGTGACTTAAAATTTGCGCTAATGTGCACCAGGCCAGCCTCGTCTACGTCAACCAAAACCCTTTCAGCACCGTCCGCAAACGCCGCCGGAGAGCTACGAAGAAGCGAGAAAACGAATGGAGTCCTCCAAGGCCACCCCCTGAGCCGCACGCGATATCCTATCGGCAGCGTCCTTCTCCTGACGGCGCATATTCCGGCGAGGTCAGTTTGAAGCCGGGAGGCCGATACCAGGAGTTGCTTTGCGGTCAGACAAGTCTGCTCCTTACAGAACTCCCTGAAAGAGCCATTGCCTTGAGTCAAAGGGACACTTCGGCCAGATTTTATCCTCGACAACCCGAGTTCCGGGTAGTAATAGATAGGCAGTATGGGTATCTAGTCCGCTATGTGGCGTGATACCGATGCAAGTGGCAAGTGATGACCATACACCATTCTGTAAGAGAGCGAGAAAGGAGGTATCGCTTGGTTCGTCGGCAGTGGGGATCTGAAATGTATACCTTAGCTTAGCAAGCGGTGAGTTCTGGTGACTCGCCGAGCAATCGCGACGGAGAACTATCCGTCGCGGTTCCAACGCCTAATGGGCAGGACTGTCTTGACCATGAAGGACCGGAGACTATGCTACACCGGCATATTAGTCGGTACCGTGGCTCTCGCCGTGTCGGCACTTGGAGCAGCAACATGGCGTGTAACCCGGAGGGACATCAGCCAATCGTATGGTGGTAGCTGCGTAAACGGATGCAAGGCGTACAATATCTGTATAAGCGGCGAGGCTGCATGCACAGATTACGAGACCCGCGACGACTGCCTCGGCAAATGGCAGAAGGACGGCAAAGGTGGCGACGCCTACACGTGCACCGGGGCACCGGCGCCGCAGTGCGAGCCAAAAGACGAAGGGCCATGTTACATTTTCTATGACTGCATGTGGTCTGATGGCCAATGCAAGGCGCAAGGTTTTGGCGAGACAACCGACGCGTACAAGGATTGCGACTAGGGTGCCGGAGCAAGGAATTGCGCTGGGCGTGAGACACCTGACGCCAACTATGAGCAAGCACCGATACCTGGTGGTTGAGCGATTGAGAGTCGGCGCAGTCGTGCCTATAATCGTCGGGCTGGTGGCTTTCGGTGGCTGTGGTGAGGAAGTACGAGAAGGGTTGGTAGTCAGCCCCGGGCGTGAGATCCACCTCGGGCTGCTGTCGGGAGAAAAAGGACGAGCTCAGGCGCTGTTTCGCCTCACAAACGGCGGGCACCGAACCATTCGTATCGTGGCCATACGGAGCTCCTGCCGCTGTGCAAGAGTCACCGTAAGCAAGGTCTTGCTGAGACCTTCTGAGTCCGCGGATCTCGTGGTGAACGTGGTGGCTACAGACGATCCAGGCGTTAGTGCCGCCAAAGTCTACGTACACACACAGGGAGAGGGTCGGGCCATCACGCCGCTCCTGGTGAAATGGGAGTGGTCGACATGGAGAACGGTCCCTGAGGTGCTCGTGTGGGATGCGCGCTCAGATGACTACGCTCCGGTGCGGGACTTGGAAGTCTGGGGACCGCCCGAAACAAGCGCCTTTGCACTTGAACGAGTATCGTGCAACTTGCCATTTGTTTCAGTGGACAGCATCCGGAAAAGGTCTAACGGCCCTCGGGGGGAGCAGAGGTGGGTTGTTCGCATTCGCTTGAGCTCCCACCCGGGCGCTGAGATGGTCGGGATGCTCATGATAGCTGCTCGCGGAGCACCTCCAGCAGAGAGGCAAGTACAAGTTCTTGCTCGAGGCAGGACGACGTACCGCGCAGTTCCACCCTCACTCGTGATGAGCGATGGCTCGGGGACCGCCGACGAGACGGCGTGGAGGTTGCTGTCTCTGAGTCCGCTGAACGAGTGTGAAGTGCCTTGGATAACACGGATAGCTACTCCCGAATGGCTGCTGGTGGAGACGGCCTCGTCTTCTTCGGAAGTCAAGCGAGAGCGGCAATATCGCGTCCGTCTTCACCCTGGCGCTGCAAATGGCTTCCACGCGGGCGTCGTTCAGTTCCAGGCTGCCGATGACGGGAAGGTGTGTGTCCCCGTTGTTGCAGAGAAGTGCTATGGAGGAGCTATCGGCGTTCGCAAGAAAACCGGCGGACGATCAGACGTCAGGAGGGAAGCGCCATGATTATGGAGGAAGTATGCGCCAAGCTACGTCACATGCCAACTGCAACCGGACTCCTGGCCGCCGTCAGTCTGTTCGCCATCACTGGCAGCTCTAGGGCCTCCGAGTTCGACAGAGACTCCATCATTGAAACGCTAAGTACAGGTTACAGAGAAGCAACCGATGCAGTCCAGCCCGGCAGAGGAGAAGCCCTTGTGACCATCGCTGAGGTTACTGTCTCACCCGACGGGAAGAGGGAGGAAGAAGTTGAAGCCAGGTTTGTTGAGTTCGCTTTTAAGGGGATGAAAACGAGGTGGCAGGATTGGGGGGTCGACGGCACGAAGAAGGCCAAACCGCTTAGCGCGTTTATAGACACGGGCGAGATGGTCTACGGCTACATTCCAGGCCGATACGCGTTCACAATGAACCTGAGCCAAGGCCGTTCGTTGCGACGTAAGCTCGGAGATGATTTTCATCCCGAGACCTTCACCATGTTGGATCAGTCATCCGTAGCGAAGACACTGAAGGTCATGCTCGACCAGGCCAGAGATGTTGAGATCACACTACGCAGCGATGGTAAGCTCGAAATCATCTCCCTGGGCGAGCTGTATGATGAGGGGTGGCGGGCCAAGCGAGAGATGCTGTTGGATCCGCAGGCGGGCTTTCACTTGATCTACTACCATGCGGAAGCACTTATGGAGCCCTCCGGAGGCAAACGGGAAGTAACCTATCGCTTTGATTACGATTCGTCTTTGTCCGCTTTCTACCCTGGAAAGGTGACGTACGAGCTGTTCGAAGAGGGAAGCGGGACCGTCACTAGCAGAACGTTCGGAGACCCTGAGAGGACCACCACCAAGCTGGCTGGGGATGTTCAAAGAAGCATCTCCGTCCAGTGCTTGACCTTTGAACAGAACGCTGCAGTTGCAGATGACGAGTTCACGTTCGAAGCGTTGGGCGTGCCTGTTGGCACTCATGTGGTGGATCACGCTCGCGGCATTAGTTACCGCTACAGGGTCGCGGAAAGCGATGAGGCTGTGCTTGATTCCCTTCTCGAAGGCGTAGCCAGGAGAGCTGACGCTCCTGGCCCAAGCGGAGAGGACCAGCTAGCTGCGCGCTCTGCATCAGACCAAGGCGGCTACGCTGGTTCCGAGAGCCCTGCTGGCAGCAGAAGAAAGCCGCTCGGGACGCTACTGGTGGCAGTCTTGAGCGCAGGGGGCTTGCTGGCGCTGGCTCTCGCTGGTGTGGCGGTGCGCCGAAGACGCCGCTACTGCGAACATGCCTAGCGGCAGGCGGTGTTTGGTGAAAGGAGTTGTTCCTTGCCGCGGCTGTGTAGACAGGAATACCGAGGCGGCAGATGGGGAACGCTGGCGTTCATTGGAAATCCTCGCCTGAAGAGAGCGAGTTGCTTCTTCCTCATTCACATTGCGATGGCATGCTGTTTGATTCGTTACGCGCAGGCATCGGCTCCGCCGGCAGGATGGGAGAAAGATGCTCTAGCACGGTCAATGTGTGGCCCTCGGTGTCTATACCTCGCTGCGAGGACCTGTGGAAAGCGGGTGTCATTGCGTGACATGGTTTCTCTAGCAGGAACGACGATGGAGCGCGGCACCTCTGTCGGGAACATGGTCTCGGCAGCGCGGGATCTCGGACTCGGAGCTGCGGTCGCTAAGACCGATCTTGCAGGACTGGCGTCACACGAGGGTGCGTGCATACTTATTGCTGACGACGAACGCCATTTCCTCTTCCTTGCTGGGATAGATGCAGACGCGGGGGTGCTCTCGCTGATAGATGGATTGAGGCTACGGACATTGCCTCTCGAAAGCCTCCGAAGGCGCTGGAACGGTTGGGCCATTTTGATCAGCCCCGATGCTCCCTCGAGGTCTCAACACGAGCATGCCCAGATTCCCATTCACGAATACAGTGTTGCGCTCGGAGCTTTCTCTGCCATGCTTGGGCTCGCCCTCGTCATGCGGCGAAGGGTGCGGGTGCGGCAGGGAAGTCCTCCGAAGAGATGAAAAAGAGCGATCGCGTTCTCAGTGAGCCGTCGGATGACCCTGGAGGTCTTGTGCCACCTGTGCGCAGGTGACCCCTCCTCGGCCTCTGTAGCGGTTGCTGCCTGTGAACTCCTACCCATTAGGTTTGCGCCGAGTTCGCCCAAACCGCCGAGCGGATATGCCCCCAGTCTTTGTGCCAGGTCCTATCTCATAATTCCATGTCCTGGACCTGCCCCCATTCTTGATCCATCCCCAATGCAAGTTTTCGCGTGCTCTCATCTAGGGCGCCTCGGTGTACGGTGGAGGCTGGAGCGTAGAGGAAGCGGGAGCCATACACCGCGCCGCAAACTCCGCCGGGGGCAGGTTCTCCAAGGAACTGTGCGGTCGCTGCTGCTTATACTCCTCCCTCCAGGCGTTCACCTTCGCTTGGGCGTCTACTGGAGCACCTGCGTTCCTCCCCCCCTATAATGCCCAGACTCAATGCCGTGCGGCGACTCGCACAGCTCAGTGACGCGTTATTGGGCTCCATCTCCGCTTTTCCTCCCGACTTCCTCCCCTACGCCCCGTACTTCATAAGCCGTTTCCCGTTCGCCAGCATGAGCCCCATAAGGTACCTCGCCTCTATTATCCCCAGGCTTCCTCCCCTGCAATCGCTCTCGCCAAACTTCTTCACCTTATCCTTCCTCGAATACCTGGAGTTCAACAGCGCCGGCACCGGATGCCAGCTATGCGCTTTGTAGTCCGCCGGCGTCGAATGATCCCCCGTCACCGCCAGCACGTCCATCTTTCCCTCGAGCAGCACCGGCAGCGCCTTATCCGTCTCCTCTATCTTCGCCACTTTCCTCTCGAAGTCCCCATCCTCGCCTGCGCTGTCCGTAGGCTTGATGTGGATGAAGAAGTAATCGTAATCGGTCTTCGCCGCAACCGCCGCTCTGAACTCGTCCTCAAAACTCTCCCCCGCATCCAGCAGCTCCATCCCCAGCAATCTCGCTATCCCCCGGTACATCGGGTAAGCCGCCACCGCCGCCGCATTCAGCTTATAAAGCTCCTTCAGCCCCGGTATCTTCGGCTTGCAGGCGAAGCCCCTCAGCAGCATCATATTCGCAGGCAGCTCGCCCTTCAGAATCTCTGCAACCTGTCTCAGGAATTCCTCAGCCACAGCCGCCGTCTTTTTGCTTCCGGCCTTCTCGTCCGTCGCCGTCGGATGCACCCACGGAATTCCCGCCGCCTGCGGATCGGTATCGCACACTCCGCCCGAAAGCCCTTCCCCTCGGAACACAACAACCGCCCTGTGTTCCTTCTCCGGCCGCACGAACACCTCCGCCCCCTTGATCCTTATCTCCTTCTCCAGCCTCTCGCAGAGCACGCTCGACTTCTCCGTCGCAATCCTTCCCGCACGCCGGTCCGCCACATTTCCCTTGTGGTCCACCGTTGCGAAATTCGCCCTGATCGCCACGTCTTTCTCCGTCTGCTCGAACCCCACCCCCGCCGCCGAAAGCGCTCCCCTCGGTATCTCGTACCTCATCGGATCGTACCCGAAAAGCCCAAGATGCCCCGGCCCGCTTCCCGGCGTCACCCCCGGCATGACCGGGATCAGCAGCCCGACCTCCGACTTCGAAGCCAGCTTGTCCAAATTGGGCGTCCTGGCCGCCTCCAGTTCCGTCAGCTCCCTCTCGCCGTGGGGCAGGCCGCCCAGACCGTCAATCACCAGAAGGCAAAGCTTGCTTTCCCCTTCCTCCGCCAACTCCGAGATGAACTCCACAGGCATTCACTCACTCCTTACATCTCTCTGAAAGGCTCGACCTCGACCTCGCTCACTAGAAACCTAACCTCGGGTATTCTCTTTTCGAGCTGCTCCGCCAGCCATCTCACCACGGGCAGCTCCGACGCCGCATGTCCCGCGTCTATTACCACTATCCCCTCTGCAGCCGCATCCCTCGCCGCGTGATAGTCCACGTCCCCTGTCACGTACGCCTCCGCTCCCTGCTTAATCGCGTCCCTCAGCAGATCGCTTCCCCCGCCGGCGCAAACCGCCGCCGTCTCCACCATCATATCCGCATCTCCCGCCACCTTCACCTTCTCCAGTCCCAGAAACCTCTTCACCCTCTGCGCCAGCTCCATCGCCTTCACCGGCTCGCTAAGACTCCCTATTCTCCCCAGCCCTCCTTCCCACTTAGACGAAATGAGCGGATATATATCGTAAGCCGGCGTCTCGTAAGGGTGAGCGACGATAAGCGCCCTCACTACTTCCGCCAGCTTCAGCTTCGGAACGACCACCTCAACCCGCCACTCCTCCACCTCTTCAAGCCTCCCTTTCTCTCCCGCCGCAGGCTGTGCCGCTTCCATGCCGAAAAACGTCCCCGTACCTGCCGTCCTGAAGCTGCAATCGCGGTAGTTGCCGATAGCTCCCGCTCCCGCTTCGGTTATCGCCCGCCGCACCCCTTCCACACCCTCTTCCGGCACGAACGTAACCAGCTTCACATTCTCCTCGCCGCGCGCCGGCCTCAGCGCCCGACGGCGCACAATCCCCAATCCATCCGACAGGAGATCGCTCGCGCCGCCCGAAGCCGCATCAGCATTCGTGTGCGCTGTGTAAATCGCTATCCCCCTCCTCGCCGCCTCCAGAACCGTGAACCCCGGCTCCCCGTCCGCCGTCACATTCTTCAGCTCCCTGAAGATAAGCGGGTGATGCGAGATAACCATCTGCGCCTCTACCTCGCCCGCCTCCTCCAGCACCTCCGCGTCGGCATTCAAAGACACCAACCCCGTATCCACTTCCCACTCCCGGTCGCCCACCTGCAGCCCGACATTATCCCAATCCTCCGCCAGCCGCAGCGGCGCTATCGCTTCCAGCATCTCCGCTATCTCTCCCAGCCTCACTCCCACCTTCGTTCCTCCCGGTACATGTAGTGCTGAACCTTCCCCCCCAGATATCGCTTCAGTCTCTCCCTCACAAATCTCCTCCCGCGCGGCACCAGAAGCAGCAAGCCCGCAGAGTCGGTCAGAAGTCCCGGCGTCAAAAGCATTATCCCCGCCGAAAGTACCAGCAACCCGTCAACTATGCTATCCGTCGGCATCCTGCCCATCATAACTTGCTCCTTCATCTCCCCGACCACCCGCAGTCCCTGGCTCGCCGCCAGCATCGAACCCACCACCCCCGTCAACACCACTATCCCCAGCGTCGCCGGCACATCCAGCCGCTTTCCGATCTCTATCAGGATCGCCAGCTCCAAAAGCGTCACCGTAGTAAACAGGAGTAAGAGCTTCGCGAAAATCCGCATCGCCCGGCCTCTTCCTCGTGTCAAAACCAGCTCCTCATCCATGCCGCGGCACCCTTGACATCACCTTCAGCCATATCAACCCCGCAAGGGCCGCCCCAGCCGCATTCGCCACCGCGTCCAGCACCTCCGCCGACCTCCACGCGATAGTAGCCTGCACCGATTCCGTAATCACCCCGTACCCCACCCCCAGGCATACTGCGCTCCAGGCCACCACGCTCTTCGAGAGCCCCGACATCGGCTTCCACAGCCCCGCCGCCAGAAGCAGCCCCAGAACCCCGTACTCCCCCGCGTGCACCAGCTTATCCAGATGCCACCGCCACAGAAACGCCGCCTCCGGCGGCACGGTCCCGACCGCCGTCCACATAAGGAAGCTTGCATAGCCTATCACCGCTATCCACTGGATCGTTTCCCTTCTCATCCCTTATCCCCCTTGCA
Organism: uncultured Planctomycetota bacterium; assembly: GCA_964622675.1. Taxonomy (GTDB): domain Bacteria; phylum Planctomycetota; class DG-23; order CAZBND01; family CAZBND01; genus CAZUUK01. The sequence goes on along the minus strand of CAZUUK010000045.1, from coordinate 15,890 downwards.
GCCGAACGCCTCCAGCCACTCCCTCACTTCCGCCTCGCTCAGCTCCCCGGGTTTCTCCTTGTCCTTTCCGCGGCCGATCGCCTCCCGCACTTCGCCGAAGAACCTCATCGGCCCATCGCACCTGCCGCCCAGCCGCCTTATCTCCTGCCGAAGCTTCCTGTCGCTCGTTATCACTCGCGCCGCTCCCCTCATTCCGCTCACCATCTCGATTATCTTTTCGTCCGCATCCGGCGAGAAAAAAGCCTTTATCGAGCCCACGCTTCCGGCCCTTTCCTCACGCCGCCCGCGCCCGTCGAAAATCACCGTCACCCGCTCTCCCGTTGCCCGTGCATAGCGCCACATCCTCTCCAGCAGCATCTTCCTCCCCTCGGGCATGTCGCGCCCGCCCGGACCCTTGTAAAACTCCGGCATCGCCATCAGCACGTTGTACCCGTCCACGATAACGTGCATCAGTTCTCCTCTGCCCCCCACTCCGGATCGTCCTCCCACGGCTCCTCCGGTTCCTCTTCCGTCTCCTCTCCCGGCTCCTCCTCCGCCTCCTCCGCTTCCTCCTCCGAGTCCTTCCAAAGCTGCTCCAGCAACCTGTCCAGTTGCTCCGAATCCACAAACAGTCTCACCGCGTGGTGCGTAGACTCATAATCCCACCCGTAAATGATCACGCGGCGGCCCGTTGCGTGCACGTGGACGAATATTTTCTCCTCCACCGTTATCGCCAGCGGCACGTCCCGGTAAAGCATTTGCGACAATATGTTAACTTTCGGCCCGCCCACCACAATCGTCGCGCACTCCTGCAGCTTCTCACTGAAAAGGTAAAGCAGGTCCGACACCACGATCGCCCGCCGGAACTTCCCGTCGCCTCGCTTGTCTATCTCCGTCTTAAGATAATACGCCAGCGGCCTGTCGCGATCCTCCGCGACTATGTTGCTCCCGGTCACCACTATCAGAGTATTCTTAACGTCAACCCGTTCCATCTCCATCTCTTCTAGAACCGAACCTTCCCTATCTTCAGCCTCAGCGAACGCTGCACGTCCGCCATCAGCACGGCCGCCGCCATAGAATAGAGTTTACTCTCTGCACTGTCCGCGCGCGAGGTCAAAACGATTGGCACTTTCCCCCCTACCACCACCCCGGCTATCTTTGCATCCCCTCCGGCGAAATAGACATACGACTTCGCCAGAATATTCCCCGCCTCAATATCCGGCACGACCAGAATGTCGCATTGTCCCGCAACTTCCCCCGATATCTTCTTGTGCCTGGCCGCTCTCACCGAAATGGCGTTATCAAGCGCAAATGGTCCATCCACCTTGCAGCTTGGCGAAAACTGCCCCCTGTCGCACATCTTCGCCAGGCACGTCGCCTCTATCGTCGCTGGCATCTTCGGGTTCACAAGCTCCACCGCCGCCAGAACCCCCACCCTCGGCTCTTCCAGCCCGAAAATGTGCGCAAGGTGCACCGCGTTCAGGATTATCTCCGCCTTCTGCTCCAGGTCCGGCGCTATGTTCATCGCCCCGTCCGTTATGAACACCAGCTTTTTCAACTCCGGCACGTCCAGAATGAAAACGTGACTCATCACCACCCCCGTCCTCAGCCCGCTCTCCTTATCCAACGCCGCGCGCAGAAAATCGTCCGTATGAATGTAGCCCTTCATGTAAATGTGCGCGCCACCCGTCGAGACAATCTCCACCGCCTTTCTCGCCGCTTCCAGCGCGTCCGGTTCGTCTATCACTTCCTTCTCGTTCACATCGAACCCCTTCTCCTCCGATATCCTCATGATCTCGCGCTTGTCTCCCACCAGCACCGCTTCCGCCACCTCTTGCTCCCTGGCCTCAGCCACCGCCGAAAGCACGCTCTCATCCGCCGCCGCCGCCACAGCCACCCTCTTCACCGGATACTGCTTGATCGTCTCCATCATCTCTTCAAAATTCTTCATTTGCTTATCCCTCGCCTTTATCTGAGCGCCTGGAGCAGCAACGACGCAAGTCCTAGGTATATCAAAAGTCCTATCGCATCATTAGAGGTCGTTATCACCGGCCCCGATGCAATTGCAGGGTCCTTTCCCATCCTCTCCAGCGACACCGGCACCACAACCCCCAGCGTCGCCGCGGCTATTATCGCGCAGAACATCGCCGCCCCTATCGCCAGCCCTATCGTCATCTCCCCCGACCAGATCGTCGCTACTATCATGATGAACACCGCGCACGTCGCCGCGATTATCCCTCCCACCCTTATCTCCTTCAGCACCGCCGGCAAAAGATAGTGCCTCTCCAATCTCCCCGTCGCCAGCCCCCTCACCGTAATCGTCGAAGTCTGAAGCCCCGCATTCCCACCCGTTGCCGTGATCACGGGAATGAAGATCGTCAGCGCAAAGAAATCCTTCAGCGTCAGCTCGAAAGAGTAGATCACCGCCGCGGAACCCAGCGCTCCCATTAGGCATATCAAAAGCCACTGAAGTCTTATCTTCGCCACCGACCACGACGACCGCTGCGACAGCTCCTCGTCGTCCGAACCCGCCAGCTTATACGCATCCTCCGTCGCCTCCTCTTCGATCACGTCGATAACGTCGTCAACCGTTATCCTTCCCAGAAGCTTCCCTCCCTCGTCCACCACCGGCGCAACCGTCAGGTTGTATTGGCTGAACGTACGCGCAATTTCCTCCTGATCGGCGTCGGCACGTATCGCTACAACCTCCGGGTCCACCAGCTCCCCGATCCTCCGTTCCGGATCGGCGGTTATCAGACGCCCCAGCGGAACCGAACCTATCAACTTCTGATTCGCATCCACAACGTGCACGAAAAAAATAGACTCCGGCTCCTCAAGCTGCTTCAGCGCCTTAGCCGCCTGCCCTGCCGTCATGTCCTGCCGCACCGCCACCAGCTCCGGCGTCATCAGCCCCCCGCCCGTCTCCTCCGGGTATCTTAGAAGCTGCCTCAGCTCCCTCGTCTCCTCCGCCGGCACCTTCTCCAGCACCCGCACGCGTATCTCTTCGGGCAGCTCCGCCAGAAAGTCAGCCCCGTCGTCCGGCTCAAGCTGCTTCACCACTCCCGCCAGCCGCTCGGCGCCCAGCATCTCCACAACCTCCGCCCTCGTTATCTCGTCCGCCTCCATCAGCACCTCCCCCGCCATCTCATCATCAAGCGCATCCAGCACCGCCTTCTTCTCCGTCTCCTCCAGGTGCCCCAGCGCCTCCGCAATATCTGCAGGCATCTCCTGCGACAGAGCTTCCCGCAGGCGCTCCTTCTCCATGCCCCCCTCGATCATCCCGATGAGCTCCTTGCTTCGCGGTTCCTTCTCCTCGCTCATGCCTTCATGCATCGTCGTTTCTCCGTGTGCGTTGGCTCTCTATTTATCTATCATTTCATCCCACGGTCAAGCACAAATTACTTCTACACCATTCGGAGGCAGACTAGAATAGACTCGACCGTGAATATCCCTCGTTGACGGAGCCTTAAAGTGCCTCCCCGTTTCATCGTCTTTCGCCCGGGCGCCATGGGAGACCTGATCCTCACCCTCCCTTCGCTCCAGCTTCTCGCCGACGCCATTCCCGGAGCGGAAATTCACCTCGTCGCTCATCCGGCCCACGCCCCCCTCGCCCTCCAGACCCCTTTCATCTCTTCCGTGAAAAGTTACGACGACTCTTTCTTCACTCCTCTTTTCACCGATCTGCCATCTCTCCCTCCGGGACTATCATCGTATCTGTCCAGCTTCGACGTCGCCATCTGCTACCTCTCAGACCCCCGCGGGACCCTAACGCATAACCTCAATGCCGCCGGCGTCAGGAAGGTCATAGTCTTCCAACCGGCTCCGCCCGCGGGCACTCACGTCTCCGATCATCTCAAAAAAGCCTTCGAACCTCTCGGCGTCCGAGGCGCTCTCCGTCCCGTTGTGATAGGCGCTGCGCCCGAAGACCTGTCTTGGGTCCGCTCCTTCGTCGCCGCTCACTTCGGCCTTCCCCGACCTCGATTGCTCGCGCTCCATCCCGGCGCAGGAAGCCCCCAAAAAGCCTGGCCTCTCGAGCGCTTCGCAGCCGCCGCCCGCGCCCTTCATTCTGATTTCGGCATCAACATTCTACTCCTGGCAGGCCCCGCCGACCCGGAAGTATCAGCCGCATTCGCCTCGCTCGCTTCCGACCTTCCCTTCGCCGCCGCGGTCAACCTTCCCGCCCGTCGCCTATCCGCACTTCTTTCACTCGCATCCCTTTACATCGGCAACGACTCCGGTCCCACTCACCTTGCCGCGGCGCTCGGCGTCCCCACCATAGCGCTCTTCGGCCCCACCGACCCGGCCACCTGGGCGCCGCTCGGCCGCGAAGTAACCATCCTCTGGAATCCCACCGAATGCGCCCCCTGCTCGAGAGAAACCCGCTCCGCTTGCCCGCTCGCCAGGTGTATGGAGAACATCTCGCTTGGCTCCGTCATCGCCGCCGCAAACGCTTCCATCCGCGCTTCCGGCGTTCCGAAGACAAACAGCGCACACTGAGACCCACTCACGAAACGGGGTAGGGGAGGGCACTACACTTTTCGCAGAACTGCCCCGAACTTCTTCTTCAAAGCCTCCAGGATCGCCGCCTCCGCCGCATCAGCATCGCTGCGGGAAAGCGTCCTGTCATCCGCCCTGTAAACCACCGAAAACGCCACGCTCTTCCTTCCTTCTTCTACCTTCTCCCCCCGGTACACGTCGAAGAACTTCACCTCTCTAACAATCTCGCTCGACGACCTCTCTATCTCCTCCCTCATCTCCCCCCAGCTCACCTCTTCCGGCACCACCAGCGCCAGATCCCTCGCAATCGCCGGGAACTGCGGCAGTGGCTCGACCTTAAGCTTCTTCTCCGCCGCCGCCCATACCTTTTCGGCATCCAGCTCGCAAATCTGCGGCGCGCTTTTTAGCTCGAACCGATTCGCCAGCTTCGAAGATGCTTGCCCGATGTAGCCTACCGTCTCTCCGCCCAGACTCATCCTTGCCCCCGTCCCCGGCTCCAGAAACGCCGCATCCACCGCCTCGAAAACCGCACCCTCCCTCACCCCCAGCCCCTCCAGCAGCTCCTCCACAGCGCCTTTCATCCCGTAGTAATCGCTGTCCGCCAGAAGCCCTATCAGCTTCTTCTCCTCCGTCCCGCCGCCGCTTCCCGTTGGCAGGAAGGCCCTTCCTACCTCGAAGAACTTCACCTCGCCCACCCCTCGATCCTGGTTCGCCTTCTTCGTCGCAAGAAGGCAGCCCAGTAGCGACTTCCTCAGCGCTCCCTCGCCCGCGCGCACCGGATTTCTCACCCTAAGCGGCTCCGCCTCCGACCATTGCCCAAAGGCCGTCGCCCTATCCTCACCCACCAGGCTCACCGTTATCGTCTCGAAGTATCCCATCCCCGCCAGCAGCTCTCGCGTCTTCCTTTCCATCTCCAACCATCTCGGTATCGCCCCCAGCTCCATCGTTGCCTTGAGCTCCGCCGGAACCTTATCGTAACCGTAGACCCTCGCCACCTCCTCGATCAGGTCCGCCTCTCCTTCCACATCCCCTCGCCACGACGGCACCCGAACCCTCACTTTCCCCCTCTCGCGTTTTATCGCCTCGAACCCAAGCCTCCCCAGAATCCCTTCCGCCACATTCATCGCCACCTTCGTCCCCAAAAGCTTCTCAATCCTGCTCTCTCGCAGCTCCACCTCCCGGACCTCTTGCTTCCGCACGTCCACCACCGCAACACCTTTCGCGATCTCCCCGCCCGCCAGCTCGCGTATCAGCTCCGCCGCTCGCCTCGACGACGCATCCACCCCCTTCGGATCAATCCTTCGCTCGAACCTGTAAGACGCCTCGGTCGGCAGCCCCAGCTCCCGCGAACTCCTCCTTATGGTCAGCGGCTCGAAGTGCGCGCTTTCCAGAAGCACCACCTTCGTCCGCCCGCTCACCTCCGTATCCGCTCCTCCCATTATCCCGGCTATCGCCACCGGCTTCTTCGCATCGCAGATGGCGAGAATGCTCTCCTCCAGCTCCCGTTCCACGTGATCGATCGTAACGATCTTCTCCCCTTTCCTTGCCCGCCGCACCACGATCCGTCCCTCTTCCAGCGTATCGTAGTCGAACGCATGAAGCGGCTGGCCCATCTCCAGCATCACGAAGTTCGTCACGTCCACGACGTTGTTTATCGGCGTCGCCCCGACCGCGATCAGTCTGTCCTTGAGCCACTTCGGCGACGGCCCCACCTTCACCCCCGATATAATCCGCGCCGTGTAGCAAGGGCAAAGGTCCGTGTCCGGAATCTCCACGCTCGTCCATTCGCTCACGTCCTTCCCATCCCCCGTTCCCCCTATCTCCGGAAGCCTCAGCTCCACCTCCAGAAGCGCCGCAATATCCTTCGCTATCCCCGCGTGATAAAGCGTGTCCGGCCGGCTGTACAGCGTCTCAATGTCGTAGCAGTAATCCTCACCTACCTTCTCCATAGACTCCACCTTCAGCCCGAGCCCCGTGAGCTTCTCCCCCAGCTCCTCAGGCGCAAGCTCTATCTCGCAGTAATCCTTCAGCCAGTTGTAGCTTGCCTTCAACTCCGTCCCCTATCTCCTGAACTGCCGCAGGAACCTCGCGTCGTTCAGCGTGAATAGCCTCATGTCATCTATCCCGTACTTGCGCATCGCCACCCGCTCCACCCCTATCCCGAACGCCCACCCCGTGAACTCCTCGTAATCGTAGCCCACCACCTTCAGCACGTTCGGATGCACCATCCCGCAGCCCAGAAGCTCAATCCATCCCGTCATTCCGCAAACGTCGCACCCCTTCCCTCCGCACAGAGTGCATGAGACTTCCATCTGTGCGCTCGGCTCCGTGAATGGAAAATGATCCGGGAGTAGCCTCGTCTTCACATCCTCCCCGAACATCCCCCTCGCGAACAGATCCAGCGCCCCTCTCAAATCCGCAAACGATACCCCGCGATCCACCATCAGTCCCTCTACCTGGTGATGCATCACGACGTGCGTCGCGTCAGGCACATCCGGCCGATACGCCCTTCCAGGGCACACCAGCCTCACCGGGGGCTTCCGCTTCTCCATCACTCTTATCTGCACAGGCGACGTCTGTGGTCGCAGAATCAGATCATCGCTCAGGTAGAAAGTGTCGCTTAGATCTCGTGACGGATGGTCTTTCGGAGCGTTCAGCCCGTCGAAATTGTAGAAGACCGTCTCCACCTCCGGCCCTTCCACCACCTCGAATCCCAGCCTCTGGAAAATCCCTACCATCTCCTCCATCACGATCGTGATCGGATGGCAGCCCCCTCTCTCCGGCCGCCTTCCCGGAATGGTCACATCCAGCCGTTCTCGCGGCCCGGCTGCCTTCCCTTTGGTACGTCTTCTCGCCTCCTCGAACTCCTTTGAAAGCGCCGCCTTGACCTCATTCAGAAGCCTCCCCGCCTCCGGCCTCTCCTCCGCGCTCAGGCCCCCCACCTCTGCGAACCGCTCCGAAACGATCCCCTTCCTCCCCAGATACTTGATCCGCGCGCTCTCCACCGCCTCCGGCGTCTTCGCCTCCCGAAGCTCCTTCACCCCTTCTTCGCGCAGCTTGGCCAGTTCTTCTCTCATCTCCTCACTTTTCCGCAGTCGGCACCTGGAGCTGCTCCTTGGCCATCTCCGCAAGCTTACTGAACGCCTCCGCATCCGTCGCCGCCAGCTCAGCCAGCATCTTCCTGTTCAGCTCCACCCCCGCCTTCTCCAGCCCGCTCATAAGCTCCGCGTACCTCAGCCCGTTCGCCCTTGCCGCCGCGTTCACCCTGATTATCCACAACCTCCTTGCATCCCTTTTCCTCTGCTTCCTCCCTACGAACGCCTGCGCCATCGCCCGCGTCACCGCGTCCTTGGCCACCTTGAACATCCGGTGCCTCCCTCCCCAGTACCCTTCCGCCTGCTTAAGGATCTTCTTATGTCGTTTCTTTCTCACCACACTTGACTTCGCTCTTGCCATGGCACTTGGCCTCCTCATGCGGCATATAGACAAAAAACGGCCATTCCACCGTCTGGATTGAACAAAACGAACCCCCCCGAACCCCCTAGCTCGAGAGCATTTGCCTGATGGTCTTCGACTTCTTCCCCGATACCTTCGTCACACCCTTCAAATGCCTTCTTCTCTTCCCGCTCTTCGACGTCATCAGGTGGCCCGCCCCACCTTTCCGTCTCATTAACTTCCCCGTTTTCGTAACACGGAATCGCTTAGACGCTCCGCTGTGTGTCTTCTGCTTCGGCATCTCCGCTCCCTCTTTCCCTACTTACTCGCTGTCGTGCTCTCCCCTTTGCCTTTCTTCTTGCACGCGAAAAGCGCGCTCATCGTCCGCCCTTCCTTCAACGGCGCCCGCTCAATGCTCGCAATATCCTCCAGCTCCGTCGCCATCCTCGTGATTATATTCCTTCCCAGTTCGGGATGTACGTTCTCGCGCGCCCTGAACTGAACATTTATCTGAACCTTGTACCCCTTCTCCAGAAATCGCCGCGCGTTCTTCAACTTCACCTGCAGATCACGCTCCTGTATCTTTGGGAACACCCTTATCGGCTTTATGTCGCTCACGTGATGCCTTGCTTGCCGGTGCCTCTTGCTGAGCTGGTACTTGTACTTCCCGTAGTCCATTATCTTGCACACCGGCGGACTATCGCTCGGCCCCACCTCCACCAAATCCAATCTCGAATCCCGCGCTATCCTCAGCGCCTCTTCCGTCTCCATCACCCCGACCTGCTGCCCGTGCTCGTTTATCACCCGCACTTCCTTCACGCGTATTCGTTCGTTCATTCGTAGCGTAGCTTTTGGCAGGGCCTATTACCTCCTTCAGATGTTTTTCGCCCGTGTCTCCACCAGGCTCTTGATCTCCTCTACGAACTCCTCCAGCTTGCTCGCTCCGAGATCCCCCTTCTTCCTATCCCTCACCGCCACCGTCTTGTCCTTCCCCTCCCTATCCCCCACGACCAGCATGAACGGCACCTTTTGCAGCGTACCATCTCTTATTTTCGCTCCGACGCGTGCGTTTCTCAAGTCCATTTCCGCCCGAATCCCTTCCCGCCTCAGCCTCTCCACCACTTCCTTCCCGTAATCCCCGTGTTCCTCCTTCACCGGAATCACCCTCACCTGCACCGGCGCCAGCCACACCGGCAGCGCCCCTCCGTAATGCTCTATCAGAACGCCGATGAACCTCTCAAGGCTCCCCAGCACCGCCCTGTGGATCATCACCGGCCTGTGCTGCCTGTCGTCCGCCCCCGTGTACGTAAGATCGAAACGCTCCGGCATCGCAAAATCAACCTGGATCGTCCCGCACTGCCACGCCCGCCCAAGGCAATCCCTGAGATCCACATCTATCTTCGGCCCGTAAAAAGCCCCCTCCTTCTCCGCAACCCTGTGCTCCAGCCCCATCTCCGCCAGCGCCTCCCTAAGCGCCTTCTCCGCCGCCTCCCACATCTCATCCGTCCCTATGGAATCCTCCGGCCGCGTCGAAAGCTTCATCTCCCACTCATCAAACCCAAAGCCCCGGTACATATCCAGCGTCAACTCTATCACCCCTACTATCTCATCCTTCACCTGTTCCGGCAGGCAATAAATGTGCGCATCGTCCTGCGTGAACGCGCACACGCGGAAAAGACCCGCCCTCACCCCCGAAAGCTCCCTCCGGTGCACCATCCCCAGTTCCGCAATCCGCAGCGGAAACTCCCTGTATGAATGCTGCGTGCTCTTATAGATCAAAAGACCCCCGGGACAGTTCATCGGCTTCACCGCAAACTGCCTCTCGTCCACCTCCGTAAAGTACATGTGTTCCCTGTAATGATCCCAGTGCCCGCTTCGATGCCACAAACTCTCCTCCAGAATCATCGGCGTCTTCACTTCCTCGTATCCCGCTTCCCTGTGCACATCCCCCCAGTGCTCCAATATCGTGTTATAGAGCACCACGCCCCTCGGATGCCAGAACGGAAAGCCCGGCGCCTCGTCGTGGAAACTGAAAAGCCCAAGCTCGACCCCTATCTTTCGGTGATCCCTCTTCGCCGCCTCCTCCAATCTCCTCAGATGCTCCTCCAGTTCCTCCTTCGTTCCAAACGCCGTGCCGTATATCCTCTGCAGCATCTTTCTCGACGAATCCCCCCTCCAATACGCTCCCGCCACGCTCAAAAGTTTGAAAGCTCCCGTATCTCCCGAACTCCGCACGTGCGGCCCCCTGCACAGATCCACAAAATCCCCGAGCTCGTAAAGAGACACCCTTTCGTCCTCGATCTCTTCCAGAAGCTCCAGCTTATAATCCTGCCCTTCCTCCTTCATCCGCCTTATCGCCTCTTCCTTCGGAACCTCCACCCTTTTGAACTCCAGCCCCTCCGCCGCCACCTTTCGCATCTCCTTCTCCACCTTCTCCAAATCCTCATCCTTCAGCGACGGCAGATCAAAGTCGTAGTAAAACCCGTCCTCGATAGCCGGACCTATCCCGAACTTCGCCCCCGGATACAGCCTCTTCACCGCCGCGGCCATCACGTGTGCCGCGCTGTGCCTCATCGTCTCCAAATCAGCCCTCGTTTCCATCTCCAAGACAGCCTCTCCGATCCCGGACAAAAAAGGCAGCGGAGGCCCTCACCAAACTCCAGAACCTCCGCTAACTTAGCTTACGACGTCATCATATTTCCCTGTCTCTCCTGCGTCATACCCCTTACCGTCTGATTGTGGGCGATAGTGGACTCGAACCACCGACCTCCTGCTTGTCGAGCAGGCGCTCTAACCAACTGAGCTAATCGCCCCGCTAACCTCCCTAAATTCTAACATTACCCTCCCACCTGTCAACCCCGCCCTACTCAGCTTGTCCTTTCCAGCGGGCTGTGGTATATAATTCCTCTCAAAGCAGCGGCAGCGTATTCAAGGAGCCGCCTATCGCCGATCAACCGAACCAGCAAACCCTTACCGGCCGCGTGATCCGCGAACAGCGCGGCCACTATTACGTTCCCGCCGGCGGCAAAACCTACCTCTGCTCCATCCGCAGCAAGCTCCGCAAAAAGCTCATCTACCCCGAGAGCGACTCCGGCCTTCGCGGCGCCCGCTCCGTCCGCTCCATCAGAGACCTCGGCCCCGTTGCCGTCGGCGACCTCGTCCGCTTCACCCCCGCCCAAGGCGACCGCGGGGCCATAGAAGAGCGCCTCCCGAGAAAAAGCGTCCTCGCTCGCCGCGCCGCCGGACCCAAGCCCGTCCGCCAGGTCGTCGTCGCAAACGCCGACCAGCTCCTCGCCGTCTTCTCCGTCACAGAGCCCTATTTCGAAAGGGACCTCGCTGACCGCCTCCTCGTCGCCGCAGGCCACGCCGACCTCCCCGCCGGCATCTGCATAAACAAAACCGACCTCGTCCCCTTCGCGCAGGCCCAGCAAATCGGCGTCATCTACCGGAACGCCGGCTACCAGCTCCTCTACACCAGCGCTCTCGAAGGCACCGGCCTCGAAGAGCTCCGCGCAACGCTCCGCGACAAACTCACCGTCCTCGCCGGCCCCTCCGGCTCCGGCAAATCCACACTCCTCAGCCGCCTCCAGCCCGGCCTTGGCCTCAGAATAAAGGAGGTCTCTCAAGGCACCGGAAAAGGCCGACACGCCACGACCAGCGTCCAGATCTTTCCCCTCGATTTCGGCGGCCACGTGGTTGACACCCCCGGCATCCGCTACCTCGACCCGTGGGAGCTCGACGGGGAAGAACTCCCCGAACTCTTCCCCGAATTCCTCCCCTATCTCGGCCAATGCCGCTTCGCCACCTGCGCCCATCTCGAAGAGCCCGACTGCGCCGTCCGCCGCGCCGTCAACTCAGGTGAAATCCCTTACCCACGCTACCAGAGCTACTCCGAACTCCGCGCCGAGCTCCGCCAAGCCGAAAAACGCCGCTACTCCTCCAAATCCGGCTCGGCCGAATCCTCTCTGCCAAAACCACCGGTTTCCTGAAACAATCTCCCCCCGGCCGCTGTTTATTATGGTAGAAACACCTCGCGGACGGGCATATCTGGAGGCTGGCGCTTGACCGACATCTCCGACGACGAACTCATCGTCATGTATCGCGAAGGGGACCCCGATGCCTTCGACACGCTCTTCGACCGCTATCATGCGCCCGTTTACAATCTCGCCCGCATCATGCTAAGCGACCCTTCAGCCGCGGAGGACATAATGCAGGAAACATTTCTCTCCGTCGCAAGAACCGCGAAAAGATACGAGCCGAGAGGATTTTTCCGCACCTGGATCATGCGCATCGCAAGAAACCGCTCCCTCAACTACATCAAGGCCGACCGCCTCCGCCGCCGGGCCGCCGCAGAAAGCGGCCTCCAATTACTTGACGCGCCTTCAACCGAAGCCCCGCCCGACCGCCTCGAAACGGACGAAAAAATGAACATCATTCACCACGCGATGAAAACCCTCCCCGAGCGCCAGCGCGAAGCCATCGCTCTCTACGCTTTCGAGCGAATGAAATACAGAGAAATCGCCGACGTCATCGAGCTCCCCCTGAACACGGTGAAGACCCTCATCCACCGCGCCCGCGCGGCGCTCGCCGCCGCCCTCGACGGCGCACCCAAGGAGATTCCAAATGACCTGCACCCTGACCTATGAAGAGCTCTCCCAATTCGCCGCCGGCGACGTGCCGCCCGATCGCGCTGCGGAAATCGAATCGCACGTCACCCGGTGCGAAACCTGCCGCCACCACCTCGCTACCCTCAAGAACCTTGACGCCTCGCTCAACCTCCTTCCCCGCCATCAACCTCCCGCAACCGCCGTCCTCGAGGCCCGCCGTCTCCTCTCTCACGAAATCCGCGGCACACGCGCCCCCGAAATAATGACCCTCGACGAAGTCGCCCAATTCCTCCACATCTCACTCGACAATCTCGGCGAAATCGTCGAAGAGCTCCCCGCCTTTGAACTCGCCGGGGAAATCCGCATTCGGCGCTCAAAGCTCATCGAATGGATCGAACAGCGCGAAATCGCCTACACAAGAACCACCGCCCAAACCCAGGTATCTCGAATCCTTTCGCGCGTCTTCGTGCAAGGAGTCTCATGATGACCACACCGTTCAAACATCACCTGGCCTTTTGGCGAGCCCTGGCCGACGCCTACAATCAAGGCCACACCGTAACCGAGGCGCTCCAGATCGCCGGCTCGACTCTCCCCGGCACGGCCTTCGAGCAGGTCGCCCAGGCGCTTATCAAAGCCGTAGAGAACGGCGCCGCCCTCCACGAGGCCGTGGAGCAGCACAAATCCCTCTTCTCGCCCAGCATCTCCACCATGGTCCACGCGGGCGAGGCCGGCGGCGTCCTGGATGTGGTCTTCAACCGCATCGTCGAAGGCATCGAGGACAAAAGCTTTTCGCTGCCCGGAATCGCCCCGCCCGAAGGCCGCGATATGATCCGCTTCTGGCGCGCCTTCGCCCGGCTTCTTTCCTCCGGCGTCCCGATCCTCGAAGTATTCGACCTCGCCTCTAGCGAGATCAGCGAGTCCAACCTCCGCGAAGCCATCCGCAAGCTCCGTGCCGCCGTCCGTGAAGGCGGCGCCATGGCTGACTCGATGCGCAAATTTCCCGACCTATTCCCCGAGGAGGTCTGCGCGGCCATCGAGTTCGGCGAACTGAGGAGCAGTCTTGACCGCCAGGCCGTCCGCGTATCCGAGGCCCTCGAGGTTGGAAACCTGAAATTCCTTTCCACGCACATCGCTCCAAAGGAGGAACCGATGGCTGAAGGAGAAGACACCGCCAAAGCAATTCAACTGGCAAACCAGCTCATCCACGAGGCGGTCGCGCGCCGCGCCAGCGACATCCACCTCGACCCCACGGAAGATGGCTGCGGCCGCATCCGCTTCCGCGTTGACGGCCTCCTCTACGACGCCGACCGTCCACCCGAAGGTATATTCGCGTCGCTCGTAAACCGGATCAAAATCATGGCTTGCATGGACATAGCCGAGCGGCGCCTCCCTCAGCTCGGACGCATCATGCTCAAGATCGAAGAGGCCAAGTACGACCTCCGCGTCAGCACTACGCCTACCGTTTTCGGCGAGCGCCTCGTCATCCGCGTCCTTTGTCGCGACGTAGCCCCCATTTCGCTTGAACGCATCGGCTTCTCCGACGAAGAGCTCAAAACCATCCGCAGCCTCTGCCACCTACCCAACGGCCTGATAATCACCACCGGCCCCACAGGCTCCGGAAAAACCACTCTCCTTTATTCCCTCATCCGCGAGGTAGACGCCGACAAGTCCAACGTCATGTCCGTCGAAGACCCCGTCGAGTTCCTTATCCCCAGCGTGGCCCAGATTCAGGTGAACCCCCGTCTCGGCTTCACCTTCCCCCGCGCCCTTCGCTCCGTCTTCCGCCAGGACCCGGACGTCGTCTTCGTCGGAGAAATGCGCGACCTGGAGACCGTACAGGCTGCCGCAACATTCGCCATCACCGGCCACCTCGTCTTCACCACCCTTCACGCTCCAACCGCCTCCAGTGCCGTCACCAGAATCGCGGACATCGGCCTCGAGCCGCTTCTAATCAACTCCACCCTTCGCGCAGTCATCGCTCAGCGCCTTATCCGAAAGCTCTGCACTAAATGCAGGCACAAGGCAAAGCCCGACCTGGCAGCTCTCCCGCCGGAGGCCGCCGACTTCATCCGCGGCCTGAAAGATGCAACATTCTACTCCGCGAAAGGTTGCGACACCTGCCGCTCCACCGGCTACTCCGGCCGCACCGCCGTTCACGAGATACTCCTGATGAATGACGCCATCCGAAGCGCCGTATCCGCCTCTGCTCCCCACAACGAGCTCCGCAAAGCCGCGCTCAAAAGCGGCATGAAGCCCCTCCTCATCAGGGGCATCGAAAAAGCTGCGGAGGGCATCACCTCCCTCGAGGAAGTCATCCGCGTCTGTCACGCCGACTTCGGAGAATAGCCGCACTCCCTTCACAAAATCCCGGGCGGGGGCGCCGAGCACGTCCCCGCCCAAATCGCGCCCTTTGATGGGCATCCCTCCCGCTCTCATCCCTCCGTCGGTAGGGCAGGGCACCGTTTGATCTCCCTCCCATCCTCCCGCCGAACTCCGAATCATGTTATCCTGTAGCAATATCTCAGGATTCCCCCCGCAACAAGAAGGAGGCACCGATGGAAGACCTCACCGATCAAATTCGCCGCATCGCCCTCGATTCCGGCGCCGACCTCGTCGGCTTCGCTCCCATCTCTCGCTTCGAAAACGCCCCGCCCGAATTCCACCCCCGCACCATCTTCCCTCAAACCCAATCCATAATCGCCATTGCCCTCCGCCAGCCTCGCGGCGCCCTCAAGGCCGTCGAAGAAGGCACCTACTGGCAGGCGTACAACTGCGATGGCTACTGGTATTTGAACGAAGTCATGTCCGTTCAGGTGCTCCGCCGCGTCGTCATGTTTCTCGAAAGCCTCGGCTCCACCAGCGTTCCCGTCCACAACCCTTTCTGCACGCATGTAGGCCGCCAAATTCGTGACGACATGCCCTGGGGTCCCGACGGCAA
>CAZUUK010000045.1:0-394 GCA_964622675.1 uncultured Planctomycetota bacterium | reverse complement strand
CGTCTTCGCCGTCCTCACCGACGCCGAGCTCGATCCTTCACCTCTTTTCACCGGCAGCATCTGCGACGACTGCGGCGCTTGCGTAACCGAATGCGAGGCCGGCGCCATCTCCGAATCCCGCGACGTCACATTCACCATCGAAGGCCGCGAGTTTTCCCACGCCTCCTTCGATCCTCGCGCCTGCATCGCTGTCCACGCCGGAAGAGACCCGCGCTTCTCACCCTTCTGGACCGGCGCGGAAGCGACCGGTGAGGAACCAAGGTACAACGAATTCCTCAAGCTCCGCTTTCGCCACTGCGGAATCTGTGTCGGCCGCGGATGCCTCCGCGCATGCCTCGAACACCTGGAGAAAACCGGCCGCATCCAGACCGCCTTCAAAACACCGCTCATCCAG
>CAZUUK010000044.1:5035-25710 GCA_964622675.1 uncultured Planctomycetota bacterium | reverse complement strand
AGTCAGACCCGCGAAGATACACGGGCCGCTCGTACGCACAGCAGACCAACGAATGAGCAAGACACTTTACCTTATTGATGGACACTGTCAGCTATATCAGGCATTTTATGCTATTCCCATGCTTACCAGCCCCACAGGGCAGCCGGTCAATGCGGTCTACGGCTTTGTGAACACGCTCAGGAAGATACTTCGCGAACATCAGCCCGACTACGCGGCCGTCGTATTCGACCATAAAGGGCCAACATTTCGCCACGAGCAATACGCTGAATACAAGGCCCAGAGGAAACCCATGCCGGACGAACTCCGGCCTCAGATTCCTATAGTCCAGCAAGCCGCACGCCTGCACGGCGTTTTCGTTCTGTCTGTAGAAGGTGTCGAAGCCGACGACGTCATCGGCACACTCGCCAAGTCGGCAGCCAAGAAAGGCTACGAAGTCTATCTCGTAACTACCGACAAGGATGCTGAACAGCTTCTGGATAGCTCCACAAATATACTTGACGCAAGGAAGGCGAAGCTCATCGATCTCGACCGCTTCAAGGAGGACAAAGGAATCGAGCCCCCTCAGGTCATAGAGTGTATGGCTCTTTCGGGAGACACTAGCGACAACGTCCCCGGCGTCCCGGGCATCGGCCCTAAAACGGCTCTAGCACTGATCAAGAAATGGGGAAGCCTCCAAGAGGTGCTCAACAATGTCGACCAGGTTCGCGGCAGGAAAACCAGAGAAAACATAGCCAATTTCGCCGACCAGGCCCGTCTTTCTCGCGAACTGGTAACCATCAAGACCGACGTCCCCCTTCCCGTCGGGCCCGAAGACCTCGCAGTGAAGCAGATACAAAACGGCGCCCTCTACGAATTCTACCGCCGATTGGGGTTCAGAAGCCTCCTCGGTGAGGTGGCGGGTGCCGAGAAAACAGCAAAACGCGACTATAATTTGGTTGCCGACGAGCCCGCCTTCCGCAAGTTCGTCTCCCAGCTTGCTCGCCAGACCGAATTCTCTGTCGATCTGGAAAGCACTGGCACCAACCCCGTAGACGCGGAGATCGTCGGCCTCTCCTTCTCGTGGGAACCGGGCACCGCCTACTACATCCCGGTCCGCTCCCCCGGCACCCAGCCCAAGCTATCTCCGCAGTTTGCCCTAGGGAAGCTTAAGCCCATCCTCGAAGATGAGACAGTGAGGAAGGTAGGCCAGAACCTGAAATATGATATCGTGCTGCTCCGCTGCAACGGGGTGGAGCTTAAGGGCGTCTCCTTTGACACGATGGTGGCCTCGTATCTCCTGAACACCGCCGCCAGGCAGCACAACCTCGAACTCCTCGCCTCGGAGTACCTGAACTACAAGACGACCCCTATTTCGGAACTGATTGGAAAGGGCCGCCACCAAGCCACGATGGACGAGGTCGACGTTGAAAAGGTCTGTGATTACGCCTGCGAAGATGCCGACGTAGCGCTTCAGCTGAAGCAAGTCATGCAACCTCGCCTCGGAGAAACCGGGGTGGAGGAACTGTTCACCGATGTCGAGATGCCGCTCGTCTATGTCCTCGCCGCGATGGAATATGATGGCATCAAGGTCGACCCGGCGCTGCTCAAAAGCATGTCAGCCGAGCTATCCGGAAAGCTGGACGAGCTTGAGGCCCACATACACGAAGTTGCCGGCGAGGAGTTCAACGTCAACTCCCCCAAACAGCTCTCCGCTATACTGTTCGACAAGCTGGGGCTCCCCACGCGCAGGCGAACTCGCACCGGCAGCTCCACCAATGCAAGGGTCCTCGAAGAGCTCGCCAGAATACACCCTCTCCCCGCACTTGTTCTCGAATACAGGCAACTCAGCAAGCTCAAATCAACTTACCTTGACCAGCTCCCACGGATGATCTCACCGAAAACGGGCAAGATCCACGCCTCGTTCAACCAGGCCGTCACCGCTACTGGAAGGCTTTCCTCCAGCGACCCAAATCTTCAGAACATCCCCATAAGGACCGAGCTGGGTCAAAGGATAAGAGAGGCCTTCGTTCCTTCGCAGCCGGACCACGTATTCCTATCCGTTGATTACTCTCAGATAGATCTGCGGATGCTGGCTCACCTATCCGGAGACGAGGCCCTCCTGGAGTCATTCGAAAACGACGAGGACATTCACGCCTCCGTCGCCGCACAGATCTTTGGCGTACACATCGCCGATGTTACGGAGCAGATGCGGCGTACTGCCAAGGCCGTGAACTTCGGCATCATATACGGGCTCACGCCCTACGGACTTTCCCAGCAACTCGGCTGCACCCCGGATACCGCTCGAAATTTCATTGACAGGTACTACGAAAGGCACCGGGGAGTTAAGATATACATGGGCCACGTCGTGGCCGAGGCCCGTGAAAAAGGCTTTGTGTGCACCATCCTGAAGCGAAGACGCAATCTTCCGGAGATAAGCTCGGACAATGCGCGTCTGCGTTCGCTCTCCGAAAGGATCGCCTGCAATACCGTCGTCCAGGGCTCGGCGGCGGACCTTATAAAGGTCGCCATGAATCGTATCCACCAGCGGATAACGGCCGAGAGCACGAAGACGCGATTGCTTCTTCAGATCCACGATGAGCTGGTCTTTGAAACGCATCAGCACGACGCCCGGGAGGAGATGGCCTGGATATCAGAAGTGATGGAAGAGGCAATGGACCTGAGAGTTCCGCTCAAAGTGAAAGCTTCTGTCGGGAAGAACTGGCGTGGAGTGTAAGAAGCGCCCAAAAATCATTGGCATAACTGGAGGTATCGCAAGTGGAAAAACCACTGTTGCAGCCATGCTTGTCCGGCTGGGTGCCAAGTTGATAAGCGCAGATGAGGTCGCCCGGGAAGTGCTCCAAGAAAAACAAGTGCAGGAAAGAATAGCTGAAACCTGGGGTGAGGAGATGCTCACACCCACAGGGGAAGTGAACAGGAAAAGGCTCGCGCAGAGGGTGTTCGACAAGCGAGAAGAACTCGCCCGGTTAAACGCCATCGTCCACCCGCTGATCATCAGGAAGATCAAGCAGGAGATCGAGCGGCTCAGCGCGCAAGAACGGGGGCGACCCGTCGTGCTCGACGCAGCGCTCATTCAAGAAGTAGGCCTAGCAAAGGACTGCGACGTGGTTGTCTTCGTCGACGCCGACAGGAATCGCCGTCTGGAAAGGGCAAAATGGCATCGTGGCTGGGACAGCGAGGAACTGGCCAGGCGCGAGCGCTTCCAGATGCCCATCGCAGCAAAAAAGCGGCACGCCGACTACATCGTTGACAACAGCGGCTCGGAGGAAGAAACGCGTGCCGATGTAATATCGTTCTGGCATAAGTTCGCCAGGCCAAAATAACCACCCAACACTACAGGCACTAACACTGCTCAGGAGGAGGGAAAATGGCAAACTCTAAAACCACTCAGCTCGAAAAGCAAAAGGCCAAAGAAGAGGATAAGAACAACAAAGCCACCCAGACGACCAAAGAACAAGCTCAGACAAAAGCCACGCCTCCTGACAAGGAGTCATCGGAAGCGAAAGTCGCCGCCGAACCCGTCCGGGAGGAGAAGAAAAAGAGGTACCTTCGCATCAACGAACTGCAGAAGCTCAACATCCAGGAGCTGCACAGGCTCTCCCAGGCCGAAGGGCTCAAAGACGCGACCGGATTGAGGAGACAGGAACTCATTCATGCGATCGTACGAAATCACGCCATAAAAAACGGCGCGATTTTCGGCGAAGGCGTCCTCGAGGTGCTCCCTGAGGGCTTCGGCTTCCTCCGCTCCCCAAACTACAACTACTTCCCTTCACCCGACGACATCTACATCTCACCGTCGCAAATAAGGCTTTTCGGAATGCGAACCGGCGTCGTCGTTTCGGGGCAGATCAGACCCCCGAAGGAAAAAGAAAAGGAGAGGTACTTCGCGCTGCTGCGCGTGGATTCCGTAAACTACGAGCACCCCCAGAAGATGGCAGAGAAGATAGTTTTCGAAGACCTCACTCCGCTCTTCCCCGAGGAGAGAATCATTCTGGAGATTCCTGAGGATCTCGACATGCGCGTAATCGATCTGATAACTCCCGTCGGAAAGGGGCAGCGCGGCCTTATAGTCGCCCCTCCGCGCGCCGGCAAAACCGTGCTCCTCCAAAAGATGGCTCACAGCGTTGCCATCAATCACCCGGAAATCTACCTCATCGTTCTGCTCGTAGCGGAGCGCCCGGAAGAGGTAACGGACATGGAACGCTCCGTAAAGGGTGAGGTGATAAGCTCGACCTTCGATGAGCCCGCAAGCCGACACATTCAAGTGGCCGAAATCGTTATCGAAAAGGCCAAACGGCTCGTCGAGTATGGGCGCGACGTCCTCATCCTTCTGGACTCCATTACCCGCCTCGCCCGCGCCCACAATACGGAAATGCCCCACAGCGGGAAAATCCTCACGGGCGGAGTTGACGCCAACGCTCTTCAGAAACCCAAGCGCTTCCTCGGGGCCGCCAGAAACACCGAGCAAGCCGGCAGCCTCACCATCCTCGGAACTTGCCTGATAGACACCGGAAGCAAAATGGACGAGGTCATCTTCGAGGAGTTTAAAGCAACCGGCAATATGGATCTCCACCTCGACCGCAAGATCGTCGAGAGGCGCGTCTTCCCCGCAATAGACATCGCTCGCTCGGGTACCAGGCGCGAAGAACTCCTCCTTGACCCGGAGGAGCTTCGCCGCATGTGGCTGCTGAGGAAAGTTCTCAACGAAATGAACGGCGCCGAAGCCATCGAGCTTCTACGCGACAGGCTCTCGAAGGTCAATTCCAACGCCGAGTTCCTCATGAGCTTAAGCCCTTCCAGCATGTAGGCTGAATTGTCCCAGCCAGCCGCGCTTCCTACGTAGAATCCCGTACGCGTTCCCTCCTCCGATTCCGCCGATGCTCCCTAGCTGACCGGACCCTGCCACCAAAAGACCCCGCTGCAGTTTGAGCACAGAGAGGAAAGTTGGAGAGCCACCCGGAACGTGCGCCTGGCCCGACTCCTACTGCCCGTCCTGACCGGAGCCGACTGCGGCGTGCTTTCAGGCCTTCAGTGACCGCCCGCCGTCCTTTCGGCGCTGCCGGTTCGCTTGCGCTTACCCCCGCTGGCGGGGGCGGCGCCCGATGTCGCCCGTCTGGTTCGGACTGCTGAAGGGCCCACTTCCTCCAACCGCGCCTTCAGCCTCCTGTATTCGGTGCTCAGCTCCGTCCGTATCTCGGCCCTTAGCGCCCCCAGCCAGTCAGAGGGTACCTCATCCCCCTCAAGCAGTCGCGCGCCTTTATAGTACGCCCTAACAGCCATTCCTGGCTCGCCTTTCTTCAAGTACCAGCCTCCGACCCAACCATAGATCTCAGCCCTCTGTAACAGCATCAGGTAGGCCATTTCGGCGGGACATGAAACTCGTGTTGACCCGGAGGCCACCCTCTCGCCCCGAAGTAGCGGCGGGAAATTGGCTACCGTCCACTGCTGCAGCCGTGCCGCCCGCCTGTAGCGCCTCTCCCACTCCTCACAAAGTTCCAGGAGTTCTGACACCGCCGGGCGCTTTTGTCCTTCGCTCAAAGCGTACATCGGCTCCAACAAGCTCATCAGCCACATCGAGTCATCCGCCCACCTGGTGTTCGGATAGTGTGACACTACGTTAATTAACTCCCCTATTGAGGCGCGTATAGCTTTAGGCTCCTGTCTGCTCGCCGGGAGCGACCTCACCGCTCGCTTATACGCGGCCTCCGCCGCCCGCTCGGCTTCATCCGTCCCTATCATCGCAGGATTCGTTTCCGCCCCCACCAGAACCCGCTCTCCTCGGCCAGCAAGGCGCGATCCCTCAGCGTTGGAGACCTCCACCGTACCCAACTCAACCGCCACCTCGATAGCGGCAATCTTACTCGGACCCGCTTGCAGTACCGCCGTCCTGAATTCCGTTCCCACGACCGATGCCGCTCCATAGTACGTCTCCACGCGGAAAGACGAACGTGACCTCGTCACCTCCGCTTCCAGTTCACCCGTGTTCAGATAAACCACCTGCCGCCAGCCCGGCTTCTTCCCCTGGATTTCCAGCTCAGAGGAAGCCGCCAGCTTCACCCGGCTGCCGTCCCGGAACGCCAGCTCAACGCTATCCTCCCCTGTTCGCAGGCTGTCCCCCGACCGAAGGGCCAGTCTTTTCCCCGCCTCTGTCCAGCTCCCCTGACCTGACCGCCTCACAAGCACCGCGCCTCCCATCTCGGCAATTCGCGCCACTGAGACCCGTCCTATCATGAAGGCAAGGACAAACGCTGCCGCTGCTGCCGCCAACGGAAGCCAGAATGAAAGCCTGAATTCAACAGGTCCGATCCGAACGTGCCCCGGCCTCCTCACGTAGCCGTACCTCACGTCTCCCCCAACCGTCTCGAGGATCCGACCTTTCAGCTCCTCCCGTTCGGCATCCGTTAGACGGTTGACAGCCAGCGAAGCCTGTACAACCGAGTTCTGCTCGTACTCCTTCTCCAAGCGCCGCTGGCAGTCAGTACAATCAGCCAGATGCTCTTCCAGGCGCTGTCTCAGGCGCCAATCCTCGAGCATCTCGTCGGCATACTCCACCAGCAGCGGATCTGCCTCAGCACAGCTTAGTGCTCGATTCTTTCGCTCTCTTCGACGTACCATTTGAGCCTTTCCCTCAGCATCTGCTTGGCCTTGTACAGCCTTCCTTTCACCGTAGACAGCGGCAGCGACAGCAGCGCCGCAATCGAATCGTAACGCATGTTGTTCCAGTACCTCAAAAGCACGACCACCCTGTAATCACTCGGCAGCCCGTTAATCGAATCCACAACTCGCTCACGCTGCTCCGCTGCCGTCATTTTCTCCATTGGGGTCTCAGTGGGATGGCCGGACAGGCCTTCCGATCCGATTCCGGAAAGTTGCGTTCCATCCAGGGGCACTTCACGGTTGCGGGCATGGAGCCAATCGATACACAGATTGGAAGCTATCCTGCCCAGCCACCCACTAAGTTTTGAAGGATTCCTCAGCTTATTTAAATTCGAAAACGCAGCTAGAAATGTGCCCTGCGCAATATCCTCGGCGTCCGCCACGCTCCTCGTGTACGAATATGCAAGAGCCCTAACCGGGTCGATGTACCGCTCAACAATGCTGCCAAACGCATCCAGGTCACCGACCATGCACCTGGAAACCAAATCCTCGTCACTTAGCTCCCGCAACCCTGATTTCCTTCCCGGCTCCATAGATATGACCGTCCTCCTGCCAAAAAGTTATCAAGAATTTCCCCGCTTGACAACTTTTTTTCCCTCTCTTGACGGTCTCTTCTGACGGCGTTAGACTCGGAGGTGTTCAGGAGGAAGTGCCTGGTTCACGAAACGGATCTCGACTTCGAAATAGCCTTTCTCGAAGGCGTGTTGCGGTCATGGCCTGAGTATGTAGACGCCTTGAAACTCCTGGCGGAGGACTGCACCCGGCGCGGCCTGTACATGAAGGGCCTGGAAGCCGACGAGAAACTTGCCGCTCTCCTCGCCTTCGACCCCGTGGTCCGTTACAACCTGGCATGCAGCTATGCGCTCGTCGGGAGACCTGAGGCCGCGCTGGCCGCCCTGCGAGCCGCTGTCGAACTCGGCTACGATGACGCCGACCACATGAGCCAGGACAAGGATCTGGAAAGCATCCGCTCAGACAAGCGCTTTCAGTCCCTCTTGAGAAAGGTGCGCAGGAGGCGCGAGAAGGACTGAAACGGGGACCTCGCCCGCCTTGCTTTGGCCGCCCTCGCTCCACGCCCTAGAAGCCGGATCATACTAGGCGTTGCGGGATCTCCGGCTGATTCCGCTTCACACCCAAAAGAAAGGGGCGTCTTGCAGACGCCCCAACTCCCTTACAAATCGCGCTTCGACTCAGACCTCCAGCTTCCGCCTCATCTCCATGTCGTACAGAACCCGCTCCCGCTCCTCATTTATCCCCAGAGCATCGCGCTTGCTTTCTATGTGGCTCATAACGAGCTCGGCGATCTTCTCCACATCCTCCTCAAACGCCCACTTCCCGCCCGTAATTCCTTCCATCTCCTCGGTCAGGAGCTTCTCCACGTCCGGCGCGCCGGCTATGGGATTGCTCGTTCCGAAGACGACAAAAACCCCGGAGGAAACGAAATAGTGGCCGATCGAGATAGCCTTCTCGTGCATCCACTCAATGCAGACGCCAGCCGCTGGCAGCTCCGAAATATCATTCCCCAGCCCACCCTCTTCCACCATCGCCGAAGCGGCAATTAGAATCCGCGAATTATCAACACACGACCCCAAGTGCAGCACCGGCGGGATACCCACCGTCTCGCATACCTCTTCCAGGCCCGGCCCCATGTACTCCTTCACTTCAGGCAGAAGCAGCCTCCCCTTGCCGGCCTCCAGCGCCGCGCACCCCGTCACGACTACCAGGTAGTCCTTGGAAATCAGCTCCCTGGCAAGCTGCACGTACGCGGGTATCTCGAGCGATCCCTTCGGCTGACAACAACCGACGATCGCGACCAGCCCGCGAACTCTCCCGTTCATTATGTTGTCGTTCAAAGGCCGGTACGATGCGCGGAACCTCCCCCCAAGCATGTACCTTATGGCCTCGTGGCTGAAGCCCACCACCATGTCCGAAGAGTCCTTGGGGATAAAAACCTTATCCGGGTCGCGCTCCTTGTAAGCCTCTATACTTTCACTTACGATCTTCTTCGCGGTCTCCATTCCTTGCGAATCCTCGAACTGGATATGCTTCGCCCCCGCGATACGCGCCCGCGGAGAGGTCGTTATCAACCTGGTGTGGAAATTCTGCATGAGCGGGCAGAGCCCCTGCATAACACACTGTATGTCCACAATCATCGCATCCACCGCCCCCGTAACCACCGCAAGCTCCTGGATCCTCATGCTGCCGACTACAGGTATCCCGTGTCGCATGAGAAGCTCATTGGCCGTGCAGCAGATCCCGACCAGATTTATGCCCTTCGCCCCCGCGTTCTTCGCCTGCTCGACCATCTCCGGATCCTGGGCCGCCACCGCAACCATCTCGGAGAGGTTCGGCTCGTGCCCGTGCACAACCAGGTTGACATAGTCTTCCTTGAGCACGCCTAGATTGATGGGGCCCGCCACCGGCGACGGCGTTCCGTACAGAATATCCTGAAGCTCCGTTGCGATCATCGAGCCTCCCCAGCCGTCGCCCAGCGCAAGTCGGCAGGCATGGTTTGTAATCGAGCGGTAGTCCTGGTCCGATCCTTCGGTGCTCCGGTGCATCCCTTCCACTATCTCCCTGTCAATAGCGCGCGGCATCATGCCCAACTTCTCCCAGAGCTTCTGTCGGGCCTCGGGCGCACGCTTGAGGAAAGAGAGGAAGCCGTGCGGCTTGCCGAACTCCGCCAGCGCCGCCTCACCCACTGCGGCCGCCAGCTCATTCACCGATTTGTCGCCTACCTCGATCCCCAGGTGGTTGGCGACTGCCTTGAGCTTTTCTACGTCCTTGATCTCGTACCCCTGCGCTTTCCCGGTCGCCGTCTCAACTAGTAGCTCTGCAACAGCCCGACCGTGGTCCGAGTGAGCAGACGCGCCCCCGGCGCACATCCGCAGGAAATTCCTTGCGGCTATGGTGTTGGCGTCCGCACCGCATACGCCCAGCGTCGGCTCATCACCGAACGGGTTTACGACGCACGGCCCCATGTTGCAGTTCTTGCAGCAAACCCCCAGGCGACCGTATCCGCACTGCGGCTGCTGCTTCTCAAGCCGCTCCCACGCCGTTTCAATCTCAAGCTTGCACGCCCTCTGCCTCAACTCAACCGCCGCGCGGTCCGGGCTTACCTCGGGCATTGACATCTACGCTCTCCTTCGACTAGGCGCTTACAGAACTTCTTTGCGCAGCTCCTTTTCTCGCGGTGTCTGTATACTCTCTCTCTATTATAGGAGTGGTTACTAACTGGGTCAATCGCCGTCCCCTCTCAACGCCCCGGCGGCAATACGGTAGACCTTGGCGTTCATCCGTGACATCGCCTGCGCTACCGGATGATCTCGTCCGAATGCATCTCTTATCCCGGTATGCTGCCGCGGCCCCTGCGCTTCCGCCCACCTGTCTATATAGCCGCACCAGTGCCAGCCGATTACGTAGGGATTGGAGAAAGCCGCACGAGCGTATCCCTCGTAAGCGACCGCCCGCTGCTCTTCGTTTTCCACCCACCTCCCGAAGGGATTCGGCATCTCAGGAGACGGGACGGAGAACGCCGAATCGCAGAGGATTATCGGCTTGCCCGTCTTCCCATAACACCTTTTGAGGTCCGCCTCCTGCTCGCGGAAGTGGCCGTAGTACTGAACGCTGAGCACATCCACGTACGGGAGCATCGCTTCCAGCGCAGCGTCGGGAATCTCCGTGTTCCCGTTGTACCGGTCGCCGAGGATCAGGTGGTTGGGATCGAACTCTCGCACCGCCTCGTGCGCCACGTGGTAAAGATGGCGGAGAATCTCTCGGAGGAACGCGCGGCCGTCTTCGTGAGCCTGCTGATGTCGGCGCGGCTTCCTCGGCGGGCTCGAACGCACAAGCTCCTCAAAGCTGCCGAAGGATGTCCCATAGACCTCGTTAAACGCATCTATCTTGGACTGATAACGAGCTCTAATGAAGTCAACGTAATAGCGCTTTCCCGGCGCCTCGCCGGGCAGCTCGCTTATCGCCTGCGGCCACGTGGGCACCTCCGCTCGCGGATTGTCGTAGTAGAAGAGCCCCTCCTTCTTCTGCGCATCCCGGCGCACCAGAATCGGCGTATCCATGTAGAAGTATCCGACGAGATAGGGATCCTCTCGCCGCGGTGCGCAAGCCTTCCGCGCCATCTCCCGGCAGCGCTCCTTGAAAGCCGGGTCGAAAACATCGGGGAAAGATATATCCTCCGCCTTCATCCAGTGGCAGTTGTCCACGAACCGCACGCAGACCGTGTAAGGCACCTCTTTCGGACACTGCGAGATGTTGGACAGGCCGCCTATCGTATTGAATCCCCACCGTCCAAGGTCATCTTTTACCATCGAAAGCCACTTCTCGCGCGCCGGACTCGCCGCGAAACTTTCCCCGCTGAACGCTTCCTCCTTGTAACCCATCTCTTTCGACCAGTGCTCGCGGTTGTACTCATGGAAGAGCAGCGTCGGCTGTATGTGGTTCACCCCAAGTGAGATGAAAGCGTTCCCCTCGGGCGTAACCAGCCACCAGCGATCCGCTTCCTGGAGCCTGAAGAAGCCCGTCGAGTCAGACTTGATTTCCTTCCAGCCGCCGAACCGGTCGTACTGCTCCACCTTCCTCCTCACATGATGAATGCCAGGTACGTCGGCCACAGTCCATCAACCAGCGCCCGGTACCATCTCTCCTCTTGTTCCGCCTTCAGCTTCGCAAGCTTCCGCTTCGTCAGCGGATTGGCCGCATAGTCGTATATTTTCGCGTTAGCTCGCTTCATGCGTGACACCGCCTCCTTGTGAGGCTGGCCCGTCTTGGCATCCTTCAAACCGTTCTTGCTGTAGTTGGGATTCAGCTTTCGGATATTATCGTGCGCGCCCCCGCACATGTGCGCTCCAACTACGAACGGGTAACCCAGATTCAGCTCCAGCATGTGCTCATATATCTCCCCCCGTTCCTTCTGCCCCTTCACCAGACGCCCGTGGTGCTGGTCCGGATGAGGCGGCATCCCGACGTTCTCATCCGATATCAGAATAGGCACGCCCGTTTCGGCGCAAAGCTCGTGCAGATTAACGAGTTCGTTGTGCTGCGGACCCAGCACGTCCACGTGCGGCGCGAGCGCCTTCCACATCGCCTCGCTCATGTTGTATTCCTTGACCGAGGGACCCAGCACGAGGTGGTTCGGGTCACCTTCCCTCAAGTACTTCTCCGCCAGAAAAGCCAGCCGCGCCACCACCGCGCCGCACAGAGCGTCGAAGTCCCTCAGTTGCTCATCTGAGACCACCCGCAGCCCCTCCCGCATGCGACCGAGCGGATCGAAGTCCGCGTTGAACCGAAGCGAACCCCGTTCAAGCAGGTCATCAAACGAGTCGAACTTGCTTCCGTAAAGCTCATTGAACGAGTCCAGATCGTCCGAATGGAGCTCCCGAAGGATCTGGACCAGCGCGACCTTCCCCGCGGCATCCGCGGGAAGCGCGAAAATATCGTTCAGCCAGTCGTGCATCTCGGTGAATGGAGCACCCGCGTACATGTACCCGAGCACTATCGGATCCTCGCGATATGCCGCGGCCACTTTTTCTATCAGGTTCTTGCAGGACTCCTCGAACGCTTCCGAAAAAACGTCAGGGCGCGGCCCTTCCCGTCGCGAGACCGGGTGGTCTATCAAGCTGAACGTCACCGCGTACGGGTAGTTGTGTTTCCGGCAGGCTTCCACATTCCGCTTGCCGCCTGTCCAGTAAAGCGAATTGAAGCCGCACTCCTTCAGATACGCAAAGTCCGCCTCCGCCCACGCCTCCAGATCGCCGTTGTAGATCTCGTTGAACACAGCCGCGTCCGGATCCTGGTAGATGTGGTTTACGCCGACGGAAATGAAGCCGTTCCCCTCAGGGTCGATAAACCACCACCGGCCGTCTATCTCCTTCAAGTAGAAGAACCCTGTCGAATCGGCGGAGACTCCCTTCCATCCGCCGAAGCTATCCAGTTGGGTGCTCATTTCCACCTCCTGTGGAGTCCGGTAAAGAAGCTTTCAGTTTCCGGTCCCAGCCCTTCAGACCTCGCATCTGACTCGCTTCAAGGAATGGGCCCCATGTCTCTCGGCTCAAGGCCCGCTTTCTCTATATGCTTCAGCGCATCGCCGTATTTCCCGGCCAGGAACAACTGTCGAAACCGCTCGTAGGGATCGGTGCGGAACGACCGCCAGATTATACCCGGCTTCCCTTCGTCCCGCGCCACCTTGCAGTTGTAGAGAAACTCGTAATAACATTCTGAGCAGCGGACGAAACCCTCCCTCTGCCGCCGCGTATGCGAAAGCAGCTCACCCGCCTTCCTAGCCAGGCGCGAAGTTATTGTCCTAACCGCCCTATCCCCCAACCGCCGCGCGGCCTCCCCTGCCGTCTTCGGAATGGGAAGGTTCGTCGCACGTGAAAGCATGTCCATCTTCACCAAATCGGGCCTGAGGCTCCAAAGAAGCGACGTCTCCCATTTCCCCGCGTGGTCTCCGCGATAACCCAGGTCACCTGCCACCTCCCACTCCGCCAGCGCCCACACCGTCGAGCGACCTTCCTTCATCCAGTCCAGCGCCGCCTTCTTTACCGCACACACCTGCCCCAGCCCGTAGTGGCCCGTAAGCGCGACGATCACCTTGCACCCAACCTTCTCCGCCTCCCGGAAAATCGCAGTGAAAAGCGGCAGCAGTATAC
Source organism: uncultured Planctomycetota bacterium (assembly GCA_964622675.1). GTDB lineage: Bacteria > Planctomycetota > DG-23 > CAZBND01 > CAZBND01 > CAZUUK01. Next base: position 12,391 of record CAZUUK010000044.1, on the reverse strand, counting down.
CTGTCTCCTTTCCTCTGTGCTCAATCGTCATCGTGTGGCTGGACGCCCCCTCCGACGCCCAGTAAGTCGGCGGCACCACAACGCCGCCGCCCTTTCTCGCCGCGCTCAGGCAGAGCTCGTGCGCCTTCACAGCATCGTTCCCCAGCGCCAGATGCACGCTGTGCAGCTCCAGCGTCCCAAATGGGATATATCCGATCGGCGCGCGCCCAATCGCACGATCGAACTCGTGCGGAAGCATCTCCTCAAAACGCACCTTACGCGGCATTGACCTGTCCCTACTTCTCACGTCCCGGGACTGCCCGCCGAGCTCACCACGATATCTCCTCGATCCGGGACTGCGTCGAAGTATACCACCCGCGCGTCATCTTCTTCCACACATCTTACCGTCTTCTTTTCGGAGTCCCCTTGGCCGACCTCCGCCATACTCCATTCCCTCGGGACTTCAAGCCGCAGCGTCAGTGCCTCCTCGTAGGTCTCGTCGTCCAGCCCGTCCCGAAGCCTGAGAACTATTTTCCCCTGCCCGATCTCCCTGGTTTCCATCTCCGCCGACTCCCGCTCACTGACGTACTTAACCACCTCCACGTATGGCGCAACCCAGAGTCGGCTCCCGAGGGAGTAAACGTAGTCGAAATGCTCCTCGTACCTCTGCTTTGGAAGCGGCTGCCAGCCCTGTCCCTCGATCCCGTGGATCATCTCCACCACCCACCCCCCGGTTTCCAGCGCCGCATCAACCCACGCGTTCATCTCGCTCGCGGGAGTCTTTGTCACCGGGACGAAGCTCGGCACGGCGTAAAGGTCGCGCGGAGTAGGCGGCGAAACCCAAACGTCACCCGCTCTCGCCGAAATATAGTACTTCGCCGTCAGCCGCCGCACTTCATCATCATGCTGTGCGAATGTATATGCCAGCGTAAGCGGAACCACCCCAACCCGCTCCCCGATGATGCGCTTGGATTCAGCCAGCTCCCTCTCGGCCTGCTCCCCGGAAAGCTCCGGCAGCCTGGGATGGGAAATCGTATGCGACCCTATCTCATGGCCCCTTTTCACCAGCTCCGCCCACGGCTCCCAATTGTCCCTCTGCCCGCGCCTGATGGCGTCAACGTGAACGAAGAAAGTCCCGCGGAACCCCCGCGCCTCCAGGAGCGGCACGTGGTATTTGATCTGGTTCGGGACAGCGTCGTCAAAGGTGAAGGAAACTGCAGCCGCTTTGTTGCCCTTCCACGGGCAGATCGTAACCCTCGCCTCCACCCTTTCCCCCTCACCAGCGGCGATCAGCTCATTCAGCCGCTCCCTTGCCTTCTCCGCCGCAGGCGTGCGCGGGTAATTGGCAACTATCTTCCTGCAAACGGTGATCGCGCCCGCTCGGTCGGCCGATTTCCCCTGCGCGAGCAGACTCTCCGCCTCCGCGGCGTAATCGTCCCAGAACCTCCTCCCCCGCCTCAGCACCTGCTGGACCACCAGGCCCGGATCTCGCGCCTCGCCCTCCCGCACGGTTTCTCCCGCCCCGCCCCCGCGCTCAGGTAAGCGTTCCTCACCCGCTCGAGCCAAGCCAGGGAAAGCAACCAGCGAAGCCGCCAGCAACAACACGAAAGCGACGAGCGCAGAAAAACCACCCGATCGCTCTCTCCCAAGCCGAAGGTCCAGGCAGTCCCCCCCCTTCCCGGACTCAGCTCCTGATGATGGAGAGCACCTTGTCGCGCATCGCCTCCATCTTCGCCCCGTCCTTCGCCTCCAGATTGAGGCGCAGAAGCGGCTCGGTGTTCGAAGGCCGCACGTTGAACCACCAGTCATCGTACTCCACCGAAAGCCCATCGAGGTGAAATGCCTTTCCATCGCTGAATGCAGCTTCGAGCTCTTTAAGCTTCGCCTCCTGATCCTTTACCTCGGAGTTGATCTCGCCCGAGTGGTGATAGCGTTTCAGAGGTGCGATTATATCCGAGACAGGCTTTCCCTCCTCGCTCATAATGCTGAGCACCAGAACGAGCGCGATCATCCCGTCATCCGCGCAGTAGTTCTCCCTGAAGTAGTAATGGGAACTCAGCTCGCCCGCGAAAATCGCCTTCTCTTCGCGCATCTTCTCCTTCATGAACGCGTGCCCCACCTTCCACATCACCGGCTTCCCTCCCGCCGCTTCCACCTCCTCCTTCACCACCCAGCTTGACCGAACGTCGTAGAGAACGGTACCTCCCGGATCCTCCCGCAGCAATCTCTTCGCGATCAACGCCGTCACCAAGTCGCCCGGTATCACCTCTCCCTTCTCATCAACCAACGCTGCGCGGTCGGCATCCCCGTCAAATGCCACGCCCGCGTCCGCTTTCTCTCCCACCACGGTCGCGCGCAGGTCGGCCAGGTTCTCCAACACCAGCGGATTAGCGGGATGATTCGGAAACGTTCCGTCCAGCTCGAAGTACAGCTCGACAACCTGACACGGCAGCCCCTTGAACACATGCGGAACCGTGTAGCCCGCCATGCCGTTGCCGGCGTCAACAGCCAGCTTTAATTTTTCGATCTCGCCCGCGAAAGAGCGCACGTGCGCAGCGTAATCGTCTACTATCTCGCGCAGAGCGACCTGCCCACGCTTACAATCCGGCCGCCCATCCACTTCGCCTGACTCGACAAGCCTCTGTATATCCAAAAGCCCCGTGTCGCGGCCAATGCCTAACGCCCCCCGGCCCGATATCTTCAACCCGTTGTACTCCCGCGAGTTATGCGAAGCCGTCACCATTACCGCCCCGTCGTAGCCGTACCTCCCGACCGCAAAATACGTCATCGACGTCGAAGCCATCCCCAGAGACACCACCCCTTTACCACCTTCGGTCAGACCCCCGACAACTGAATCGTAAAGGCCCGGAGAAGACGTCCGCATATCCCGCCCAGCCGCAAACGTCGAGCCCGGCAGTGTCAGCGCAATCGCACGCCCTATCTTCACACCAAGCTCGTCGTCCAGCTCGTTCGGATACACTCCGCGAATATCGTAGGCCTTAAAGATTCCCATCCCGCCGCCTCCTCTTGCTCCAAGCCCGCGCGCGGGCCGGATTCCTAGGACCCCCGCCTGCGCGTCATCACCGTACGCGCGGCGCCGATTACACCTGCATCGTCCCCCAGCTCCGCCTGCACGATCTCCACCGCCCGGGCCGCTGTCTGAAAGGAGCGCTTGTTCGCCTCCGCCCGCATTGGATCAAACAGCAGCCGACCCGCCCTCGTAACTCCGCCGCCCACCACTACCAGTTCCGGATTAAAGATATTGATCAGATTCGCAACGCCGATGCCGAGAATGACCCCGGTCTCCTCAAGCACCAGCCTCGAGAGATTGTCTCCCTCCGTTGCCGCCTCGTATATCAGCTCGGCCGACACCCTCGCACGGTCCCCGTTAAGAAGCTCGACAACTGTGCTGATCCCGCCCGCTTCCAGCGCCGCGCGCATCCGCGCGACGACCCCGCCAGCCGAAACGTAGACTTCCAGGCACCCCTTGTTCCCGCAGCCACAGCGTGTCCCCTCGGGGTTTATCGTCATGTGACCTATCTCCCCGGCGACGTCCGAGGCCCCGTGCCAGAGTTTCCCACCGATGATAACTCCTCCCCCCACACCTGTCCCCACCGTTATCATCACCATGCTCTGGGCACCCTTCCCAGCACCTATCCAGTGCTCCCCCACTGCAGCCGCGTTGGCGTCATTCTCGATCTCTACCGGCAGCCTCAGCTTTTTTTCCACCAACTTCTTCAGCGGCAACTGCCGCCACGTGCGCAGGTTTGGAGGGTCAATCACGACCCCCGTCTTCGTGTCAAGTGGCCCGGGAGAAGCTACCCCAACCCCGATTATTTGCTTGCGCGTTACCTTCGGCCTCGCCAGCAGGTTCTCTACACATCCCACGATTCGGTCAATAATCTCCTCCGCGTCTGCCTCGGGGTGGGTCAGAGTCCGCTCTCTGTAATGAACCCTGCCCCTCGCGCCAACCAGCGCGGCTCTGATGTTGGTACCACCCACATCGACCCCAAGAGCGAATTTTTGGCGTGATCTTGATGCCATGGATTCCCTCGAAAACTCACAGACGGCGCCGCGACAGTGCCAGCAAAGATTATACCAACCGCTTGCCCCCAGTCAAGCACAAATGTCACTTCACCAGCGTCCAGGGGCACCCAACCTCGCAATAATGCACTGGCACAGGCGAGAAAACCGCTTTCAGCCGCTCTGCGAGATTCCAAACCCCGAAATTCTCCGACGTCGCGTGGGAAGTCTCGATGATCGCCATCCCCGAATCAACCGCCGCTCGAATCGTAGACCAGTCCGTTGTTTCACCAACGATCATCACCTCAGCCCCAGCGAGAAGGAGCCGCTCCAGGATGCCTATACTCCCCCATGCCCCTATACCCAGTCCAACCATTGAAACCACCCTTCCCAGATCTCCCACAACCCGGACCCCGTCCAGTCCCATAATCTCGTTAATTTTCTTCGCCAGCTCCCCCAGCTTCGCCTCCCGAATCTTGTACACGGGAGCACCTGCGGTTCCAGCCACCCGGTCTCCCAGCCCCAGCGCCGCCGCCCAGCTATCAACTATGCCCATCTCAGGATACGTGTCCCACCCGTCGTGACACCTGTAAACGGCGATCCCGTACTCCTCAAGTGCGGTCCGCCGCGCGATGTTCACGGGCTTGCTGGCGGATGGGATCGTCGTCCATCCCGGCTGGTTCTCGTAGAAAAGCGGCTCGTGGACAACAAGCAGGTTGACCCGCTTCTCCCCCGCCTCTTTGATCGCAGACGCTGTCCCCATCCATGTGACCCCTATCCCTCTTAGCTCCAGATCCGGGTCCCCGAACTTCCAGCCGTCGCAGGTGCGCTCCTTTTCAATGAAGGGCGATATCTGCGTCAGATACTGACCGACTTCCCCTATTTTCACTGCCCACCTCGTGGCGCATTTCAGTAAAGATCGATCAGAACATCCGACAGGACGCCGGACGGTCGCATCGACCTTTGGAAGAGGTTCGACATCGTATTCGCCGCGCGAAGCGTAATTATGTTGCGTCCCCTCTTCAGCGCTCCGCTTATCTCGGCTTCGAACGGCTCCCATGCGAGCACGTCTACGCGGCGCCCGTTCACTACCACCTCAACCAGATCGGCAACCTTCCGGAAGCGAATGAAAGCCCGTTCGAAAGCGGGAACTTCCACCTCCTGCACATACTCGCCTATGCCCGAATAGAACGGGTATCCTTGTGTGCACCACGACCCTGTTTCTATGGAATCCCTTGGCGCAGCCGTCGCGTATCTTCCGTCGCTGCCACTTTTGAGGATGAAATCCCCGATCAGGTACGCCGGCTGCGTGAGCGTGGCAGGCTCGTGCAAGGATCCCATCGTCAATATCTCCAACCTGTTCAGCCCCTTCTTAAGAACATCCGCAACATCGTACTCCGGGATATACGGGTCCAGGTAATTCCCTCGCTGCAGCAGCCGCGACAACTCCCTCGGCCGGAAAGGCCGCCCACGCCGGTCCAAAAGCGGCGTGCCGTTCAGCTCCGCCCGCGCCGGCTTAAGGCCGGAGCCGCCGAAGATCACGTCAGCCACCGCACCGTCCAGAAGAAGGCGCGCATTCTTAGGTACGTGCCTAAGGCTGAATCGCGTACGATATCTCACCGTCGAAGCCGCCCATCGCTCCGGACCAGAACCCACCTTCACCTCCCATTCGTGCAGCGGCAGGATATTCGGCTTGAGCGTTCTGAAATCCCACTTCCTGCCGAGCCGTATCGTCCCCCTCTTAGGCCGCGGCTTGCTCGCAAGGCCGGTACTTCTCGCCGAGGCCGGCAGCCTGCTCGATCTGAGAATCAGCATGGATTCCGTGGGCTCCAGGCGCATGGAAAACTCCAGCCGCCCGTCTCGGCTCTTGGCGTCAACCTCGTAAATCTTACCGGTCGCCGTGTCAACACGGCCGAGCTTTCCGCTCCCCCGTATCGAAATCCGGACCCGGCGGGATGCCTTCTCGGAAACGTTCAGAACGAAGTAAGTGTCGCACGCGCTCCTGTAGTGGGTGTGGACGACGTCTTCCGCAACGCCGCCGTCAGGCAGCCTTATCTCCACGTCGGGCCTGACGAGCCGGCTTACCGCCTGCAAAAGCTCCTTCGGGGACACACCGGCCGGCACCGTGGCCACTCGCTCGCTGAACTCCCTTGCCAGCTTCGCGAAGAACTTTCCAATCGCCGCATTCTCTCCCTCTTCCGGCGTCGCCGTCGGAAGGGGCCCCGTCATGACCAGGCCCCCGCCTTTCCCCACAAACAGTCGAATCTTCTTCGCCGTCTTCATCGAGAGGGTCGTAACGTGGGGCATCAGGAGCACCGCGAAGCTCTCCAGCTCGCGCCCGTCCCGCCTCACCGAAAGCCGCCCGTCCGAAACCGCAGCCGACTGGATCAGCTCCTCCGTCACGTAATCATAGTCCACATGCGCCTTTAGCAGGTTGAGCGACACGCTGCTGAACTCCTCGTCCAGCGCCTTCGCCTCTTTGCCCGCCCACGGCGACATCGCAGCCCACATGCTCCGGACCGGGTAGAAGACTGCAACGTCCGCTACGTGCCGCGCATCCGAAAGCGCCGCAGTAACCCGCGCGTTATGATCGGCAAACTTCTTGTAGTACGGCCAGTACGCGACATGATAGAACTCGTCGGGAATGCACTCCCACTTCCGGAATCCCTGAATCGAGTAATAAAATCCGTGCGGAATGAAGTAGTTGATGCCCAGGATCGCGTGCCAGTCCGCGATCACCTTCGAAGCGCGCAGCGTAAAGTCCCACCCGTCAGCCAGCCCGAATATCTCGTCCATCGTCCTCGGCTTCCCCAGCAGGTGCGACGAACTGGAGGCCATCTTGGACCCGATCAGATTCCCAATGTTGTCCATCGTACCGTGCGTCAGGCTGTCCACGCCGCCCCAATGCATGTACTCCGTCAGCCTGAAGAAGTCCATGTTGTTCTTGATGTTCAGGAACAGCGGACCCTCCATGAGGAAATGCCCGATCAGCTCCAACTTGTGCTTCTCGCAATAATCATAGATGCGCTTGAAGAAGCTCTCCGCGTAGAGCTTTCCCACCGTATCGTAAAACTGGCAGCGCAGCTTCGGCGTCGCCTTGCCGCAATCAAAGAAAAGCGCCGGAAGAACCCTTCGTAGGTCCCTTCCCGTGGCCCGTTTGAATATCGCCGGCAGTCGCTTCGTGAACGGCACCGAATTCTGCGGCTCGTTCGCGTGGTTCAGCGACGGCTCGTCGGTGAATATCCCCGGGATCGTCTTGCCGAACTCTTTCCCGACGTGTTTCCGATACGCCTCGTGCGTCAGCTCGATGAACTTCGCCGTGGCATCCGGGTTAAGCAGATCAAGGTAATGCCC
>CAZUUK010000044.1:0-4935 GCA_964622675.1 uncultured Planctomycetota bacterium | reverse complement strand
ACAGGCCCGCTCGGCCAATTGTCCTCGTCGTAAAGCCAGGCCCACATCCCCCGCTTCTTCGCTTCGTCAACGGCGGCCGCTATGCATTCCATCCATTCGTGCGAGAGGTACGGCGTAATCCTCCCGTGCCTTGGGTGCATCACGAACCCGCCGACGCCCTTCCCGTCCATCTCCCTCACCTGCCGGCGCAGCTCCTCCGGATCCAGGTAATGGTTCCAGAACCAAAAAGGGGCCACGCGATATCCTGCGCCCGGGGTGCGAAGCTTTTCAAGGTATGAACGTAGAGATGCCATCAGCATTAGTCCTTTCAGCGATGAAAATCAGCCTTGCCGAATCGGTGTAGATTCCATGAACTTAATTACGTCGTCGAAGGGCCTTATCCCCGCGCTGCAGCCCATCGCGCCGCAGTTGATCGCGGCCACGGCGTTTGCGAACTTCCCGGTAAGCGCGAGGTCCCAGCCCTTAAGGAGGCCGACCATGAACCCCGCAACGTAGGCATCCCCGACGCCCGCAACGTCCACCGGATCGATCTGGTACGCGGGAAGCCGCATGCATTTCTCCGCCGTCTTTATCATGCATCCCCGCGAATCCATCTTGATCACCACGGTCTTAATGCCCTTCGACAGGAAGTAGTCGGCCGCGGCGTCCGGCCCCTTCACTCCCGAGATCGCCTCGGCCTGGTCAAGATTCGGCAGGAATACGTCCGTGTGAGGCAGCACCGGCTCGATAGTCGTCCAGTCCCCGTCTATCCAGCCGTGCGAAGGGTCAACCGCCGTTATCTGACCGTTGCCCCGGGCAAACTCCAGCACTTTCGCCGTCGGTTCCCCGTCGAAAGCCGGTATAAGGTACGACCCGGTGATGAGCACAATCTTTGCCTGCTTGACCAGCTCGAGGTCCACATCCTCGTACCGGAAATCCAGCGAAGCCCCTCGATAGTACCAATAACTCTCTTCGCCCTTGGGCGAGATCATGAAGAAGCACACAGAGGTCCCCGCCGACGTGGTCTTCACCACACCCTTCGCGTTGACTCCCACGTCTTGGAGCCTGTCGACCAGAAACTCAGCCGCATCGTCTGTCCCCACCTTACCGATCACACCCGCCGAAAATCCCAGCCTGGCCAGGTCTATCGCAGTATTAACCGCATCGCCGCCCGTATGCACCTGCGCCGCCTCGGGCACCGCAAAAGTATAAGGCTTCGGTACCTCCGTGACCCCCTTCACGAATATGTCAACCACCAGGTCACCAATGCACATCACGTCCATTTTCCACCTCCGTCAAGGAACCTCCCCCGAGCGACTAACGATGTCGCACCCCGCAAATTTAGCCTAACCTACCCAACCTGTCAACATAAACTACCCCGAACCCCAGATTCATTAAGGAACCCGATCCCGCCACTATCCAGGCACGGAAAACCCCCTCATCGCAGGACAAGCCACACAGGACTTGACCATGCCATCCCACCCCCACCCAGGTGCGCCCGGATATAGTAGTAAACCAGCTTCTCGCCGTCGCCCCCCGTGATGAAATCCACGCGGGATAGCTCCGCCGAATCCTCGAAGTCGTACGTAACTGCTTCCGATGAAAAGACTTGTGAATCAATGACTTCGCCATTCCGTACGAGATCCGCCCTGCAAATACCTGATGGGGCAGCTAGCTCAGCGCGTACCTCGCGCGCCCCACTCTCTGCTACCTCGCGCAACCCCATGGCCGTTTCGCCGACCTGAAAAACGATCGCCACCTTCTCCCCCGTCGTCGCGTAAACGCGCCGCTGCCTTAGTGCCAGGAAAAGCTCTTCACGGCTCAGCTCCCCCAGCAGCGCCCCGGTTATTCCTTTGCAGGGACTGTGACAAAAATCGTGGCTGTCGCTCCCCCCGATAAATCCCAGCCGGTATCCCCGGGCGAGCGCATCCTGCGCCGAACAGCCCGCTTTTTCGGCGACGCCCTTCACCTCGACTATGCCAACCGGGTTCCCAAAATATTCAAACTGGCCCCAGTTGGAGCATATCTCGACGTTCGGCTCGACCTCCCCGTCCACAAAACTCCAGTCAGTTCCCCCTGAGAAATCCCTGGCAATGTGATGCGCCGACATCAGCCCTCCGGTCCCCTTCAGGCACTCTGTCAGCTCCCTCGGCGTCCGCCCCCGGCCGTCCAGCGGACTGAAGAACGGGCCGTCCTCCGTCGGATAAAGAATGCACTTGTGTCCGTACTGCACCTTCCCGTAATCGCCCTGCGTCCACTCCCAACCTGGTATGGCGAGGAAATGCGGCGGGTCGTTCATCGCTCTTGCCGCCAGTTGAATCAGCGCGTATTCGCAGGGAAGCAGCTTGTTCGAATCGCAGTGGTCGGTCACGGCCGCAAAGTCCCACCCGTGCCGGTACCGTGCAAAGGTGTAGAACTGCTCCGGCGTCCCTACGTGGCCGTCCGACAGAATTGTCTGGACATGGAGATTGCCGATATAGGTCGTGCGCTGCTTCCCCTCCAAGTCCGCAGTTAGCCTGGGCAACGCCTCGCGCTCAATTCGGGGCGGCTCAACCTCCGACGGCGGCGTGACCAGCTCCGGCTCGACGAAATCGCCGCAAATCGAATAACCCTCCAACCGCCGCACGTATATCCCCCGATTCTGAAACCGCATTCCCCCCTCGTGAACTATCCAAATCCTTCCCTCCCTGTCGAACTCCACCTGAGGGCGAACATCGTACTCCTCGGTTATGTCGAACCGCATCAGCTCCGACCACTTCGAGCCCCGATAGTACTTGGCGTAAATCGCCCACCCCAGGTGCCGGTCAAGTCCCTGCCAGAAGAGCCAGTACATTCCCGACGGACTCACGCGCAAAACCGGATAGTGATTCTTACCGGCGCCGCTTTGCACGAATCCGGGCGCCAGACCCGCATCGGAAGCCGGAGCCAGCCACTCACCCTCCCGCAGACATGCGACCTGGACGGAAGGATCCGAGCCGGCCCGTGCATCCGGCTTCCTTCCCGTCTGCCACGAATAGGAGACGTACGTCAGCCACGGCAGACCCGACGGATCCACTGTCAGATATGGGTCAGAACAATCCCGCCCTGAAATCGTCGGCGCCTCGAATATTTTCTCCTGACCCGCCTTTTTCAGATAGACTCGCCAGCGTCCGTCAAAGAACGCGTCCCACGCAACCCACACCGAACCGTCACTCCCAGCCGCTACGGAAGGCCGGAAGCAGAGCCGCCCCTCAGGACTCACCCGCTCCGGGTCAGACCAGGTGTCCGATTGCACCCTCGACACGTAAATGCCCGGGTTCTCCCTGGAAAGACACTGCCACACCGCAACCACCCCGCCGTCGGGCAGCGCCGCCGCCGCGACCTCGCTTGAAGGCTCTAATCGCCCGGAGATCCGCTTCTCCGGCGACAATTCCCCCAGAGCGAGGCAACGAGCCGCAACGTGCCACCTTCCTCTCTTCCTCGCAGACCATAGCACCCACACCCCGCCTGACGCGTCGGCCACCATCACCGGCGCGTAGTTGACTTCTTTCCCACGGCTAACCGTCAAAGGCGGCGAGAACCCCGGTCCGTCGTTGATACGCACGACCACCGACTCCGCGTCCCCCTCGGCCGCGGTCCACGCAATCCACAGCCTCTCTTCCCCGTCGAAGCAGAGCGCCGGATAGCCATTATTCCGCTCGTTGCTCCCAACGCGGTAGGCCCTCGACTGGCCTCCGTTTATCTCCTTCATGCGGCACCTTTCTAGCTGCTATCAACACCGAAGGAAAATACCGTCACCGAGTGAGCCGGAAAGCCGTAGCTGGCAGGAAGCCCCATCAGCTCCCCATTCGTTGGCGTCACCTTCTCCGGCTCTTCGAACGTGTTCATATCCCGCCACGAAGACCCGGCAATTTGATCGACGCGCACCGGCCCTGGAGCCTTCAGCCCGCCGAAATCCAGCGCTGCCCCTACCGCTTCGGACGGATGCCGGTTCGCCACGAAAATAGCCGCCTTCTTGCCGTCCGCGCTGACCGTCGCCGATGCGTCCAGATACGGCACCGACTCCAGCGCTGGCACGCTGTTGAGCGCCATGCTGTCAAATCCGCCGCACGAGACCTCCGTCTCCAACGCTATCTCCTCAGCCAGCGTCGAGTAAAGCTTCATCGCGGAATAAAGCGGCGTCGGAAAGGCCGTCTCCCCATCCACCTGGATCGCCCCGAGGCATCTCACAAGCTGCGCCAGGTTGGCTATCTTCACCCGCGCGGCCAGCCGGTGCATCGCATTCAGAATCCCCGCCGCATACACCGCGTCCCTCAGCGCGTAGTTGTGCGCCAGCCCCTGCCTCGATTCCAGCCACACGTTCCACTCGTCGAAAGCTATCCCCACCTCGGGCCTATCCGGCAGCAAATCCTCCAGCATCTCTATCAGCTCGCCCAGGAACCTCTCCACGTGAACCGGCGCTGCCACAATCGCCAGGTACACTTCCTCTTTCCGCGGATCCAGAAACACCTTCCCGACCCTCGGCCTCGTGTCCGTGTAGTGATGGATCGAAATGTAGTCGAAGTACTCGCCCGCGATCTTGATCAGCGGCTCGTTCCATTCAGGCCGATGCCCTGAAGAACCCACCGCTATCGTCTCTATCTCCGGGTCCACCTTCTTCATCGCCCGGTAGTGCTCTATGAACCCCTTGGCGTTTTCCTCCGGCGGGAACCCCCAGGTCTCGTTCCCCACGCTCCATATCTTTACATTGAACGGTTCCCGATGCCCGTTTTCCGCCCGGCGCTTCCCCTCGCCGCGATCCGCGGGAGCATTGCAATACTCCAGCCACGCCGCCGACTCCTCCGGCGACCCCGTGTGGAAGTTCGTGCAGATATAGGGCTCCGTCCCAACTCGCCTGCAAAGCTCGATGAACTCGTGCGTCCCGAACGTATTCGGCTCCGGCTTCTGCCAGAACCAGTCGAACTTAAGCGGCCTCTT
>CAZUUK010000043.1:1577-26708 GCA_964622675.1 uncultured Planctomycetota bacterium | reverse complement strand
CCTTTGATGCGAATGCCTCGTAGTCGTGTTTGGCGGCGGCCTTAATGGAGTAGTGCTGCGGGCGATAGGTCTGGATGACGACGCGTCCGCCTTTTGGGCCGCGGCCGGTTCTGCCGGCGACCTGGGAGAGGAGTTGGAAGGTTCTCTCGACGGCGCGATAGTCGGGGAGGTTTAAGGCTGTATCGGCCATTATCACGCCGACGACGGTGACGTTTGGGAAATCCAGTCCTTTGGCGATCATCTGTGTGCCGAGGAGGATGTGAACGCGGCCGCTGCGGAAGTCAGAGAGGATGCGGTGGTGGGAGCCGCGGCTCTGGGTGACGTCGCTGTCCATTCTGGTGACACAGTAGTCGGGGAAGATTTCTGCGACTTCTTTTTCTATGCGCTGGGTGCCCATTCCGAAGGCCTTTATGGCGGGGAAGTGGCATTCGGGGCAGCGTTCGGGGACGTCTGCCTCGTAGTTGCAGTAGTGGCAGATGGCTTTGTCGAGGCGGCGGTGATAGGTGAGGGAGATGTCGCATTTTTGGCAGCGGAGTACGAAGCCGCAGCGGGGGCAGAAGATGTAGGTGGAGAAGCCGCGCCTGTTGAGGAAGAGGATTATCTGCTCGCCGCGGGCGAGGGCTTCTTTCATGAGGCGCTGAAGGGTGCCGGAGAGGATGGCGCGGCGGCGGCGGTCGCCAAGTTCGAGTGCCATGTCGACTGTGTCAACTTCGGGGAGGGGGCGCTTTTCGACCCTTTTCGGGAGGAGGAGCCTGGTGAAGCGGCCGGCGAGCGCGCTGTAGTAGGATTCGAGGGAAGGGGTGGCGGTGCCGAGGATGACGGCGGCGTTTTCAAGCTGGGCGCGCCTTATGGCGACGTCGCGAGTGTGATAGCGGGGAGCGTCTTCCTGCTTGAAGGTGTTTTCGTGCTCTTCGTCCATGACGATAAGGCCGAGGTCGGCGACGGGTGCGAAGATGGCGGAGCGGGCGCCGATAACAACGGAGGCGCGGCCGGAGCGCAGGGCGAGCCACTGGTCGCGGCGCTGGCCTTCGGTGAGGGAGCTGTGGAGGACGGCGACGTCGCTGAAGCGCTCGCGGAACCTGCGGACGGTCTGAGGGGTGAGGGAGATCTCGGGGACGAGAACGATGGCCTGCTTCCCCTTTGCGACGACGCGCTCGATGGCGCGGAGGTAGATTTCGGTTTTTCCGCTTCCGGTGACGCCCTGGAGGAGGAAGACCTCGAAGCCGCCGGCTTCGATTCTATTAAAGATGAGATCCAAGGCTTGGGCCTGCTCGGCGGTTGGAGTGGGAGGGGTTGTCTTGGGGACATCCTCGAACCAGAGATTTTCGGCGGGGCGAGAGTGAAATGTGATGAGGCGCTTTTTCCCAAGCGCGTCTATGACCGAGGGGCTTGAGTGGGCCAAATTGGCGAGTTCGGCTTTGGTGAAAGGCCCCTGGAATTCGAGCAGGAGGCGAAGGGCGCGAGCCTGCTTCGGGGCCCGCTTTTCGAGCGCGGTGGCTTCTCGTTTGAGAATCTCCTCGGATGCCGCCGGGAGGACAACGGAGGTCGTGCGGGGGCGGGTTCCTCTTCGAACGCCGGTGGGGAGGGCGGCGTGAAGCGCCTGTCCCCAGGAGCAGAAGTAATGATCGGCTATCCAGCGGGTGAGGCGAAGCATGGAGGGCGAGATGCTGGGGGAGCGGTCGATGAGCTTATAGATGGGCTTGGTCTCGGCGACTTCGGCCTTCATGGAGAGAGCGACACAGAAGCCCTCAAGGGTGCGGGGACCGAAGGGTACGAGGACGCGCATTCCAGGCTGGAGGCCCCCGCGGAGTCCGGGCGGAATTGAGTAGTCGAACTCTCTGCGGGTGGGAAGATTAACGGCGATTCGGGCGATCGGATATGCGGATATGGGGAGTTTGTGAGCGTGACGGGGCATTTTGGCGGAACCTTGCTCAGGTCGGCGAGCGGGGCGGGGTTGACGGGCGGGCGGCGAGACAAGGAAAGGAGAAGAGGAGGTTACTGAGAGGCATTTCGGCGCTTTCCGGTCGGGGTGACGTCGGGGACGATGAATTTGACTCCCCATTTTTCGAGGTGGAATGTGGCGGGTGTCCAGCCGGCGAAGTCTCCGTCAACCTGGATGGGGACGGGGCGGTTTGCGGTTACGGTGACCTCGCGGGCGCGGATGTACTCGACGTCGTCGAAGAGGGATATTCTTCTCCAGTAGGCACCCCAGAAGTAACGGAATATGTCGCTGCGGGTGGTTCCCTTGAAGACGCAAATGTCGAGCATGCCGTCGTCGGGGACGGCGTTAGGGGCGACCTGAAGGGGGCCGCCGTAGGAGGAGACGTTGGAGATGATGACGAGGCTTCCGACGCGTGAGGTGCGGCCACGGTCTATTTCGATGTGAAGGCGGGGGGAACGGTAGCGAAGGAGGGTGCGTATGATGGGACCGATGTATGAGTGTATGCCGATGCGGCCTTTTCTTTCGGAGGAGAGGACGAGGGCGACCTGTGCGTCGAAGCCGACGCTGGCGAGCAGCAGAAAGCGGCGGCCGCCGACGGTGGCGAGGTCGAGTTCTCTCGAACGGCTGCAGGAGAACATCTGGCAGATGCCGGCGGTGCGCTTTGGGAGGTCGAGCTCTTTAGCGAGGACGTTGGCGGTACCGGAGGGGACGACGGCGATGGGGGGGGATTGGGGTCGCAGTCCGTTTATCACTTCGTTGAGGGTTCCGTCGCCGCCGACGACGACCAGAAGGGAGCAGTCGTCACGAAGGGAGGAGGAGAGGCGTTTTGCGTCGCCGCGGCGTTGGGTTTGCGCCAGCTCGACGGCGAATCCGCAGCGCTGGAGGCCGCGCGTGAGGGCGGCGATCTTTTTCCGGGCGAAACCCATGCCGGAGATGGGATTGTATATAAGGGTGGCTTTGCGGGGGGGGCCGCCGGGTGAAGGGCTTACCTCTCCAACATGTTGCGCCCGCAGTTGGGACATAACTGTTTGCCGACCTTGATCAGCTCCGACTTGCGGAACTCGCGCGCGGGAAAGCCGCACCAGGGACACTTTGCGGCCCTGCGCGGTGCCTCCAGGTTGACCCACAGGCCGCCGTTAAGGAGTCTTATATTAACGAACAGAAGCGCCGCGCCGAGAACGACACACGCGGCGATGATTATCCACAACATGAAGCTTCGGCCTTTAGGAGATAAATAACTTCCCCCACTAATAAATGTTAGCATTGAAGAGCGTAGATGTCCATCCCAAAAAGTGGTGCGCGTTGATGTTTAGCTTGACGAAAGGAAGGGGGCGGGTAAGATCCGTTGGTCCGACAGGAGGAGAGAGTTGGAGAATTTGACAAGGGTGCTTGTAACTTCGGAAGCGTCCGATGTGGCGGAATCGCTAAAGAGGCTGCTGGGGGAGGAGGGCTTCCAGGTTGTGTGCGCGAGTACGGGGATGGAGGCGAAGGAGTTTTTCCAGGGAGAGAAGTTCGATCTTCTGATAGTGGACGAGGCACTTCCGGACATGGAGCCCGGGGAGCTGACGAGGGAGGCGAGGAGGGATGAGAGGTTGGGGGAGATACCCATACTGATGATTGTGGAGAGGGGTACTTCGACGGAGGGGAAGAGGGCGGTTCTGGAGGCGGGTGCGGATGATTTTCTTACAAAGCCGCTGGATGCGGTGGAGGTGGTGGCACGGACGAGACTGCTTGCGAGGATGAGGTTTCTGTCGGAGTCGGTTGCGAGGGTGTTGAGTCCGGAAAGGGTGACGAAGCGGGAACTGGCGACGCTGAGGACGCCGACGCGGAGGCTTCGGAGGAACGTGACGGTGATGTTTTCAGACATCAGGGGGTTTACACGTTTTTCCGAGAAGACGCCGCCGACGAGGGTGTTCGACGTTTTGAACATGCACCTGGCGAGGCAGGCGGAGATCGTCTATCAGCACAAGGGGATAGTGGACAAGTACAGCGGGGACGAAGTGATGGCGTTTTTCCAGGGGGCGGACATGGCGAGGCGAGCAGTGGAATGCGGGTTGGATATAGTGGAGGGGCTGCAGGAGATGGAAGTGGAAGGAAGGGAGGATTCGATCCGCGTGGGGGTGGGGATCAACACGGGGATGGTGGTGCTGGGAGACATAGGGAGCCAGAGGAGGATGACGTACACGGCGATAGGGGACAACGTGAATCTGGCGGCGAGGTTATGCGGCATAGCGAACTATTTTCAGGTCTTGATCTCGCAATCCACGTACGACGGGGTGAAGTCAGATGGGTCGCTGGAGTTTATCGAGCTGCCGCCTGCGCGGGTGAAGGGGAGGCAGTCACCCGTGACGGTATACGAGGTCAGGAGGAAGAAGGGCGGGAGCCGGGGGCCTCTCCTACGATGAGGACGGCTTTTTTGCGGCGCAAGCGTCCGGGGCTGGCGAGGAATTTGGCGCGACCTTGAACGTAGACTGTGGCGGGCTGAGAGGTGGGTTTTTCGGTTTGGATTATGTCGCCGGGCTGGAGTTCGAGGAAGTCTCTTAAGGTGATGGTGGTTTCGGCGAGGTAGGCTGCGAGGTCCAGGTAGGCGTTTTTGACGGTGGCCTGTATGGCGGGGAGTGCTTCAGGCTGGGCTTTTGTGCGGGTGTAGGCGCGCCAGCGCCGTGTGGAAAGCTGGTCAAGGAAGGGGTCGAGGCTGACGAAGGGTATGCAGAAGTTCAGCATGCCGCTGAAGCCGCCGAGGGTTATTTCAAAGCCGACGAGTACGACGGTTTCGGTGGGAGGGATTATCTGGAGGAGCTGAGGGTTGTACTCGGTGTCAACGACTTTGAACTCGACGGGCTTTATTTTGGACCACTCGTTGTTGAGGGCGCCAACGACGCGGGTGATTATCTTGTCCATGAGGCGGAGCTCAATCTCGGTTAGGGGCCGGTTGGGGACGGAGACCTCTTCGGATGCGCCGCCGAGGAGTTTGTCGAGGATGGGGAAGGTGATGGAGGGGTTTATTTCGAGAACCATTTCGCCTTCGAGGGGCTTGGCATTTATTATGTTGAGGTAGGTGGGATTGGGAACGGAGAGGATGAACTCGGAGTATATTATCTCTTCGACGGAAGCGAGCTTGACCTCGACGATGCTTCTGAGGAGCCCGGAGAAGGTGGCGCTGAGGTTGCGGGCTATATCCATGTGGAGAGCTTCGAGGGATCGAGCTTCGTCTTTTGAGACGCGCTCGGGCCGACCGAAGTCGTAGGATGCGTACTGGGTTACTTCAGCGGGTGCGCCGGGGGCTTTGATCTCGCCTTCGTCAATGGCGGCGAGTAGGGCTTCAACTTCGTCCTGATCGAGGATTTCGGGCACTTTTGCACTCTCCTTGGCAGGCTACTGCCTTACCTGGCCGCTGCCGAAGATTACGAATTTGTATGTGGTTAGCTCAGGCAAGCCCATGGGACCGCGGGCGTGGAGCTTGTCGGTGCTTATTCCTACTTCGGCACCCATTCCGAACTCGCCGCCGTCGGTGAAGCGGGTGGAGGCGTTTACGTAGACGGTGGCGGCGTCCACTTCGCTGGTGAACTTCGTTGCGGCGTCGAAGTCGCGGGTGATTATGGCGTCGGAATGGCGGGAGCCGTAGGTGTTTATGTGGTTTATGGCTTCTTGGAGGGAGGGGACGATCCTGACCGATAGGATCAGGTCGAGGTATTCGGTGGACCAGTCGGCCTCGTCGGCGGGTTTCGCGTCGGGGACGATTTCGAGCGTTCTTTTGCAGCCGCGGATTTCACAGCCGGCTTTTCGGAGCTGGGCGATGAGATTGGGAAGGAACTGCAGAGCGACGGCTTCGTCAACGAGGAGGGTTTCCATCGCATTGCAGACGCTGGGGCGCTGCAGCTTTGCGTTGAGGCAGACTTTGAGTGCCATATCGAGGTCGGCTTGGCTGTGGACGTAAGTGTGGCAGATGCCGAGGTAATGCTTGATGACGGGGATGGAGGATTCGTCGGCGATGCGGCGGATGAGGCTTTCGCCGCCGCGTGGGATTATGACGTCAACGTACTTGTCGGCTGTTAGGAGATGTCCGACGGCGGCGCGGTCGGTGGTTTCGACGAGAAGGATTGCATCGGGGCTAAGCCGGGCCTGCTGGAGGGATTTTTTGAGGATGGATACGATGGCCTGATTGGAATGGATGGCTTCCTTGCCGCCGCGGAGGATGACGGCGTTTCCGGACTTAAGGCAAAGAGCGGCGGCGTCGCTGGTGACGTTTGGGCGGGATTCGTAGATGAAGCCGATAACGCCCAGAGGGACACGGACCTTCATTATGCGGAGGCCGTTGGGGCGGGTTGTGCCGGAGATGATCTCGCCGACGGGATCGGGGAGGTTTCGGACGACGTCAACGGCGCTTGCCATTGATTCGAGGCGGGAAGGGGTGAGCTTGAGTCTGTCGATCATGGCTGAGGATAGGCCGGCTTTCTGTGCGGCCTGGAGGTCGCGTTCGTTTTCACTGGCGAGGAAGTCCGCCTGGTCGCTGATGGCCCGCGCCATAAGTTCGAGGGCGCGGTTCTTTTTGGCGGAAGTCTCCCCGGCCAGTTCGGCGGAGGCGCGCTTTGCGCGGATACATAGGTCATTTACGTAGGCTGCTATGTCGGTGACGTCGGTCGTCATGGGCTACCCTGTGAGCATGATCTCCTTGACGACATCAATGGTTTCCCCGGCGTCGCCGGTGCGCTGGGCTTTGTGGAGCTGGTCGCGGATGGCGTAGATTTTGAGAGCCTTTTTCATGAGGTTGGCAAAGAGCTCGCGCGAAAGCGCCATAGCCTTGACCTGATCCATTCTGTAGGTGAACTGGTCTTCACCGAACCAGCCGTCGTAGGCGGTATCGATGGCGGCGTAGCAGAAGTCAACGAAGCGCCAGATGTCGCCGGTGCCGGTGACGCGGTCTTCGTCGTTGGAGTGTAGCTTTGCGGTGTTGATGTGGAAGTTGACGACGGGGACGCCCATAATGCGGGCGGTGTAGAGGTTGTCGGCGGGCTCGACGGCGTACATTTGCTCGTGGCCGTAGTCAATAGCGACGCCCATGTTCCTGCCGCCGGAGGCCTGGTTGACCTTCTGTGCGACGAGCATGGCTTTGTGAGTGGTGGAGGCGATCATGTTGCCTTCACGCGGCTCGTGGAGTTTGGCTTCGATTCCGAAGCGGAGGCCGCGCCTTTTCGCCTTTTTGTTTACCTGTGTGCAAGCATCAATGAACCATGTGAGCTGCCGTCCGTAGTTGACCTCGAAGTTATAGTCCCAGCCGTCGGCGCCCGGCCAGAGGGCGACCGAGGAGCAGCCGAGCCGGACGGCGAGGTCAACGGCGTCGAGGGAGATTTTCACGGCCTTCCTTCTTTTCGCGGGGCTTGGGTTGGTAACGCCGCCGAGTTTCCACTTTGCGGTGCCCCAGAGGTCTATGTTCATGTTAGTAGGCGTGAGCCCGTGCTTTCGGAGGGCCGTTGTCACCTCCTTTATGATCCTTTCGTCAGGTTTGTCCTTTTCGTTGAGGAATAAGGAGTTGTGGAACTCGATTCCTTTGATGCCGGCTTCGGCGACGCGCTCGATCTGACCTATGACGGAGCGGTCAAAGGAGGGCAAGTCGGCGCTGTAGCCGCCGGGGCAGAAGCGGTCGGCGAACTCGCTTGCGCACCAGTGGCCGGCGGCGAAACGAATGCCGAAGTCTTTGAAGAAGGCGCCGAGGCGAGCGCCCTTAAGATATCCGCGGTATTCTTTCTTGAGCTTGGCGAGCTTTCCGGGAGTGAGTTTCATCCGCTTTCTCCTTCGAAAGGGGGCTATTATTGAAAGATTCCAGATGCGAATTCGTCTTCAACCGGAACGGGTTGGGTGGGAGTATTTCTGCGGCGTTGGGCGGGTTCGGGTGGGGCGGGGGCGCGGCGGTTTTTGGTTACGGGCATGACGTGCTCTTCGACGAGAGGGGTGTACTGGTCGGCGGCCTTCATCAGGGATTCGGCGGTGGTTCCGGCGAAGGCGAAGACTTCTACGCGGACGCCTCTGGATCGAAGGAAGTAAACGAGCTCCGTGAAGTCGCCATCGCCGGAGACGAGGGCGATGACGTCAACTTTGTCGCTGAGGGCGAGGGCGTCGAGTGCGATGCCCATATCCCAGTCGCCCTTGGACGTGCCGTCGGGCCGTACGCGAAGGGGTTTGCTTTTCACCTCGAAGCCGGTGGACTCCAAGACGGTGAAGAAGGCGGACTGGTCGCTGGTGTTGTTCTCGATGACGTAAGCGATGGCGCGGACGAGTTGACGGCCTTTGACGATGGTGTCGATGAGCTCGGGGAATTTGAGTCGGCCGCCGAAGATATCTCGTGCGGCATAGTACATGTTCTGAACGTCAACAAAGATGCCGACGCGCTGAGCTTCGATGACTTTCATGACGCTACCTCGAAAGGCAAGTCTGGGGGAGCAAAGGTATAACTAATTCATAATATCAGGGGGCAGGCGGGGTGTCAAGCGAGGGGGAGGAGCGGGACGCTGTGGAGGGAGAAGCGGAATTGGGAGCTTTGCGGCGCTGGTAGTTGAAACGCCGGAGCCCCAGTGTTAGATTCTAGGCGAGCCAGTGGAAGGGTCGTGGATGCGAGATTTGACGCCCGCTATGCGGCAGTACCACCGGATGAAGAGCGAGTGCGAGGAGGCGGTGCTCTTTTTCCGGATGGGCGATTTTTACGAGATGTTCTACGAGGACGCGAAGGTGGCTTCGCGGGTGCTGGGGCTTGCGCTGACGTCGCGCAGCAAGGGGGAGAAAGCAGTGCCGATGGCCGGGTTGCCGGCGCACGCGGCGGACAGTTACATCCGAAGGCTGCTTCGGGCGGGATACAAGGTGGCGATCTGCGATCAGGTGCAGGATCCGAAGGAGGCAAAGGGGCTGGTGGAACGGGCGGTGACGCGGGTGATGACGCCGGGGACGCTGACGGACGAGGAGTATCTGGAGGCGAAGCGGCATAACTACCTGGCGGCGGTGCGCCGGGATGGGGATAGGATGGGGATTGCGTGGGTGGAGCTTTCGACGGGGGAGTTCGAGTTGGAGGAGGTGAATGAGACGGGTCTGGCGACGGAGCTGGGAAGGGTCTCTCCAGCCGAATGCCTGGTGGCGGAGGACGAGGAGGAGCTGGCGGAGCGGGTGCGGGCCGTTACGCAGGGTACGGTGACGCTGCAGCCTGATTGGGCGTTCGAGAGGAGGAACGCATACTCGAAGTTGACGCGGCTTCTGGGGACGAAGGGTCTGGAAGGTTTCGGGGTAGCGGGGATGGATGCGGCGGTCTCGGCGGCCGGGGCGATCGTGAATTACCTCGAGGAGACGCACAAGGCTCCGCTTGGTCATATTCGGAAGATATCGCCGTTCCAGGGCTCGGCGTATTTGATGATGGATGAGGCGACGAAGCGGGCGCTGGAGCTTGTTGAGACGGCGGTGGGACGAGAGCGAAGGGGGAGTCTCTTGTGGGTGCTGGACAATACGTGCACGCCGATGGGCGGGAGGCTGCTGAGGAAGTGGGTGTTGCTGCCGCTTAGGGGCGTGAGCGAGATACGGAGGAGGCAGCAGGGTGTGGAAGACCTGGTGGAGTATGCGGGGAAAAGAGGGAGGCTGCGCGAGTTTCTCGGAGAAATGGCCGATATAGAAAGGATTGCGGCAAAGGTAGCTTCCGAGCGTGCGAATGCGAGGGACCTCCTTGGGCTGGCGAAGTCGCTCGGCCTGCTGCCGGAAATCAAGGAGCTTTTGGCAGATTGCCCGTCGGGAATTCTTGCGGAGACGGCTGAAGGAATGGAGATGCTGGAGGACGTTAGGGAGTTGATCGAAAGGGGGATTTCGCCGGAGGCGCCGATGACGATCAGGGAGGGAGGGGTTATAAGGGATGGATACTCGGATGAGCTGGATGAGATAAGGGGCGTGAGAAGGGACGGGAGGAGGTGGATTTCGGACTTTCAGAAGCGGGAGGTGAGGCGGACGAGGATACCGTCGCTGAAGGTGGGCTACAACAGGGTTTTCGGATACTACATCGAGGTGACGCATACGCACGCTGAAAGAATTCCTCCGGACTACGTGAGGAAGCAGACGCTGAAGAATGCGGAGAGATACATAACGCCGGAGCTGAAGGAATACGAGAACAAGGTGCTGACGGCGGATGAGCGAGCGAAGGAGCTGGAGTACGAGCTTTTCGTGGGGGTGCGGAACGAGGTGGCGAAGGCGACGGGGCGGCTGATGGAGGCGGGAGAGAGGGTGGCGCTGGTGGATGTGCTGGGAAGCCTGGCGACGGCGGCGGCGGAGAATTCGTACACGAGGCCGGAGATGACGGAGGAGGATGCGATCGAGATAGAGGACGGGCGGCACCCGGTTCTCGAGAAGACGCTGACGGAGGAGGCGTTCGTGCCGAACGACGCGCTGCTGGACGGGAATGAGAACCGGCTTTTGATAATCACGGGGCCGAACATGGCGGGGAAGTCAACGTACGTGAGGCAGGTGGCGCTACTGGTGCTTATGGCGCAGATGGGAAGCTTTATTCCGGCGAAGAGGGCGAGGATAGGGGTTGCGGACAGGATATTCGCGAGGGTGGGAGCTTCGGACGAGATAGCGAAGGGGCAGTCAACGTTCATGGTGGAGATGATAGAGGCGGCGAATATTTTGAACAACGCGTCGGCGAGGAGCCTTGTGGTTCTGGACGAGGTGGGCAGGGGGACAAGCACGTTCGACGGGATAAGCATCGCGTGGGCGGTGGCGGAGTACATTCACCAGAGGACGGGGGCGAGGACGCTGTTTGCGACGCACTATCACGAGCTGACGGAGCTTGCGTCGGTGCTGGAGGGGGCGGCGAACTATAACGTGGCGGTGAGGGAGTGGGGTGAGGAGATAATTTTCATCAGGAAGATAGTGAGAGGGTCTGCGGACCGGAGTTACGGCATCCACGTGGCGAAGCTGGCCGGGGTGCCCAAAGAGGTGATAGGGAGGGCGGAGGAGATACTGGAGAATCTGGAGTCGCAGGCGCCGGTGGCGGGGCCGGCGAAGGGAGCGGATTCTAAGAAGGAGGGGCCGAGGGTTCGCCACGCGCAGCTTACGCTTTTCCAGTCCGAGCCGCATCCGGCATTGGAAGAGCTGCGAAAGCTGGATGTGGAAAGCCTCTCGCCGATAGAAGCGATGCTGAAGTTGAAGGAGATAAAGGACAAGCTGGCGGAAGAAGGGCAGCGATAGGAGAAGGGCTATGGACTCCGAGAAGTGGTACTTCCCGGTCCAGCTGGACAGCATTCGGATTGACAGCCTGCTGGACTTCGAGCTCTACATGAAGGTGCGCAACGAATACGTGCTGTACAGGGGAGCGAACCTGGAGTTCACGGAGAAAAACCGCCGGGAACTGCTGTCCAACAAGGTGCACACTCTCTATCTTAAGCGGGATGAGCGAAAGAGCTACCTTAGATACGTGGAGAAGCACCTGACGGATATACTTCGGGATGCGGATTTGCCGGAGGCGCGGAAGGCGCAGCTGGTGTATGACACTTCCACCAACTTGCTGGAAGATATTCTGGATAACCCGACTTCGACGGAGAACATAAGGAGGGCGACGACCGTTGCGGAACACACGGTTTCGTTCGTTATGCGAGGGAGGGAGTCTTTCAGACACCTGGTGGCGATAACGTCGTACGATTACCGGACGTACACGCACTCTGTGAACGTCTGCCTGTATACGGTTGCGCTGGCGGACGCGGTGGGCTACAAGAGCACAGAAGACCTGAACGAGATAGGGGTGGGGGCGCTGCTTCACGACATCGGCAAGAGCAAGATAGATACGACGCTTTTGAACAAGCGGGGCCCGCTTTCGGGGGAGGAGTTTGAGATAGTGAAACACCACCCGGAGTGGGGGGTGGAGCTGCTCCAGGAGACGTCGGTTATACCACGGCCGTCCTACGAGATAGTGAGGCACCATCACGAGAGGCTGGATGGAAGCGGGTATCCGGACCATCTTTCGGGGAAGGATCTGCATCCTTACGCGCGAATTTCGAGTGTGACGGATGTCTTCGATGCATTGACGACGCGGCGGCCATACAAGGGTGCGATGAACAGCTACAGCGCGCTGGACCTGATGGGGAACATGGGCGAGGTGTTTGACAAGGGCTTCTACAAGCAGTTCGTGAAGTTGCTGGGCAAGGAGTAGGGAAGGAGGCGGCGGGCTCCCAGAGGAGGGGATTTGCCTGCGGGGAGTGAGATATGCGTGAGCCGGGGGCATATTTCCAAGGCAGCGGTTAATTTGTGACGAGGCCGGTCCGTTTCCGTATATACTTTTGCCGAAGAGGCGGTGTAGCGGAGCTGCGGCGATTAACGGCGAGATAAGCCTGAAAGGCTGGGGAAACCCCGGGAAAGGAGTACAAGGATGAACATGAGGCTCTGGCGCAGGGCGGGCGTTTTTCTTGGAGTATCCGTGGTCATTGCCGTGTCCCTTTGCCCTGGGCTTGCGGCGGAGGAGGAGAAGAGGAAGGCGACCGTGCCGAGCGTGGAGCAGTTCGAGGCGCGGATGAAGGTGTACATGAGGGGGTGGCTGGAGGATATGGCGGAGAGCTACGCCGAAAAGGAACTGGGCGAGAAAAGCGAGGAGGAGCGAAAGAAGGCCGCAGAGGAGATCGTGACCAGGTGCATTGAGGCTTTGGAGAAGGAGCTGGAGTCGAAGGAATTTGCTTTCATAACGTGGGAGGGGAGGAGGCTTCGGGACTATAAGCGGGAGAGCGCGCGGAGAGAGATACTGAAGGCGGCGATGAGCAGCAGGTCAACGGCGGAGGCGTGGGTGTTTGAGTTGGAGTTTCTGTGCGAGGCGGATGCGATTTCGTTCGCGGGGATGGAAGACGTGGAGCCGTTTCTGGAGTTTCTGATGGAGCTTCCTAACGCGCGAGCGGCGGAAGGGAAGGCGCTTGCGGCGAAGGATTACGTTTTTGCGTGCATCCTTCTCGGGCAGCAGGCGAAGAAGGGCTGGGGGATTCTGGAGAAGCTGGCCTACCCGCTGGCGACCCCGCCGCCGGAAACGGAGAGCCACCGGCTTTCCAGGGAGCTGGGAAAGAAGGCGAGGGAGGTGCTGACGAAGCACCCGAAGTCGTTTCGAAGACTGAGCGAGAAAACGGAAGCAGAGCTGATCGGGCGATACGGCGATGCGCTCGTTTTCAGTGAAGAGGATTCGGCAAAGGCGATGGAGAGGATGGAGGCGAAGGAAACGGACGGGGCGTCGAAATGGAAGGCGGAGAGGTACGTTCGCCTGACGAACGTGTCGGGCATTGTGCCGCCGGAGGTGAGCTTGCTGCCGGGGCTGAGGGAGATTCTGACTAAGGAGCACGCGGAAGGGAAGCTGCTTTCGGACGGGGCCGGGTTAGAGCTCGTTACGAGGGAACTTTGGCTGGAAGCAACGGGCCTGAGGAACGGGCGGCGGGTGGCTTTGGAGATGACGGCGGAGAAGGCCTTCCCGGAGCTTGCGGAAAAGAAGCCGGGGAAGCCGGGCGAGGAAAAGCAGGCTATGTCGGCCCGGGAGGCGGAGCTGGAGCAAAAGAAAACTGCATCGAAGAATCAAATGAAGCAGCTCGGTCTCGCTATGCACATCTACTCGACAGACTACAAGGAGAAATTCCCGGAGAGCCTTGCCGAGCTTTTCGCAGAAGGGAAGATGTACCTTACCAACAAGGAGCTGGCGTTTTCTCCCGCGACGGGGAGAGGCTATACCTACCTGAGCATTTCCACCGGGGCCGCTTCGCATCCGGGCTGGATGGTGGTGTGGGAGAGCGTGCCGATAGAAGACGGTACGAGGTTGGCGCTTTTCGTTGACGGGCATGTGGAGACAATGACAGAGGACAAGTTCGTGAGAAAGCTGGAGGTGCAGGTAGAGGAGATGGCGAAGAAGGGGCTTGAGGTCGAGCTGATAGAGGGAGAATAAGGAAGGAGGGAAACGGCGATGAAAGGAGTCGGCAGGAAGGTTGGTGCGATATTTGGTTTGCTGCTGGCTGTGGGGTTGTCCCTTTCGCCGGGGCTTGCGGCGGAGCGCGGTAGGAAAACGGCTCCTGTGCCGAGCGTGGAGCAGTTCAGGGCGAGGATGAAGGTGCATGCGAGAAGGTGGCTGGGGGAAATGGCTGAGAGCTATGTTGAGGAGGAGCTGAGCGATAAGGGGGAGGAGGAGCAGAAGGCGGCCGTGGAGGAGACAGTGGCGAAGTATATGGAGGTTGTGGATGGCGAGCTTGGCTCGGGGAAGCTTGGATTCATAACGGAAATGGGAAGGGATATGGACGGCTTCGAAGTGGAGTGGCGCAGGAAGGAGATGCTGGAAGTGGCGGAGGGCCGGCAAGCGACTCAGGGGGACCGGATATTCGAATTGGAGTTTCTGTGCGAGGCGGATGCTATTGCGTTTGCAGGGCTAGAGGATGAGCTGGATCCTTTTCTGAAGTTCCTGGTGGACCTGCCTTTCGAGAGGGCGAAAAAGGATAAGAAGCTTGCGGGGAGGGATTATCTTTTCGGGTGCATTTTGCTGGTGCCGCAGGCAAGGGAAGCGGCGGAGGCGCTCAGCAGACTGACTTATCCGCTGCAGCCGTCGCGTAAGGGGAGCGAGAGGCTTTCAATGAAGTTCTGGAACAGAACGAGGGAGGTGTGGACGAAATACTCGAGCATTTCCGGCCCGTTGACAGAGGAGGGCAAGAAGCTCAGGGACGAGGTGTGCATGCGCTACGCGGAGGCGCTTATCTTCACCGAGGAGAACTCGGAAAAAACGCTGGGGCGGGTTGATGAAGAAGCAACGACGGAGAAGGCAAGATGGAAGGCGGACAGGTACGCACGGCTTAGGGGGCCGGTTGACCTTTTTTCACTAGGAGTGGAAAAGGTGTTCGGGAGCATGTTTGGCGGCGCGCTGGCGAAGGAGTATCTAGAAGGGCACATTCTGGCGGACGAGCTGGGGATGGAGCTTGTGGCGAGAGGAGTGTGGCTGGAAGCGACGATGCTTACGGAGGGATGGGTTAAGGCCGTCATGAGCACCTTCGAGGATATGACGCAGCGAATGGATGAGGAGGCGGTCGCTGAAGCCTTCCTGAAATTTGTCATAGGGGTGGAGGGGAAGGAAGGGGTGGAGAGGGCGAGGTTGGAGGCAAAGCTTGCGGCATCGAGGAACAACCTTAAGCAGGTGGGGCTTGCGATGCACCTTTATTCGACCGACTACGAGGAGCGCTTTCCCGAAGGTCTGCGCGAGCTTCACGATAAGAATTACTTGGTCGCCGAAAGCATTCTGGTTTCGCCGGCGACGGAATGGGGCTACACGTATTTCCGGATCCCCATACCTTTGTCAAAGATGTCCCCTGTTTGGATGGTTGCATGGGGGGCGAAGCCGACGGAGGACGGGAGGCGGGCGGTGCTTCACGTTGACGGGCACGTGACCTTGCGCACGGAGGAGGAGTTCCAGAAGCAGCTTGCGAAGCAACTTAAAGAGATGGAGGAGGTTGAGATCGAGGGGGAGATAATTGAAGGGAAGAAGGAGGCGAACGAGGGGGAAGTGGAAGGGAAGGCAGCCGAGCGCAGGCGTTAGCGACGTGGACGTGAAGGGAGAGAGCGGGGCTGGCCTGTTTTTTCGCTTGACGCGGGGGCTAAGGCGCATCTAACATATTAGCGAGCCGAGGTCTTATCGAGAGTGGCTGAGGGACGGGCCCTTTGAAGCCACAGCAACCGGCAGGGGTAGAAATTGTCCCTGTGCTGGTGCTAAGTCCCGCAAAGCGGGTGAGCTTTGGAAGATGAGGCGCAGGCGTTGATTCGCCTCTTCTTATCTTCTGAAGGGGCCTTTTTTTGCTCTGATGAAGGGGTAGGGCGTGAGGCGAGCGCTGGTCTGCAATCGGTGCGGCAGGGAATACGCTGAAGGGCCGAAGTGGCTTTGCGACGGCTGCTTCGGGCTTCTGGACGTGAAGTACACCGCGGAAGGCAAAAGGCTGACGAAAGCGGAGCTGGCAGGCCGGGAGAGAAGTATGTGGCGCTACGTTGAGCGGCTGCCGGTTGAGAGCCCCGGCTCGATAAAGACGGGATGGACGCGGCTTGTGGAGGGCAGGAGGCTGGGAGAGGCGTTGGGGCTAAGCCGCCTGTACATAAAGGACGAGGGGACGAGTTTTCCAACGGGGCGCTACGAGGATCGGCTGGCGGCGGTGGCGGTGGCGAAGGCGGGGGAGCTGGGTTTCGAGGTGGTTGCATGCGCGACGCTGGGAAAGCTTGCGGGGTCGGTTGCGGCCGCCTGCGCGGCAGGAGGGGTGCCGTGCTACATATTCGCGCCGGTGGATAACGACATGAGGCAGCTTTCGAGAGGGATTTCGGCGGGAGCGCGGGTTGTGCTCGTTGAAGGCAGGGAGGAAGAGGCGGCATGGTTCTGCCGCGAGGCGGCAGAGGAGTACGGATGGGCTTTTGTGAACCTTCAGTTGAAGCCGTTCTGGGCGGAAGCGGCGAAGACTTTGGTTTTCGAGGTGGCGGAACAGTTGGGATGGCGGCTGCCCGGGCAGCTAGTTATGCCGATGGCGAGCGGGCTGCTGGCGAAGAAATCGGCTGAGGCGAGAGAGGAATTGTCGGCGCTTGGGTTTATAGACGGCGCTTCGAACGTGATGAAGATTTTCGGGGTGCAGACGGAGAGCTGCGCGCCGATCGCCCGGGCGCTGAGAGAGGGTCTTGAAAACGTGCGGCCATGGGGGAACTCTTCGAGCGCGGCCCCGGCTGACCCGCCGTGGGGGGAGGAAGCGGTGCGAGCCGTGAGAGGGTCCGGGGGCGGCGGCGCGGTGGTTACGGAAGAGGAAGCCGGGAAGGGGAGGGAGCTGCTGGCGAAGACGGAAGGGATGGTGAGGGGGGCGGAATCGGGTGCGGCGGTGTGGGGGGTGAAACGGCTGACCGAGGAAGGAAAGCTTCAAGAAGATGAGCTGACGGTGTTAGCCGTGACGGGGCGGCCGCCGGAGGCGAGCGTAGCTGGACGGAAGCCGCTTCGACGAATACGACCGAGACTTTCGGATTTGGATAAGCTCCTCAGAATCGGATTCGAGTGAAGGCTGCCAGGGAGGAGCGGCAGCCGAGCAGAGAAGGAGTGGAGGATGAAAGACAAGAGGCATCTTTTCTCGTCGGAGTCCGTGGCGATAGGGCACCCGGACAAGGTGGCAGATCAGATATCGGATGGGGTGCTGGATGCGATCCTGCAAGGCGATCCGGAGCCGGAGAGGGCGCGGGTTGCGTGCGAGACGATGGTGACGACGGGGTTGGTGTTCGTCGCGGGGGAGATAACGACGCAGGCGTGGGCGGACATTCCACAGATCGCACGACAGATAATCAAAGACATAGGCTACGACGACCCGGCGTTCGGATTCGACTACAACTCGTGCGCGGTGATAACTTCGATAAGGGAGCAGTCCACGGACATCTCAATGGGAGTGAACAGGGACAAGCCGGAGGAGCAGGGAGCGGGAGACCAGGGGATAATGTTCGGCTACGCGTGCGACGAGACGCCGGAGTTCATGCCGCTGCCGATCCTGCTGGCGCACCGGCTCATGCAGCGGCTGAGGGACGTGCGAGTGAAGGGGGAGCTGGAATACCTGAGGCCTGACGGCAAGTGCCAGATTACGGTGGAGTACGATAGAAGAAAGCCGACCCGGGTGGACTGCGTTGTGCTTTCGGCGCATCACCGAGACGGGGTGGGAAGAGACAGGTTGGAGGAGGATCTGCGGGAGATGGTGATAAGGAAAGTGATCCCGGCGAAGCTGCTTGACGAAGATACGGACTACAAGATAAATCCGACGGGAAGGTTCGTGATAGGGGGGCCACACGGAGACACGGGTCTTACGGGGAGGAAGATAATAATGGATGCGTACGGAGGGGTCGGCTCGCACGGGGGGGGATGTCTCTCCGGGAAGGATCCGAGCAAGGTGGACCGGAGCGCGAGCTACATGGCGCGCTACATCGCGAAGAATATCGTGGCGGCGGGACTGGCGAAGCGGTGCGAGGTGCAGATAGGATATGCGATAGGGGTTGCAGAGCCGGTTTCGATGCTTATTGACACGCAAGGAACCAGCCGGGTTGAGCCGGAAAAGATCGACAAGCTGGTGAGGGAGATGTTCGACCTGCGGCCGAGAAAGATAATAGAGAAGCTGAATCTCATCAGGCCGATCTACAGGAAGACGGCGTGCTTTGGGCACTTCGGCAGAAAAGACCCTGACTTTACTTGGGAAAAGACGGACATGGCCGAGGCTCTGAGAAAGGAAGCCGGGCTTTGAGCGTGACGCTTCACCTTATGACTCCCCTTGCGCGGATCATGGGAGGGAAGGAAGAAGCGGAGCTTGAGGCGAAAAGCGTCGGGGAGGCGCTTTCGAGGCTCTGGGAGATATGGCCGGAGATGAGAGGGAAGCTGGGAGACGACGAAGGGAGGCTGAAGCGTTTTGTCAGCGTGTACGTGAACGGAGAGGAGGTAAGGAGGGAGGGGAGGGAAGAAAGGGAGCTGCACGAAGGGGACGAGGTTTCGCTGATGCTTGCCATAACGGGGGGCCGGGAGTGAGGAAGCGATTGATTTTGAGGACGCGGGGCGCCGCATCCAGAAAGCCGCTTCTTTGGGAGGTAGGGAAGCGATGCAAGGTTGTGTGGAACGTAAGAAGGGCGGTCATGGAAGGCGATGAGATGGAGGCGGCGGTCGAGCTTACGGGCGGGGCGCGGCACGTGGCGAAGGCGATGGGGCTTCTGCGAAAGCGAGGGGGCAGTCTTTTCCCCGTCGAGAGGGCGATGTTTGAGTGAGCCAGCCAAGCGGGGTCCACGGATAATCGTTAAGGCACTCGGTCGAAAGAGGTGGAAGGCATGTCTATTAGAGTTGCGTTCGTGGGGACGGGAGGGATAGCGAACTACGCGCATTTCGGGGCGCTCGGTGAGATGGAGGATGTGGAGATAGTGGGTCTTTGCGACGTTGATCCGCAGAGGGCGGAAGCGGCTGCGGCGTCGCACGGCGGGACGGTCTACGTTGATTACAAGGAGATGCTGAGCCGGGAGAAGCCGGATGCGCTTTTCGTGTGCGTGCCGCCGTTCGCGCATTCGGACGTGGAGAGAGAGGCGGCGAAGCGGGGGATCCATCTTTTGGTGGAGAAGCCGGTGGCGTTGAGCATGGAGAAGGCGCTTGCGATAAGAGATGCAATCCGAGACGCCGGGATTATCTGCGCGGTGGGTTACCACTGGCGGTATTACAGTCTTGTGGAGGAGATGCGGCTGAGGCTGAAGGACAGGGAGATACCGCTCGTGCTGGGTTACTGGCTGGGCGGCATGCCGCCGACGCCGTGGTGGCGGGTGAAGTCGAAATCGGGCGGCCAGCATGTGGAGCAGACGACGCACATTTTCGATCTGGCGAGGTACATTCTGGGTGAGGCAGGGACTGTGTTCGCGCTGGGGCATTCGGGGCTGATGCGGAGGACGTACGAGGACCACGACATAGAGGATACGACGGTGGTGGGGGTGCGGTTCCGGGGCGGGGCCGTGGGGAGCTTCACGTCGGCGGATTACCTGAAGGGCTACGGCCAGGCGGGGCTGCACGTGTTCGCGGAAGGAATGGTGGTGGAGATAAACCTTAAGGGCGTGAAGGTGATAGAAGAGGGTGCCGTGACGGAGCGAGTACATCGGGAGCGTCCGCATTATGTGCAGGATAAGGTGTTCATTGAAGCGGTGCAGAGGGGCGACGGGTCTGCGATCCGCTCCACATACGAGGATGCGGTGAGAACGCTGGAGCTGAGCCTGGCGGCGAACGAGTCGATGAGGACGGGGAAGGCTATCGAAGTGGGAGCCCTTTAGCGCGGGCCAGTGCGAAGTAGAGCTTTTCGATTTCGGCCACCATTGTTGAGCTGCGGAAGCGATGGGTGAAGCGGCTTTTCCCTTCTTCGGCCATGCGCTTGGCGGCGGGAAGGTCGGAGAGGGCGTGAAGAAGGGCGGTCTTCAGGGCTTCGAGATCCTGCGGGGGAACGAGGAAACCCGTCTTCCCGGGGATGACCACTTCGCGGGCGCCGTCTATGTCGTAGGAAACGACGGGTACGCCGGAGATTAGCGCCTGGGGTAGGACGCGCGCCAGTCCTTCCCTCAAGGAGCAGTGGACGAGGAGATCCATGGCCTTTATGAGTCCGGGGATTTCCTCGGGGGGCGCGAGGCCGTGAAAGATGACGCGGCCGGCAATTCCAAGGTCGTGAGCGCGCTGCTGTAGCCGCTTGCGCCAGATGCCGTCCCCGACGAAGAGGAGACGCGCCTGGGGGAATCGGGATAGGACGTCCGGGGCGACGGAGAGGACGTCGTGGTGGCCCTTGAGCTCGAAGAGGCGGGCGATTTTGCCGATGACCAGCTCGTCGGGGGCAAGCGCGAGTTGCTTTCGGACCTCGTCGCGGGAGGGGGAGTCGGAAAGGAACGGTTCAACCTCCATTCCGCTGTAGATTGTTATGAATTTTTTTGGGCGAGCGACGCGCGCGGCGACGGCCTTTTCTTTCATCGCGTCGGCGACGCCGACTATGGAGTCGGACCAGCGCGCTGCAAGGCGCTCGAGGTTGACGAAGATGAAATTTGAAAGCGGGCTCTGATACGGGTGAAACGGGAGGCCGTGGACGGTGTGGACGACGATGGGGACGCGGAGGCGGCGGGCGGCGAATCTGCCGAGGATGCCGGCCTTGGAGCTGTGGGTGTGAACGACCTGGGGGCGGACAAATGAGATGAGGTGGAGGAGGGCGCGGAGCGAGGCGAGGTCGCGGAACGGGTTTACCTGCCGGCGGAGCCGGTCAACGACGTGAACGGGAAATCCGCCGCGGCGGGCGCGGTCCAAAAGCTGGCCCTCGGGGCCGATGGGAGGGCCGGTAACGAGGTGGACGTCGTGACCGCGTGCATGGAGTCCCTCGACGGTGAGGACGGTATTTTCCTGTGCGCCGCCGAGAATCAGTCTGGTTATGACGTGAAGAATTCGCAAGGGTCTATCGGGGAGCTACTTCCTTGTTATACCACTCGACGAAGCGCTGGAGGCCCTCCTCTATGGGCACCTTTGGGCTGTAGGCGAGAAGGCGATGGGCTTTGCCGAGGTCGGCCCAGGTGAGGGGCGGATCGGCTGGATTGGGGGGCTGACGTTCCAGCTTGGGTTCCACGCCCAGTCCGTCGGCCAGGAGCTGGACGAGCTCTAGGAGGCGGACAACTCGTGAGTTGCCGAGATTGATGATCTCGTATCCGACCTGGAGGTCGAGGCAGGCGATGAGGCCGTCCAGGATGTCGGATATGTACGTGTAGTCTCGGCCGGAGGAGCCATCGCCGTAGATTGGCAGGGGCTTGCCGCTGGAAAGGAGCTGGGTGAATTTGTAGATGGCGAGGTCGGGCCGGAGGCGGGGTCCGTAGACGGTGAAAAGGCGCAGGCAGATGACGGAGAGGCCGTGGACGTGATGGCAGGCGCGGCAGAAGAGCTCGCAGGCGCGCTTCGTTGCGCCATAGGGTGAGAAGGGCACTGCGGCCGGGTCGTCCTCGCGGAAAGGTATGCGGGAGGTGCCGCCGTAAACGGATGAAGACGAGGCGAAGATGAATTTCCCGACGCCGGCTCTGGCGGAGGCTTCGAGGAGTGAAACCGTCCCGCCGCAATTTACGTCCTGATAAAGGACGGGGGATTTGAGGGAAGGGCGGGGGCCGGGCCGGGCTGCGAGGTGGTAGACGGTGTGAATGGCGTGGTCTTGCATAACGCGGAGGCAGAGGTCGGCGTTGCGGATATCGCCTTCGTAAAGCTTCACTCTGCCGGATGATACGAGCTGCTCGATGTTGCGGCGCTTTCTCTCCGGGGAGTAGAAGTCGTCGAAGTTGTCTATGCAGACGAGTTTGTGGTTCAGTTCAGAGAGGCGGCGGAGGAGTGAAGAGCCGATGAAGCCAGCGCCGCCGGTTACCAGGATGCCCATGGTCAGCGCTCCGGGGTGGGAGGCTTTTCGGCGCGCTTGCGCCCGAAGGAGCCCATTACCAGCAGAAATGCACCCGCGACGAGGAGAGCGGCGGCGCGGAGTCCCAACTGGGAAGGCGATGCCGCCAGGGAGATTATTCCCAGAACGACCATCCCGCCGCCGGAGATAAGGGTGCATTTGCAGGAGCAGAGGGTGTCAATGGTGCCGCGAGGCTCCTGCTGGGGCTTACGCTTGTGCAGCCTGTCGAAGATCCAGAATATTACGTAAAGGGCGGCGATGAGGATGAGCAGGCCGCCGAAGAATGAAATGTCCAAGGGCTTTCTCCTCTGGCGAAAGGCCATTATAGAGCGAGCGAGCGAACCGGTCAATCGCGGCGGCGGTAGCGCGGATTTCGCCCGAGGGGTATGATGACGCTTGAACGGGCTTCGGTAATGGGGCTACGCAACGGTACTATGAACGTTCTGGTAATCTGTCCAAACCCGGTGGGAGACGCGGTGATGGCGACGCCGGCGTTCCGCGCCATCAGGGAGGGATTTGAGGAGGCGAGGATCACTTTCCTGGCCAGGGAGCCGATAGACCAGGTTCTGGCGGGCGGGCCGTGGTACGACGAGTTATGGGCTTTCGAGAAAAGAGAGTGGATGGGAAAGGCACTGGGAAGCATAAGGAGAGGAGGATTCGACTTGGCGGTTATTTTCCCGAACTCGTTCCGGTCGGCGCTGGCGGCGTTTCTGGGCGGCGTGAGACGAAGGGCGGGGCACGCGATGCACTTCAGGCGGCTTTTCTTGACGCAGGCGGTGCGGCCGAAAGAGCTGGATACGGTCCGGAGCTATCTCGAGCTGGCGAGGGGGCTGGGGCTAAAGGTGAGGGAGCCGAAGCTGGAGCTTTTCGTCACCGGCGAGGAGGCGGGCGAAGCGGAGGCTTTTCTGAAACGGCACGGGGTGGAGGAGGACGAGGCAGTTATAAGCATAGTGCCCGGATCGGGACGCGGGCCGTCAAAACTGTGGCGGACGGAGAGGTGGGCGAGGGCGGCGGATGAGCTGTCCGATGAGACGGGGGCGAGGATTGCCTTAATCGGGGCGAAATCGGAGGAAGCTATAACCCAGGCAATCGCATCTAAGATGAAAGGCGAAGCGCTGGATGCGGCGGCGGAGGGAGTGAGCCTGGGAGCGGTAAAGGCGCTGGTCAAGAGAAGCAGGCTGGTCGTGGCGACGGACACGGGGCCGAGGCATTTTGCGGTCGCGTTCGGAGTGCCGTCCGTATTGATATTCGGGCCGACGGACCCGAAGCGGACGGAGAGTTTTTGTGAAAGCGTGACGATAGTGAGGAAAGACGTCGAGTGCGCGCCGTGCCAGAGGAGAAAGTGTCCGACCGACCACAGGTGCATGGAGCTTTTGACGGTGGAAGAGGTGATCGATGCAAGCAGGAGGGCTCTAAGCTAGAGGCGAAAGCGCGCAAGATTTGGCGGTTTTCTCCGTAGGATATTAGTGGGAGGAGGCTATGGGGAGATTAGGTTGCTTTATCGGTTTGATCGCGTACCTCGGAGCAGCTCCCCAGTTCGCTCTTGCTCAGAGGGCGGCGGGAGATTGGTCGAAAGAGGTGAACGGGCTCAGGGGGAGACTGATCGTCGAGGAGCGCGTCATCACGACGGAGGAATCGTTCGAGGTGGTCCTCGAGCTGGAGAACGTCGGCAGGAAGCCTTTTGGCTTCATGACGGCGGAGGCTGGGGCGTTCGACATCGAGGTCGTTGACGCGGACGGCCATCGGCTTTTGCCGTCGTGGGCAATCGCCGGCGAGACGGGAATAGAAGCGCAGTGGGGAGTGATTCCAGGGAGAGCATATCTTGGGTTCCCGCTGAGCAGGCGGAGCGGAGGCGGCGAACTGCGGACGCATCTGGAGATGAAGTGGCAGGGGTGGAGGCTGGCTCCGGGGAAGTATCAGGTCGGGGGAACGTATTCGTCGGAGAGATTCCTTTCTGGGGCCGGGAAGAAACCTGAGAACGTCTGGAGAGGCACGCTCACGCTGCCACCCGTCGAGGTCGAAGTTGTGGAAGAGAAGCCCAAGGCAGAGGGTATAAGCAAAGCTGAAGAGAAATGGTCGAAATCACTTGGCGGCCTTACGGGAAGGCTAATTGTCAAGAAGCCTGTGATCGGCGTGTCTGAGACCTTGGGGGTGATCCTTGAGCTGAAGAACGTCGGGGGGCGGCCCTTAGATTTCACGGTGGATAAGCTGCAGGCTGAGTTCGTTGACGCAAATGGGACTGTGGTCAAGCCGACTTGGGGAATCGGGGATGAAAATGTGCCGGAGTTCGAGTTCCAGCGCAAGATTTTGCCGCAGGGGTCATATGTTGGCGTCCGCGTAAGCCGACGGTGGGGCGCTGAGTATGTGCGAATCGGTTCCGAGGTCTGGAAGCTCTCGCCTGGCAAGTACCAGCTCGGTGGCAGGTACTGGGTAGACTGGCCCAGGGCGTTCGAGCTGCCGCCGGTGGAGATCGAGGTGATGGAGGATGAGAAGGCACCGGTAGAGGCTCAGGCAAGCGGCGAAAGCGAGTCCGCGCTGGATCTGGGCGAGCGGAGTGAGATCGGTGACATCACGGAATCGAGGGAGCTCCGGCCGACGCTGCCGAGGATAAAGATCGGAGGGAGCATCAAGTTCGAGTATGTTTTCAGAGACTTTGGGGATTCGGAATAGAGAGCGCCGGAGGAGGTGATGGATTTGGATAAGATAATCGGATGCTGCGGGCTGGTTTGCAGCGAGTGCCCCGGGTTCGTAGCAACGCAGAAAGATGACGACGAGGAACGGAGAAAGGTCGCGGAGTTCTGGACGAAGAAGCACGGCGGCTCTTTCAGGCCGGAGGATATCAACTGCGACGGGTGCATGACGGAGAGCAAGAGAAAGCTGGGCTATACGGTACAGTGCCCCATAAGGAAGTGCGGCGTGGAGAGGGGTGTGCTCAACTGCGGTCACTGCGATGAGTACGCGTGCGAAAAGCTCGAGGATTTCTTCAAGTCGGTGCCAAACGCAAAGACTGTACTCGATGAGGTCAAGTCGAGTCTTTAAGCGAGACCGTTTCGGCGAGCCGGAGCGGGGTTAGAGGTTCGGCATTTTGCGCAATAGCGCAAGGAGGGAGGCAATGTTGAGGAAGACTCTGATGGCTGCGGCCGTGCTGGCAGTGCTGCTGCATGGAAACGCAGCGGCGCCATCGGAAGCAAAGGCTGAGTCGAAGGTGCAGATCAGCGGTATGGTAGTTGAGATTCCTGAGACGGAGATGGACAA
>CAZUUK010000043.1:0-1477 GCA_964622675.1 uncultured Planctomycetota bacterium | reverse complement strand
AGCAAGATGCTGCAAACGGGTGAGATCCAGGCGAACATGCTGTGGAACCCGCGCGTTCTCGCGAAGGACGGGCAGAAGGCAACCATCGAGCAAAGCAACGGCGAAATCCACTACATGGAGAAGGTGAAGGAAAACCTTTACGAGCTAAAGGCAACGGAAGGTCCCGCGTCGGAGTTTACTGTAACGCCAACCATCAAGGACGGTAGGGTTGAGGTGGCCATTGCGCTGCACATGAGAACCATGGATGGCCGCGTGCGCCTTCCCGAGGCGCCGGACCTGGACGCAGGCCCGCCGCTAATAGGGACCAGACAAGTTTCATCGACAGTCAGCCTCAAGGATGGGCAAACGATGATGCTGGGGGGATTGAAGGGGAAGGAGGCCGAAACGCTGGTGTTTGTGACGGCCGGGATTGTGACTGAATGAGCCTGCGTGAAGTCCCTGGCGTGTGGCGAATGGATGCGCCCAAATAGGACGACCAAGGGTTCGCGCGCCTGCTTGAGCAGGGGTTGGGCGCGATGTGCCCTTGGCTTGCGAACGCAGAAAGCGGTTAATGTGCCGTTTTGCAGACGGCCTTCAGCTGAGGATCCGACGAGGAGAGGAAAAGCATGAAGAAGAAGTGGTTGATCGCGGCTGCGCCCGGGGTTCTGGCGCTTGCCGCGCTGGCTTTTGTGCTGGTGCTGCTGCTGGTGAAGGTGCTTTGGTCGTGGACGGTTCCGGACCTTTTCCCGGGAGCCGTTGAGCAGGGTCTGGTGGCAGCGAGAATATCGTGGCTGGCGGCGTTGAAGCTTGCCATCATTGCAGCCATCGTCGCAGGCATTTCAGGATCGTCAGGAAAGAAGAAGTCGCAGTAAGGGGAGAACGAGAGCGGACAGGCTAAGCCATCGAAGGAGAGGTGAAGAGTGAGTGAACGCGAGCTGCAGCTCAGGTATGGATGCAACCCGCACCAGGTGCCGGCGAGGGTGTACGCGAAGGCGGGAAAGCTTCCGATCAAGGTGCTGAACGGCAGCCCCGGATACATCAATTTGCTGGACGCGCTGAACTCGTGGCAGCTTGTGAAGGAATTGAAGGGAGCGCTGGGGCTGCCTGCTGCGGCGTCATTCAAGCACGTGAGTCCGGCAGGGGCGGCGGTGGCTACCCCGCTGAGCGAGAGTCTGAGGAAAGCGTACTTCGTTGACGACCTGAAGCTTTCGCCACTGGCGGAGGCGTACGCGCGGGCACGAGGGGCGGACCGTATGTCGTCGTTCGGAGATTGGGCGGCTTTAAGCGACAGGGTGGACGTGGCGACGGCGCGGGTGCTGAGGAGAGAGGTTTCCGACGGAATCGTCGCGCCGGGGTATGATGCAGAGGCGGTGAGGATACTCAAGAAGAAACGGAGCGGCTCTTACAGGATCGTCGAAATTGATCCCGGCTACGAGCCGGAAGAGATGGAGCTGAGGGAGGTTTTCGGGATCGCTTTCGAGCAGAAACGAAACACGGC
>CAZUUK010000042.1:25687-27464 GCA_964622675.1 uncultured Planctomycetota bacterium | reverse complement strand
AAGTCTCGTCCCTGTATTCACTTATCGCTCCGAACCTACAAACTTGAACACATATCCCACACCCGTTACACAGGTAGGAAATTATTCGCGGCTGCCCGTCGTCGTTTTCGATCGCTGGACAACCTAATTGCAGACACTCTCCGCACTTGCGGCAATGTTCCACGTGGAACATTACAGCCGGCCGCCTAAGTTTCCTCAACAAGACGCACTCGCCCTGGCTGACGATCACCGACGCCCCCTCCCTCGAAAGCGAATCGCGAAGCGCCTTTTCGATCGCCCCCAGGTCGTCCGGCGCCACCGTTTTCACGTCCTCCACCCCTAGGGCCCCGCAGAGCGCCGGAATATCCACCGCCTTCGTCGGCTCCCCTTTGAGCGTCCACCCCGTGCCTGGGTGCTCCTGCCTTCCCGTCATCGCCGTCGTCCGGTTGTCCAGAATGACGACCGTCACATCGCCCTTGTTGTAAACCACGTCCAGCAGCGGCTCTATGCCTGCATGCAGGAAAGTAGAATCGCCGATCACGGCCACCGTCCGCTGAGCCTCCTCTTTCGAGACTGCCTTCGAGATTCCATGCGCATGGCCGATACCCGCTCCCATGCAGACGCAGGTGTGAAGCGCCTCCAGCGGCGGAAGCGTGGCCAGCGTGTAGCACCCGATGTCGCCCGTAACGCTCACCCGAAGCTTCCTGAGGACCCAGAAGATCGGCCTGTGCGTGCAGCCGGGGCACATGACCGGCGGGTGCGCCTTGCCTGTTTCCAACGGAGCCGGAGCCTCCTTCGCGCCCCTGAGGATCGCCTCGACCTTCTGCGGATCGAGCTCTCCGAGCCGGAACACTGGCGCTTTCGATTTCGCTTCAATCCCCATGGCCCTAAGTCGCTCCGCCAGAACGTCGTCCAGCTCCTCGACTACAACGAGCTTTTTCACACCGCGGGCGAATCGCTTCAGCTTTTTCTCCGGCAGCGGGTAGCTCATTCCCAGCTTGAAATAAGACGCATGCGGGGCTACTTCCCTCGCGTAGTAGTACGCGATGCCGGAAGCGACTATCCCCAGGCGCTTATCCCCCCACTCAATCCTGTTGAGCTCCGTCTTTTCCGAGAACTCCCTCAGCTTCTCCAGCCGCTTCTCG
Organism: uncultured Planctomycetota bacterium; assembly: GCA_964622675.1. Lineage (GTDB taxonomy): Bacteria > Planctomycetota > DG-23 > CAZBND01 > CAZBND01 > CAZUUK01. Next base: position 26,340 of record CAZUUK010000042.1, on the reverse strand, counting down.
ACGGCAGCGTGCCTGAGCCGCGCGTAAGCGGGAATCATGACGTACTTGTGCCGGTCGCGGTCGAAGGAGTGTTTCCTCCTGAGCCTCGCTCGCCTGCCGGGCCGGACGACGCCTTTGCCGTGCGAGACGCGAGTCGTGGATCGCAGGAGGACCGGCGTGTCAAACTTCTCGCTGAGCTTGAAGGCAAATACGGTGAAGTCCTTGGCTTCCTGGCTGTCTGCCGGTTCGAGCATCGGCACCTTGGCGAAGGAAGCGTAGTGGCGATTGTCCTGCTCGTTCTGCGAGCTGTGCATTCCGGGGTCGTCGCAGGTGACTATGACAAGTCCGCCCCTGGCACCGGTATACGATAGGGTCATCAGGCTGTCCGAAGCGACGTTGAGTCCCACGTGCTTCATGGCCACAAGCGCCCTCGCGCCGCTGAATGCAGCACCCGAAGCCACATCCAGCGCGACCTTCTCATTCGGCGACCACTGAGCGTCTATTTCGTCGAAGCGAGCGATGGCTTCCAGAATCTCGGTACTGGGCGTTCCGGGGTAGGCGGTCGCGACGCTTACCCCCGCTTCATAAGCACCGAGAGCTATAGCCTCATTGCCCGAAAGGAATTCGACCACTGGAGAGCGTCCTGAGCTGCAATGTCGTGTGTGACAAGCTTG
>CAZUUK010000042.1:23632-25587 GCA_964622675.1 uncultured Planctomycetota bacterium | reverse complement strand
CCGACGAGCGGAAGTCCGACCAGCGAGAGAAAGGCGTGGAACCGCAAGGCTCGTCGAACCTCTGGCCGTTGTGCTAAGACGAATGATCGAGGTGAGGTTGGAGGTGGAGATAGAGGAAGTGAAGGAGGGGCAGTGATGAGCTGGAGACAGGCATGTGTTGTGTGGATCGGCGTTGCGGCGCTGCTCGTGATCGCTTCAAGAGCCGCGGCGGATGAGCCGGCGGAACCGCGGATTGTTTTGAAGGAGAACGTCATTTCGCTGAGCAAGCCGCCGACGGGGTGCAAGCTACGGCCGCTGCCGACTGCAAGTGATATCAGTGCCGATCTGAAACGGGTAGCGTACGCTGTAGAGATGGGACAGAAGAGCCACGTGATTGTCAACGATGAAGTAGGACCGGCGTACGATGATGTAGGTAAGCCGCTTTTCAGTCCTGATTCGGAGCACGTCGCTTATGCCGCAAGGAAGGGAGAGAAGTGGTTCGTAGTCGTGGATGGGGAAGAGATGGGTCCCTACGAGAATGTGGCCGTTTGGACGCCCCACGGGGACTACGCGTTCGTCTTCAGTGCTGATTCGTTGCGCCTGGCGTATGTTGCTCAGAGAAATGGAAAACAGTTCTTAGTGGCAGGCGGGAAGGAGGGGCCGGGATGCGATGAGGTGTGCGACGTAGGGTTCAGTCCCGATTCGTCGCGGCTGGCGTACGAAGCAAGGAGAGGGAAGAAGTGGTTTGTTATGCTGGACGGGGAGGAGGGGCCAAGCTATGACGGGATCGTGTACTTCAGGTTCAGTCCGGACTCGGAGCGCTTTTCCTACCGCGCGTGGAAAGAGAAAGGGATCCTTCTGAAGCGGCGGGAGGAGTTCCTCATCGTTGACGGGAGGAAATTTGGCCCTTACCAGCAATTTAGCGTGTATGGGCCGAGAGTAAGCCCGGACGGTAAGCGCTTTGCGTTTAGCGCGAGGGATCGGAGGACCGGCGCGGAGGTTGTTGTGATCGACGGGAAAGAGGAACCCACGCCGTTCGAGTGGGTCTCGCATCTCAGTTTTAGCCGCGATTCGAAGCGTCTGGCATACACGGGTTCCCTTGGGTGGCCGCCCGAATGCCCGTATGCCACGGTCGTGGATGGAGAAAGAATAACGGGATATGACTCCTGCTACAGTCTGGTGTTCAGCCCTGACTCAAAGCACATAGCCTATGTCGCGGAGAAGGAGGGAAGGCATTTTGTGGTGGTTGATGGGCACGTGGGAAGACCTTACGAAGATATTTGGTGGAGGCCAGAATTTAGCGCAGACTCTTCCCGCGTAGCGTATGCGGCCGCGAAGAACGGCAGAATGGTCGCAGTCGTGGACGGGGCGGAAGAGGGGGACTATGAAGGGATGAAATACGGTCTAATGATTTTCAGCCCGAATTCTGCTCGATATGCATACGCGGCCACGAAGGGTCCGAGGGAGTTCGTGGTCGTGGATGGGAAGCGGTATAGGAGTTACGAAGAGATTTACAGGGTAGAATTCAGTCCCGACTCAGCACGTTTCGCCTATACGGCGAGGGAGGGAAAGGAATGGATCGTAGGGACGGATGGAGCGGAGCTAGGAAGCCGTTTCTTGCATATGCTCAGGGGGCCGAAATTTGACGAGGCGGGTACGCTGTGTGCTGTAGCGGTGCGGGAGCCTGGGCATGAGTTTGTACGGTTGGAGGTGGAGATAGAAGGCGTGGGGGATTAGTGTCCGCGCCAGGAGATGTCGTCTTTTTCGGGCGGGGATCTCTTTGGATCGAATACGTATTCTCCGCCGTCATCCTCATGATCGAAGCCGACGCTGTAGAGTAAGAAAGCCCCGTCTTCCTTTCGGTAAACAAAGCGCTCACCGTCTGCGCACGGGTCGAGGAAATCCTCTTGAGTGAAGGGCGGCGAGAGGGCGCCCAGCTGGTCGGGATATGAACCGGATTCGCTCTTGTAAGCGGC
>CAZUUK010000042.1:18116-23532 GCA_964622675.1 uncultured Planctomycetota bacterium | reverse complement strand
GTTGCCGAACATCAGCCAGTCAGGGAGTGCGTTAAGAATCTCGCGGCCGGAAGCAACAAGAACGTTGGGGAAGGACTCCTCCGCCCAGACTGCTTTGCCCTTAAGAATCATTTCCAGCGTTCGTAAAGTCAGCATTCGCTCCATCGTGAGGTCCGACCACGTTTGCGGATCCGCAGAGAAACGCAGCTCTTCATCTACTCTGCCGAGCCAGGCTTCGGAGATGCCGCCAATATGTGAGACATCCTGTAAGCGGTCGTAGGCTATGGCTACCGCGGTCATTCGAACTAACTGAGATATGACGATGGTCTCACTAGCGAGATGGTGTGCCATGCGGAGGATGGCCCATAAGTATTTGCCTGCAGCGTCGGCATCACCATCGGCGGCGACGACGGCTGCAAGGCCGAGGATGCGGGCTGTGCGACGGATCTGTGCGAGATGCGGCAGCGGCGCTCCGAGGCCCTGGTCGTAGTTGATCTGGAAGTCGCAGGCTCCGCGAGAGGCGGCCTTGAGGACAAGCTCGAGCGCTTCTTCCTGCCTTTGCACGTACGGGCGGAGTGCTTCTATGTCATCGCCCAGGTCCTCGAACTGGTCTTTGTCCAACTTGGCATAAAGGCTGTCGAGGGCGGCGGCTTCTCTTTTGGCTTGTTCCGACTCGGGTTTGGCATAAGAGTCCGGGAGGTCCTCGAGGGTTTCCCAGGCAGAGCGGTATAAGGGTGCGGCGTTTTGAGATTCGTCAATGGGTTCGGGTTGAAATCGCGGGGGCCAGGAGAGTCCGCGTTCGCGGGCGACTCTTTTGAGCTTTATCGTCATCAGCGCTTCGGAACCGAAACGGACGAGGAGGAACGCCCCGGCGAGGCTGAAGACGACGATTGCGAATATGCGTCTGCGCCTGCGCACTTTCCCCATCGGTTGCCCTCCCGCGCACGAGCGATCGCCAAAGGGATGAGACCCTGATTGCTTATAGCGCGAATTCTGAAGGGTTGCAAGATGTGAGGAAAGGTCGCCGTGCGGGTACGCGCTGGAGCGGGGCAGGCGGCGAACAATAAGCGGTTTGTTTTAAAGCTGCTTTCTTAGTACAATTCGGGCGACGACGAGTTGGCAAGTCCCCTGTCGAATATGTACTGCGAGGGGGAAAGGCGGTAGCAGCACCGGCGCGGAGGCGATATGGGGCGAAGAGAAAAGTCGGAAAGAACGCGGCTGGAGGCGGCGCTGGCTAAGCTTTACAAGGTGCGCCTCATCAACAACGTCCAGGCCGTGATCTCGCTGCTGGTGCTTCTCCTCATCCTGGTTCTGGCGGGGAACCTGGTGAATTTCATACGGATTCAGGGCTTACCGTGGCGGTTCGATGCACCTGCGGCTCAGGAGATGCTGGTCCGGATGACGCTTGACAACATGGGGATCTGCTTTGCGCCATTCTTCGTTGTCGGCAGCTTGCTCTTCTGGTCCTGGTTATTCGTCGGATCGGTTCTGGAAAGCTCGGAGCGACAGCGTACTTCGAAGGAAGGGAGGAAGGCGACCGCGAGGAGGTGGGGGCACGCATTTGCGTGTATTGCTACTGTGCTCGCGGCTTTTGCGGCATTCGGCTACGCTGCACCGATTGCAGGGCTCCTGCTGTGCGCACGTCCGTTCGCAGCCGACCCGCTGTGCGCTTTCGGGTTCAAGTGGAGCTTGAGCGAGATGCTCTTCCCGTGGGGGTATGAACGCTATGACGTGCCGCCGTACGAGCTTCCTGCGCTGACACAATATTTCGATGCGGCTCGCTGGATCGGCCCGGTGGGGGGTGCAGCCGTTGGACTGGTATATCTGCTATCGCTTTCTGGACTGGGACTTGTCTCTATCAGAATCCTTTTGCGAAGGATATCCGGGAAGGATGGTTCGAAGGGAGGAGAGGAACATGAGGGCGGATCCCCGACTTAGCACGGAGCAATAAATGGCGAGGACGAGCGGAGCGGCAAGAAACATAACGCTTGGGGCAATCCTGACGATAGGGGCCGGATTCACCGCGGTGGCGTCATATCTGGCGCTGAGCCGGATTGGTTTCGGAGGCGACGATGATGTCACGCCTTTGTTGCTCTCAGGCAGTGCGACGGTTGCGCCTGGCGGGTCGGGTGTTGCGTTTATCATCGGGGGATACTCAGGTCCTGAGGCTCTGCACAGGGCCCTTTTCCTATACAACCCTGAGGCGGATACGAATCCGGTCAAGCCGTTTCTAAGGACTGAGGATCTGCTTATGGGAATGCCGACGTGGAGCCCGGATGGGAAGAGGCTGCTGATTAAACTTGCGCGTACGCGGGGTTACTACACGTGGCTGCTGCTTGTTGATGTCGGATCGGGGGAGATTTCGACACTCGCTGAGGGGACGGAACACCTCTACTGGCCCAAGTGGTCGCCCGATGGACGGTACGTAGCTTTTATGAACCAAGCGGGAACGACTGATGGTTTCCAAGAACTGGACGTGGTCCTCGTCGATGCAAAGAGCGGGGACCTGGTCCATCGGGTCAGTCAGTCTTTTTCGTGGGACTCATGGGCGTGGGGTGATTCGGGTTCAATCCTCTATTCTCCGGATGGCGAGTTGAAGGCGCTGGATGTCGAAACAGGAGAGAAGTGGGAGGTGGCGTCGGGGATGGGGTTCGAGCTTGCGGGCATTGCGGCCGCGAGGCACCGAGGCCTCTCTAGAATCTCATCCTCACCAAGGGGTGCGATATTATCATACGACTACGGAGTGTATCTCGTGAAGCGGAGGGACTCGTCGTGGCACGTGATACGGCTGCATCGCCCGGAGGATGGGTTCTATTGCCCTCTGCCGAGAGCGGCGTGGAATGCGGATGGTTCGGAGGCCGCGGTTTTCACCCGCGAGACCTGGGCCGGAACAACGGAGCTATCATTGGTGTCGGCGGAGGGCGTGCAAGGGAAAAGGAGGCTCGAGATGTGGCCGCCGACGTCATTTGGATTCATGGGGGCCAACAAGCTTCTCTGCTTCTCTGCGGGCGACGCGATCGCGATAGACGTGGATACCGGGGAACGCGAGGAGCTTTTGAAGCTGCGCCATGGTGACATCTATCAGCTTTTCGAGGAGGCGAAGAAGCTGCCTGCCTTGAAGCCGCCTTTCGACTGAGCCTTCTGCGGATTGCACGTGGTTTCCAGTTGTGAAGCAGCGGGGCCTCCCTTGTCCTGATGCGGGAGGATGGTTTGTTGACACGGTGAGAGGGTGGGCGGATAATTGGGCGACTGGAGGTCAGTGGATGGGGTTTTTGGGTTTGGTGTTTCCCTTTTTCGTTTTCCTGGTGACGGGGACGCTTTTTATTTCGGCGATCCCGGCGATGGAGCGGCGGGTGCGGTCCACGTTGGACCGGCTGCTGCTGGGGCTGCTTACGGGGATGGGGTTTTACATGCTGGCGGGGACGGTGCTGAATGCGGTTTTGCGGATCAAGTTGACGCCGCTGAGCCTGGGTGCCTTTTTCTTCGTTACGTGCGGGGCGATGGGATACAGGGTGTGGAAGAGGCGGATAAATCCTTTCGGAGAGAGGAGTTGGGTACAGCTTCTGGTGCTGGCGGGACTGCTTTTGATCTTCGGGCTGGCGATCAATAACCGCACTGAGGATACGCTGAAATACCCGACCCGGCTAATGGATGCGGACCCTTACCGGCATCACGACCGGACGCGTGAGCTGGTGGAGACGGGTCACATTTCGCCGTGGGATTCGCACATATACGGGAAGGTGCCGGTGCTGGAGATGCAGGGATGCTACGTGCTGCCGGCGGTGATTTCGCTGCTATCGGGAGTGAGCGCGTGGCATCTGTGGAAGTACGGGTCGCTGGTGATGGGGGCCATGAGCGTTCTGGCGACGTATCTTCTGGCGAAGTATTCGTTCCGGGGGAGTTCGGCGGCGGGGGTGGCGGCGGCGGCTTTCATGGCGGCAAACCCACTCCACATACTAAGGACAAATATGGGTTTCAGCGAGGCGTACGCGCTGCCGTTTCTGCCGGTGGCGCTGCTTTCCTTTCTCTTCCTGACGGAGGATTTGAAGTACGGGCACTCGTTCTTCTTCGGGGTTTTCTATACGGCGGTGGCGATGGCGAATCCGATCCCAGCGGTTTTTCTTCTGCCGCTGCTGGTGATTTACGGGCTGGTGATGCTTGTGGAGCAGAAGAAGAGGCTGCGGCTGGTGATCGGGATTGCGCTTTCGGCGGCGATCTTCTTCGGGATTGTGGGAGTGTGGGCGGCGACATATCTGGGTGTGTCGCCTGCGACGGGGCTGGAGGCGGCACGAAAGCAGGGAACGGAGGGGCTGGCGAAGTCGGAGGAAGGGCCGGGGGCGTGGAAACTTTTCAAGGAGAATCTGAGGATAGCGGTGCCGGTGCTGGCGGTGCTTGGGATGGCGGGTCTGCTAGTGGACAGGCGGAAGGAGGTCGGGAAAGGCGCGGTGGGCTTTTCGTATGCGAGGGTGTTTCATCTGCTGCTCTTTTTCATATATGTGGCGTACGCGTCGCTTGTGAGGAAAACTTTCGACTTACCGTGGGTCGGGGAGTTCAAGCTGCCGTCGTTCACGTCGAAGATATATCGCTACTATCTGCTGCCGGGATGGAGCGCTTCTATGCTGGCGGGCTGGGCGGTGGTTGCCGGATGCGACGGGCTGAGCTGGCTTACGATGCGAGGGAGGCGGAGCGGGGAGCGATATTTGAAGGTCGCGCTTTACGTGGCGGCAATTGCCCTGGTCGTGCGAATATACACGGCGCGGCCGTGGGTGTGGGGGCACTGGGGGATGAACTGCACGGAGGAGGAATACGCGGCGGCGGACTGGATATCGGCGAACACTGGCGAAGATGCGCTGATAATCGTGCAGTGGTACACGGGAGATTACATAAGAAGCCTGACGGGGAGGACTATTGTGCTGGTGGATTCGCTCCGACCGGAGCTGCGTGCAGTTGACGAGATAGAAAGGATGGATAGACCCAGGCTTTCCAGCAGGAAGCGGGAGCAGCTAATCGAGTTTTCGGCGGAGTACGAGGGAGAGCTGTACGTGCTGACGAGCCAATGGGGGCCGTGGACGGACTTCTCGCAATACGAGGGGCTTACGAAGGTCTTCGATATAGAGTTGGAGTTCGACGAGTACAACTACTCCAAGGGTGACTGGAGAGCTTTAGAAAAGCGGGTGAGGATCTATCGGGTGGAAAAGGACGGGAAGGCGAAGCCGGCGAAGGTGGAGGGCAATTTGGCCTTCGGGGCGAAGGCGATCGGAGGGTGCGAGAGCGGGGGCATAAGAAACCTTGAAGCGCTGAACGACGGGTCGCTGGGAAGGAATGGGGAGGAGGATGCGGCATTCACGGATCCGAGATGGGACAGGTCGAGAAATGCGTGGTTTGGGCTGGACTTCGGGGAAGAGCGTGAGGTGTCCTCGGTGAAGGCTGCCTTTGG
>CAZUUK010000042.1:12095-18016 GCA_964622675.1 uncultured Planctomycetota bacterium | reverse complement strand
GAGGCGGAAGGAGGGTATTTCAGGGCGGCGATGCTTGAGTTTGCGGCATACACGCCGCTAGAATAGCTCTTGGATGTCAGTTGGAGGGGCAGCCTTGGACGTTACGGTAATAGTGCCGGCCTATAACGAGGAGAAGTCGGTGGGGGAGGTGGCGCGCGCCCTGCGGGAGGAGTATCCAGAGCACGAGGTGTTGGTGATAGACGACGGGTCGTCGGACGGGACGGCGGAAGCGGCGAAGAGAGCGGGGGCGAAGGTCATTCGGCACGCCTACAACATGGGGTACGGGGCGGCGATAAAGACGGGGATGAGGAAGGCGAGGGGGGAGGTGGTGGTGGTCATGGATGCGGACGGGCAGCACGAGACGAAGGACGTGGGGCGGATACTGGCGGAGCTGGAACGATACGATATGGTGATAGGGGCGCGGGAGAAGGGTTCGGCGGTTTCGCTTATCAGGGAGCCGGGGAAGAAGGTCCTCTTTGGACTGGCGAGATATCTGGCGAGGCGGAAGATTCCGGATCTGAATTCGGGGTTCAGAGGGTTCAGGAAGGACGCAGCGCTGCGGTTTGCGCATTTCCTTCCCAACGGTTTTTCACTGAGCACGACGCTGACGCTTGCGTTCATGGAGGCGGGGTTGAGCGTGGGGTTTATTCCGGTTAGGACGAGGGCGCGAGTGGGAAAGAGCACGGTGGGGCCGTCGGATGCGTTCGGGACGCTTATATTGATACTGAGGACGATAATGCTGTTTTCGCCGCTGAGGATATTCGTGCCGATATCGGGGGGGCTGGCTGCGGTGGCGGTGGCGTTTGGGATTTACGACGTGGCGAAGGCTCCGCGAGGGATAAGCGACTCGTGCATTCTCTTCGGCGTGTCGGCGCTTTTGGTTTTTCTGTTCGGGCTGCTGGCCGATCAGTTGTCAATAATCCGCAAGGAGCGCGGGCGTTGAAGGTGCTTCTCGTCTATCCTCCGGATTTTCACATGATCACGACGAACGTGCCGAGCGAGGTGGAGGAGGCGTCGGGGGTCTATCCGCCGCTGGGGCTTCTTTACGTGGCGTCGTACGCGGAGAGGAATACGCCGGCGGAAGTGGCTGTGCTGGATGCGCAGGTGGAGGGTCTGGATTTCAAAGGGATAGAGGAGCGCGTATCGGCTTTCGGGCCCGACGTGGTGGGGATCCAGACGCTGACGTTTACGCTCATAGACGCGATGGAGACGGCACGGGCGGTGAAGCGGGCCAGCGAGGATATCCACGTGTGCATGGGCGGGCCGCACGTGAATATTTATCCGAAGGAGACGCTGGCAAACCGCGAGGTTGACAGCGTGGTGCTGGGCGAAGGGGAGATGGTTTTTGCGGACCTGGTGAGGTGCCTGGAGGCGGGAAGGAGCCTGGGCGAGGTGGAGGGGGTGGCGTTTCGGAAGAACGGCGAGGTGGTGGAGACGGGGAGGCGGCCTTTCATTCGCGATCTGGACGCCCTGCCCCACCCCGCGCGGCACCTGGTTCCGTACAGGAAATACAGCTCGGCGCTGGCGTCGGAGACGCCTATAACGACCATGATGAGCAGCCGGGGGTGCCCTTTTCGGTGCATTTTCTGCGACAGGCCGCATTTGGGGAAGGTGTTCCGGGCGCGGTCGCCGGAAAGCATCGTGGACGAGATGGAAGAGTGCGAGAAGATGAGCATCCGGGAGGTGTTCTTCTACGACGACACGTTCAACGTGAACAGAAAAAGGGTCCTGGAGCTGTGCAGACTGATAGGCGAGAGGGGCGTGAATTTGAAGTGGGATATCCGGGCGCGGGTTGACTGCATGGACGAGGAGATGCTAAAGGCGCTGAGGGGCGCGGGCTGCGCGCGGATCCACTACGGGGTGGAGTCGGGGACGCCGGAGATATTGAAGGTGCTGCGGAAGGATATCGATCTGGAGAAGGCGCGCGAGGTGGTGGAGACGTCGGAGAAGCTGGGAATCACCACTCTGGCCTACTTCATGATAGGAAACCCCGGAGAGACGAGGGAACAGATTCTCGAGACGATCAGTTTCGCCAGGAGTCTTGCGGCGAGCTACGTACACATTTCGGTGACTACGCCTTTTCCGGCGACGGATCTCTACCGGCTGGGATTGGAGAGGGGGATTATTCCGAGCGATGAATGGCGCGAGTTTGCGCGAGATCCGAGGGCGGATTTCACGCCGCGAGTTTGGGAGGAGAAGCTTACGAGGGAGGAGCTGATAGAGCTCTTAAGGCATGCGTACGGGAAGTTTTACTTCAGGCCGGGATATGTGATGAAGAGGCTTCTGGAGGTGCGCTCGGCGGGGGAGCTCTGGCGGAAGGCGCGGGCGGCGATCGGGCTTGCGAAGATGTCTTTGAGGAAGCACGGTTAGGAGGGGAAAGTCTCTTCGAAGAGCCGGGCGAGGGAAGCCGGGGTTCCCTGGTGAAACCTTATCTCGCCGGAACGGGTGCGCTCATCTCCCGGAAGCATGTGGCCGAAAGTGGGACAGGCGTGGATGCAGGATATTTCCTGGTTGTTGAAGAGGAAGGCGGGGGACCCGCAGGCCATGCCGACGGACCAGCGGCCGTCCCTGGACTGGGTGATGATGTGTCCGCTTGAGGCGCGGGTCGGGCTGGTGCAGCCCATGCCCGGGAGAACGTGGTTGTCGGCGCCTTCGAGGATGAAGATCTGGAAGGGCCTGCCGGAGGCGGATGGCACTCTGGGGACGTCGGCGAGCCGAGCGAGGCCTGAGCGGAGGGGGATGAAGGTTCTCTCCATGGCGCAGTCTTCGAAGGTTGGGGCGTCGAGCTGATTGAAGCAGGGGAAGGCGCAGACATTCTGCCAGGGTTTGCCTTCCAGATTCCTGACGGTGATGGCGAAACGGAGAGCCAGGGGAGACGGGTCGAGCTGGACGGAGATGGCGGCCATTTTGGGCTGCTCCCAGCGAAAGCCAAGGCCGCCTTCGGAGGCGCGCCAGTCGGGCTGGAAGTCCATGAAGCCGCCCTTGCGGCCATCGGCCGCGAAGACCTGCTCGGGGATATTGACGCTGAATTCATCGCGCGGGAAGGCGTCGAAGATCAAGTTGAGACACATCGTGTACCGATTCTTTCGGAAGAACCGAATGCCGTTGAGGTTCCAGTCGGGCTTCATCGGTTGACCCCGGTTTGCGGGTGGGATAGTATTCGCCGGAGACGAGGCGCGATTATACCAGAAAAGCGGAGGTGGAAGAGATGAAGAAGCTGATTGCGCTTGTGCTGGCAGGGATGCTGTGCGGGGGCGCGGCATTGATTATGGCGGCCGGAGATTCGGAGGGTGCGGCCGCGGCGGAGGCCGAGGCGCTGCCCCAGATTTCCGCCGAGGAAGTGGAGGCGTCGGAGATTATGGAGGAGCTTACGGGGGAGGCCGACGAAGAATCAGCGGAGAAAAGCGACGTGGAAACGCTGCGGGAGCAGGCGGAAGAACATATGCGGATGGCGGAGGAGCTACAGAAGCAGGCGAACGAGCACAGCAAGCAGGCGAAGAAGCTTTTGAGCATGGCAAAGGCGGCGGAGGCGAGGTCGGCGGCGAGGGTTGTGGCGGGGAGGGTGAATTTGCAGCAGCAGGTGAGCAGGCTGACTTCTGACGTGCAGTCGCTGAAGAAGAAGGTGGCGCAGATGGAATCGGCCATCCGCGGCCAGGCGGTGAGGGGAAGGTAGAAGGAGCTGAAGGGCGTGGCGAACGAACGTGATTACGCGGTAATAAGGCTGGATGAGGGGAAGATAGATGTAAGCCAGGTGTCAAGGATGGTGTCGGGAGTCGAGGGGCGGCCTGTGGTAGATGTTAGCACTCGGATAAGGGCGAGCAGGGGGCTTCTGGCGCGAGACCTGGAAAAAGACGTGGCAGAGGGGCTGGCAGAGGTGCTGGGGGTGCGAGGGATAAGGTGCGCCGTGGTTCCGGGGGAGTGTCTGGAGATGCGGGTGAAGCCGAGGAGGTGCACGGAACTGGCTGTGACGGAGGGTGGGCTGGGCGTGAAGGGAAGCAAATTCAAGCAATTAGTGGGCTGGGATGAGTTGGAGCTGGTGAATTGCGGACTGGTGCGGCTTTTGGCGCACGAACGAGATGGAGGCGGAGGGGTGTACAAGGATTTCGCGCCGATCGTTGGCCTTTCGGGGCTTCCGGGCGTTGCGGTGGGACGGAGGAGGTACGTGCGGAGTGTAAGCGAGGAATGCCGGAGACTAGTCATAGACGTCTTTGCACATTCGCCGGATAGGGATTTCAGGCTTTACGAGGGATGGTCGGTGGTAAGGGTCGAGAACGATGGCGATTCGAAGGCGGGTAGAACTCTGGGTGCGCGAGTGAAGAGGCTGGCGGAGACTGTGGCAATACGCGCGCCGAGGGCAAAGATGGGGCTGGCCGTGGCGTTGCTGGCCGAGCGGAAGAGCCTGCACCAATACTCCTTCACTTCGGAATACGCTTATGGGAGATACACCTGGTGGCTGGTTCAGGCCGAGAGGATCGCGAGAAGAATGGAAGCGCGGAAGGAGGAAGAAAGGCAGGGCGGATGCGCTGGTGCGGAGGAGCGAGATGAAGACGATGGGCCAGAGGCGGCAAGTGGGGAGCAGAGTTCCTGAGCACGGGGAGAGTTGAGTGCGCGGCTTCGGACGGCCTAGTCAGTGCGCTTGCCTGATTGTGCCTGCTTGAGCTGCATGTTGAGCTCAACGAGGGTCTGAGAGCTTTTGTTGATGATGAGGTTGCATTCGCCAAGGACTTTGCGGCGGAGGGATTCGGGCAGGCTGGCGCCTGCTTCCTTGATGGCATTGCGAATCCTGTCGGCTGCGCCGATCAGCGGCGGAAAGGTGTTAAGGGCCCAGTGGAAGTCAACGGTCAAAGGTAGGTAGAGCTCCCCGGAAGAAAGGGGACCTTGCGTTTGGTTTGGCATTTTCGAGACTCCAGGGGCAGTTTGTGATAGATGGGCGAGCTTTCTAAAGGGGAGAATTTTACCGGAGCCGCAGGGATGGTCAAGGGAAAAATCCGGTTGAAAAAAAATCGGGGAGGTTATTGACAAGGTTGAAGGCGGTCTAGTATATTCCGGGCGTTGGGAGAAGGCTCCCTGGCGAGAGACTACGGTGAAGATGAGGCGATAGCGGCAGCAAGGAGGGAAATATGTCACCTTTGGTGTGGGTGCTTATAGGCGGAGGCGTTGTGCTTCTCATCATAGCACTGGCTTTGCGCAAGAAAGCATGAGCTGAGGTAGGGCATGGCCGGGGAGCCGGGCGTCGCAGCTCCAGGAGAGGGAGTGCAAAAGGAGCGGCGGCGCGGGAGGCGGCATCGGTATCCGACAGACGCGTGGCACACGAGGCCCGGTGCCCGAGAACATCAGGTTTTCTCCTGGGGGAGGGAGATGAAACCTGAGACGACAGTTAAGCGAAGCTGCCACCGGTGGGGAGGGAACGTCCCGGGGAGGAGCTGCAGCAGGTTTTTCCAAACGACATATTGTACGGATCGAGGGGCTACAGTGTAAGCCCCTCGTTTTTTGTCGGTCGATCCCGGAGGAGATCGGGACGCGACGCAAGGAGGGGTAGAATGGAGGAAGTCGGCACGGTTGTGAACTACTTCAGCCACATTGAGGTTGCGGCAGTGGAGCTGACGGGTTCCATTGCGGTGGGCGACAAGATAAAGATCATGGGGCATACGACCGACTTCGAGCAGGAAATAGAGTCGATGCAGGTGGAAAACGAGCCTGTGGAGGTGGCGGGGGTGGGACAAGACGTGGGAATCAAGGTAAGCCAGAGGGCTCGCAAGGGAGACAAGGTCTTCAAAGTAACTGAGGAGTAGCGTCCGGGGCCGCCCAAACTCTGAATCGGGAGGCTTTGGCCATACCGGAAGAGGTCGGCAAAGACCGGGGGGCGGCTCCGGTCTTTTTTTCTAGAGGGCGGCTTCGAAGACGAGGACGGTGTGCAGGCG
>CAZUUK010000042.1:6344-11995 GCA_964622675.1 uncultured Planctomycetota bacterium | reverse complement strand
TCAACGCTTCCGGGAAGGTCGGTTATCACGAGGGGGTCTGCAAGGCTGGAGATGAGCCAGTTCACGAGCTTTCTGAGCTGAGGATTCGGCTGAAGGGCATAGGAGCTGAAAAGCGGCGGGGCAATGTATGCACCGGCTTGGGAGAGAGTAACGGCGGGCCGGTGGGCGGGAGGGTCGGTCACGGGCGGCGTCTGACGGTGGGAGCAGAATTTCTCGGAGCTCCGCGGGAAGTACGGCGGGATGAGGTCGCCGAGGATTTTAGCGTTCGGGGCAGAGATGTACGTGGGAGGGCCGTAGATTATGTGGTCTATGGGTGGGAGTGCTTCAGCAAGTTTGCCGCGCGGACGGATGTACTCGCGGGGATTGGCACTTAGCTGGGCTCCCTCAACCCCGAGGAGCGGTCCAAGCGTGGAAGCGGCGTTGGCGGTGGCGAGGACCCTGCCGCCGCGGGCAACGAAGTCCTGCAGCCTGGAGAGGAAAGCGGGGCTGAATTGCTCGGCGCCGGGCAAGATTACGAGGGCGTAGGGATCGAGGGGGACCTGCTCGTCAATGACGTCAAACTGGTGGTGGAGTTCGAGAAGGATTGTGGCGGCGCCGCGGAGGGAGTCGCTGATTAGGGCTGCGCCGAAGCTCTTGGGGCGGCGCTCGGCGAAGAGGGCGATGTTGGTTATGGGCGCTGCGCCTTCACACCATTTGCGGCGGGCGTGAACTTCGGAGAAGACGCGGCCGATGAGGTCGTAGGCGGGCTTTCGGAGCTCGCCGTCGGGATGGAGCTGGTCCCCGATGGAGACCCTGGCGCCGGAGGAGAGCATGACGGCGGCTTCGTATTGGAGCTGAGCTTCGGGTTTGAGGGTCCCGAAGTCGCCCCACATGCGGATGAAGCGGCACGTGAGGCCGCTCACGGGGAGGCCGAAGGTTCTCATGTGGCGCGACATTACGGGGAAGTAGAGGTAGCCGACGGTGGAAGGAAGGGCCTCTATCTCGAGATTTGTGACGAAGGGGACGTGCTCGCGGGAGCCTATGCCGATGCGGCCGTTGTAGTCGAGAGAAAGATTGGGGCGGATGGTGCGGGCGAAGGTGCTGGTGCGCTCGACGAATTCGCGGATCGTCTGGCGAGTGAAGGAGTGCTGGTGCTGTTCGTCTTCGGGGTCGAGGCCGCGCTGTGTCATTTTGTCGCGGCAGAACTTGCAGTAGCAGGATTCGTCGCGGAAGCCGACGATGTCGTACCAGAGGCCGTCGGCTTCGTAATTCTTGAGGATCTCCTCGGTCTGAGGGATGAGGATTTCCTCGACGTAGGGGCTGTTGAAGCAGATGGTTGCCCAGCCTCCGGTGGCCCATTCTTTGGAAGGCGATTTGTCGCGCGGGGTCCCGTCTGCGTTCACTTGACGCCAGTCGGGATGGTGCTCCGCGACGAGTTCGTCCCAGGCGACGCTGTAATAGACGGGGGTGAGGATGCCGCGCTCGTGGCAGGCGGAGATCATCTCGCCGAGGAGGTCGAAGTCGAGGCCGGGGTGCATGGTGCCGATTTTCGTGTCATAGTAGGAATAGCCGTGATGGCATTTCGCGAAGACGACGACGGAATCCACGTGCGCGTCGGCGAGGGTTGAGGCGAACTCGCCGGGGTCGAAGCGGTCGGCGATCTTTTTGATGTGAGGCGAGGTGTGGAAGTCGAGGTGGACTCTAGTCATTCCTTGTTCGAGTTTTTCCAGCGACATGATTGGTGGCTCCTATTCTGCTCGACGGCATTGCGAAGGTTGAGCGGGGACGAGCGAGTCTATTATAGTTGGACAGGCGGGATAGCCAATACGCAGCATGGCTATCACTTGGACAAGGCTGTGTTTGAGCGGCGGGATGACTGAGGGGGGGGACTAGCGAGGACAGGCGCGTTCGTTAGTGAGGAGGCGAGGACGCTTTTGGCGAGTCGGCAGCGGGTTTGTCGAGGATCCTTCCCAATGCGTCAAGCGCGAGGTTGCGAACGTTTGAGTCCTCTCTGAGGGCATTGATGAGCGCATCCAGCGCACGTTCATCACCTATCTGTCCGAGCCGGAATGCGGCGGCCTGGCGGACCCTGACGTCGGGGTCGCCGAGGGCGGCTATAAGCGGCTCGACGGCCCGGGGGTCGCCTATTTCGGCGAGTGAACTCACGGCCTGTTTGCGCATGCGCCAGAAGTGGTCGCCGAGGATGGCGATCAACGGCGCGACGGCACGCTTATCGCCGATCTTTCCGAGGGCTTGGGCGGCTGCTTCGCGGACGGGCTGATGATAATCATCTAGGGCGGGGATGAGGAGGTCAACGGCTTCTTCATGGCGGAGCGCGCCAAGGCCCTGGGCGGCTATGGTGCGAGTCCTGAAGTCGCCCTTCTCCAACATGGTGATTAAGGCGGTGGTAGCATCGGGGAAGCTTTCGAGAAGCTCGTCCCATTGCTCCTTTGAGATGAGATAAGTCAGCAGCTCGAGGTCGGCCGTTGGCTGCCATCCGAGGGCATCAAGGGCGTTCGCTGCCTCGCTACGGAGGTCTGGGTCGTTGTGCTTGAGCGCTTCGACGAGAGGGGCGATAGCGCGGGGGCTGCCTGTGCTGCCGAGGGTTCTTGCGGCAAGCGGGCGGTTGGAGCTGAAGTGGAGAGCTTGGATGAGCACGTCTATGGCTTTCTCGTCGGCGATTTTCCCAAGCGCTTCTGCGGCGGCTTCTCTCACGATGAGATTGTCGTCGCGCAGGGCATCGGCGAGCGGCTGGACGGCGCGGGGATCCCCGATCTCGCCGAGGGCGCGCACCGCTGCCTCACGGAGGCCCGACTCCCATCCCTTTGCATCGCGCATTGCGGCTATCAACGGTGCGACGGCGCGCGCGGATCCGATGGTGCCGAGTGCGGCGGCGGCCGATTTGCGCACAAGCTCGTCCTGATCGCCGAGGAGAGCGATGAGCTTGTCAACAGCAACGTTTTCGTCAATACTGGCGAGAGCTGCCGCTGCAGCCTCGATGCCATAGGGGTCGGCGGCCCTGCGAGGGTCCCAGGCTGATAGTCCGTCCGCGGGCTCGCGGCCCAGGAAGGTTCTGTTGGCCAGCGCGGCCAGGAGGGGCTGTACGGCACGCGGGTCGCCGATTTCGCCAAGCGCCGAAGCGGCACCGGCACGGAGTTTGTAGTCTGCGTGTCTGAGGGCCGCGATCAATGCTTCCACAGCGTCCTCCCCCATCTCAACGAGCGCATTCCAGTTTTGACATGCTAAGAGGTAAGCAACCGTCTCATCCTGGTTTTCAGGCTTGTAGCCGATTTTGCGAAGGGCGCGAGCGGCAGTGGCGCGGACCTGGGCCTGCTCGTCTTTAAGTGCGGCTGCAAGGGGTTCCGCGGCACGAATGTCGCCAATCTCGCCGAGAGCGGAAGCGGCACGCCACCGTACATACCAGACTTCGTCTTTGAGGAGAGGGATGAGTGGTTCCACGGAGCCCGGGTCGGGAGTCTTCGCCAACGCCGACGCAGCGGCTTGGCGGACAAACTCGCTTGTGTCCTTGAGGGCGTCCGTCAAGGGTTCGACAACGTCGTGGCCGCCGATTTCTCCAAGAGCGCTGGCTGCCTGCTGGCGGACGCGCCAATCGCGGTGATTCAACGCGCCGGCCAAGATAGCGACGACACCCTGGCCGCCGATCTGTCCCAGGGCTTGAGCGGCGGCGAGGGGGACTCTGGCCTTGGCGCCGGGGTCATCGAGGGCACCTGCGAGCGGCTCGAGGGCACGAGGGTCGCGGAGCATGCCCAGCGCCCTTGCGGCCGACCAGCGGACGTCCTCGCTCTGATCGCCCTTTAGTGTGGCGATCAGCGGGTCGAGGGCGCGTTTGTCGCCGATATAGCCGAGAGCCCAGGGGGCCTGAACCCGCACACGCACGTTTTCGTGCTTCAGGGCTGCGATTAGCCTCTCGACCGTACGCTGATCAGCGACTGTGCTGAGGGCTTGGACCGCTGTCGAACTCGTGCCATCGTCCTCGTCTCCCATCTGCTCAATCAGTTTCTCCAGCTGCGCGTCCGAGAGCTGCCCGTTCAGGGGGGAGAGTATCCCCAGGGCCGCGGCGGCGATTGCGAGAAGCGCGAGGGTTCGTGTGAGGCGAGTCTGATTCGCCATTTTCTCCTCCTCCCCATACACAATTGGGACACGGGATATTATACACTTATCGGCCGTGAGGGAAGGCGCGGCCGTAGGTGACGCCCATGAGGTTGAGGCGCTTGTAGTGGTTTTCGACGCGGTTGTAGAACTCGTCGAAGTCTTTTCCTTCTTTGGGTGACCAGAGGACTTCCGCAAGAGCGAGGATGCGGGGGAAGATCTTTGAGTCCACAAGCTGCTGCGGGGCGTGCTCGGTCCACATGTTGCACTCGCCGCCGAGGATGTGATGGGATTTGGACGGGTCGAGGCCAGCAGGAAGCGGGTCGAAGGAATAGACTTTTCCCAAGTCAACCCGCCGGACGTCATGGTTGAAGTAGCAGTGGGAGGCGGGTGAGACGATAACGTCGTGGCCCCTTTTAGCGGCAGCGGCGCCGGGGGCGTGGCCGTGCCAGGCCTGGACGATGACGCCGGGTGCGAGGCCGCCCTGCATTATTTCGTCCCAGCCGATTACGCGGCGGCCTTTTTCGTGAAGGAAAGCGGCGATGCGCTTTATGAAGTAGCTCTGGAGCTCGTATTCGTCCCTGAGGCCTTCGGCTTTGATTCTGGCTTGGCATTTGGGGCAGTCTTTCCAGCGATCTTTCGGGACTTCGTCGGCGCCGAGGTGAACGTAGGGGGCGGGAAAGAGCTCGACGACTTCGGAGAGGACGTCTTCGAGGAATCGGAATACGGCGTCGTTGCCTGCGCAGTAGACGTCGCGGAAAACGCCCCATCCGGTCGGGACGGCGAAAGGGCCGCCGGTGCAGGAGAGTTCAGGATATGAGGCGAGGGCGGCGGAGCAGTGGCCGGGCATTTCGATCTCGGGTACGACCGTGATGTGGCGGGCTTTTGCGTAGGCGACGATTTCCCTTATGTCCTGCTGAGTATAGAAGCCGCCGTAGGTATTTTCGCCCTGGCCGCGCCAGGCGCCGACGGTTGTGAGCTTCGGATATTTTTTGATCTCGATGCGCCAGCCCTGGTCTTCAGTCAGGTGCCAGTGGAAGCGGTTCATTTTGTAGCAGGCGAGGAGGTCGAGGTAGCGCTTGATGAATTCCTTTGTCATGAAGTGGCGGCCGCAGTCGAGGAGCATGCCGCGCCACTGGTAGCGGGGCTGATCCTCTATTTGGAGGCAGGGGATCTGCCAGGCGACGCCGGCTTGAGGCTGCCCTTTGTCTTCGATAGCGGGCGGAAGGAGCTGGCGAATTGTCTGGACCGCGTAAAAGAGGCCAGCGGGATGAGGAGCGCGGAGGGTGACCGATTCCTTCGATACGATAAGCTCGTAACCCTCGCTGCCGAGGCCTTCGTTTGCTCCAGATGTTGTGAGAAGGATTGAGCCTGGTGCAGCGTGAGCATCTTTCGTTGGTTTCAGAGTGAGTTGGTATCCGGTGGCGGATTGGAGGAATTGGGCGAGGTAGCGGCCGACGGATTCGACTTCGGGATGGCCCTGCTCGAAGAGGATAGCGGTCCGGGGTGTTAATTTGAAAGCGCCCTCCCCCACTTTGAGTTTTTGGGGTCTGGGAATGACG
>CAZUUK010000042.1:0-6244 GCA_964622675.1 uncultured Planctomycetota bacterium | reverse complement strand
ATCCACGCTGAGCAGCCACTTTGATTTCGGCCACGACATCAGACGATAGACGAGTCTCGGATGAACCTGGCCGTCATCCATCCGGAAGTCGACCCAGAGGGTCTTAACCACGTCAGGCGACTCGCCGGTGCCAGCCGTGAGGCTGAGCACAATGGGTAGGTCGAAGACGAGTAGGCCTTCGGCGGAGGTATCGCCCTCCTTTGACGGCAGAGCCGCATAGCCGATGCTGGCGGCTTCATCGAATTTGCGGGATGCGACAAGGTAGTACAGGTTCTCCTGTAGGTTGGCCGGCGACCAGCCCTTTCTCTTAAGGAAGTACGCAGCCGATTCCCGCCGCCACCAGTGGCCGTCTTCAAGAAGTTTAACGAAGAGATCGACTGCTCTGTCATCGCGGAGCTCGACGAGGGCATTCATAGCCGACAGATAAAGTCGTGGATCGTTCAGCGCCTCCGCAAGCGGCTGAAAGGCCCGGGGATCTCCGATCGTGCCGAGCGCATACGCTGCTGCCCCTCGGACCCAGCTCTCCTCGTACTTCAACGCGGCTATCAAAGGTTCGACTGCGCGCATGTCGCCGCGCTCCCCGAGCGCGCGTGCCGCCTCTGCGCGCACCTGGAAGGAGGGGTCTTTCAAAGCTTCGATGAGCGGATTGATGGCGAGAGGGCTACGTGACTCGGCCAGCTTTTGCACCGCAGCCAGGCGCTCATTCATATCGGGCGAGGCTAGCTGGATGAAGAGCTCTCCCAGACTGGAGAATTCGGCAATGAGCTCGTCTTCCCTGGCGGAAGATTCGGTGTCGCTGACGGCCCGTTGCTGCGGCGATGGTGGGCCTTCGCGCAGATCTTGTGCGTCCGGAGCGCCCTCGGTTGTTCCTTGCTGGGCAGGAGCTACTGACCTGTCGAGACCCGGATGTCTTTCTTGCGCGGAGGTTTGGTGGAGGATCAACGCGAGGAGCCCCGCCAGTGCGAGAGCGCCGAGGACGATGCTCAATGTCAGAGCGCGCCGGGCCATCTCAGTTACTCCTGCAACTCAGCCCTTGATAGTTTAATACCTGCGCTGCTCAGGGGGCAAGATTTGATGCAGATGCTGCAACCGAGGTGTGTGCGGAAGTATGGTCCGCATTTTTCGACGTTGATTCTGAACTTGAGGATGCCGTTTGATAGCGCAGGCTCGCCGGGTATGGCGTCCACCGGGCATGCTCGGCGGCAGGCATCGCAGGAGAGGCAGAAGCGGGCGATTTCTTCTTTGTCCATGGGCCGATCGGGTTGGAGTTCGAGGTTGGTCACGATGGCTCCGAGTCTGACCCTGGGGCCGAATTCTTCGGTTATAAGGAGACCGTTGCGTCCGGGGACGCCGATGCCGGCTTCCATGGCGACGGGAATCTGAAGGATGTGGGTGCGGAAGTAAGGATGCTGGGGGACGGCGACGTAACCCATGCGGGCGATTTCGCGAGCAAGGTGGACGACGACGCGGCCGAGGTCGTGATAGACCCTGAGCGTTTCGATATGCGCTTGGGGGCCGGGAGCTTTTTCTATCTCGTCGGGGTTCATCTGCATGGCCAGGCTTATGGCGAAAGGGCCGGGATACGTGCAGTCCGCGTAGACCCAGGCTTCGCGGAGGCGGCAGATGCCGACGAGGTCGGCGCCGAGGGATTTCGCGAGGGCTTTGACTTCGAGGGATGCCTGGTGGGGAGTTTCGAAGCGCCGCTTCTTGGGGGCGGGCGTGAGTTCGTTTCGGATTATGGGGAGCTGCTCGCGCTCGATGCGGCGGCAGTATTCGATAGACGTGGAAGGAACGAGGTCGAGGATTGGGGCGCGGGTGGTGAAGGGTCTGATCTTCCTTCGCGGCGGGTCGCTGACAATAGCAGGCGGGATGATTCCTGCCGTTTTTCTCGGCGGGGTCAAGGGGAGTCCTCCGGAACCTTTTCAACTTCGACCCAGCGCTGCCGGCTTGCGGAATCGAGACAAGCCTGCATGAGGGCCTGCGTCTTGAGGCCGTCGAGGATGCTGGGGGAGCCGGTTTTTTCGAGGGCGACGTTGCAGAGAAAATCGTACTGGCTGGCGGCGTGGTAGCGGAGCCAGCCGATGGCGAACTTGGGACCGGGGAGTGAGGCGGGCTTTGGATAGCGCTGGACGGTTTCGATGCGCTTGAAGCCGCGCGTGCCGCCGATGGGCTCGGAGGGGTCGGAGCAGTCGTAGACGTAGAGCCAGTTGGGGTCCATGAGGTTGAAGGCTATTGCGCCGTTGCTTCCATGGATTTCGAGGCGCATTTCGTCGCTGGCGCCGGTGGCGAGGCGAGAAACTTCGACGGTGCCGAGGCTGCCGTCCTCCATTTCGAGCTGCGCGATCGCGAGGTCGTCAACGTGGACTTTCTGCATTTCGGTTGATGAGGCGGAGAGGGGTCTTTCTTTGATGAAGGTTTTGGCCGTGGCGAATACGCGACGGCATGGGCCGACGAGGTGAAGGATGAGGTCGAAGACGTGGGCGCCGAGGTCGTAGAGCGCGCCGGCGCCGCTCTGTGCTTTGTCGAGACGCCAGGTCATGGGGCGTCCGGGATCAATGTAACCGGAGTGGAGGTAAGAGGCGCGGAAGCTGAAGACCCTTCCGAGAAAGCCCTCATCCACAAGCTGCTTCGCGCGCATCAAGGCAGGGATGAAGCGGTACTCGTGGGCCATCTGATGGACGATGGGAGCGGATTTGACGGCGCTCCACATTTCCTTTGCTTCGGCGAGGTCCATGGCGAGGGGTTTGTCGCAGTAGATGTGCTTTACGGCCTTGGCGGCTGCGACGACGCAAAGCTTGTGGAGGTAGTTGGGAAGGCAGCAGTGGATGACGTCTACGTCGTTGCGTGAGACGAGCTCTTCGATGGATCTCGTGTGGAACTCGTATCCGGCCCGCTCGACGGCGCGGATGCCGCTTTTTTCGGTGGAGGTGGCGACGCCGACGAGGCGGACGTTTGTCGGGACCTCGTCGTAGAGGAGCGGGAGGCTCCTGTAGGCCCAGGTGTGGACGCGGGCGATGAAGCCGTAGCCGGCCATACCCACGCCGAGGGTGCGGGGGATCATCGGCAGAGCTCCTTTTCGGTTTCGGCGATAGCCTCTTCGATGATGTCGAGGGCCTTAGCGGCGATTTCCTTCTGCATGATGAGGGGCGGGGACATGCGGAGGTTGTGGCCAGCGGGAATCCAGGCGACGCCCTTTTCGAAGGCTTTCTGGTAGATGAGCTGACCCGCCTCGACGAAGGGCTCTTTGATATCGCGATCCTTTACGACCTCCATCCCCAGAAGGCAGCCGAGGCCGCGGACGTCGCCGATGATGGGGTGTTGCTGCTGAATTTTCTTCATTCTTTCGAGGCAGAAGTCGCCGAGTTCGCGGGAGCGGCGGAGGACGTCCTCTTCCTCGATGACCTCGAGGGAGGCGAGTGCCGCGGCGCAGGCCATTGGGTTTCCGCCGTAGGAGGTGGAGGCGCTTATCTTGGCGAGGACGTCTTTGTACCTGGCGCTTATTAGCATCGCGGTGACGGGGAAGCCGTTGCCGAAGCTCTTTCCGATGGACATGACGTCGGGGACGGTGTTCCAGTGCTCCATAGCGAACATTTTGCCGGTGCGTCCCATGCATGTGAGGATCTCGTCGGCCATGAGAAGGATGCCGTACTCATCGCAGAGCCGGCGGAGCTTTGGGAAGGCTTCCGGCGGGGGTACGGTGCTGCCGGCCCAGCCCTGTACGGGCTCGAGGATGATTCCGGCGACGCGGTTTGTGGTTTCCTCCTCTATGACGGTGCGGATGTAGTCAATGCAGTGGATGCCGCAGCCGGGATATTCGAGCTTGAAGGCGCAGCGGTAGCAGTAAGGTCTGGGGACGAGGAAGAAGCCGGGGGCGCGCATGCCCTGGGTGAAGTCGGCGCGAGCGAGGCTGACGGCGCCCATGGTTTTGCCGTGGAAGTCGCGGTGGAAGGAGATGAACTCGAACTTGCCGGTGGCGGCGCGGATGGCCCTGAGGCCGGCTTCGACGGCGGTGGTGCCGCTGTCGTAGAGCTGGACGCCGTTGAGATCGCCGATGGTTACTTCGGCGATCTTTTCGAGGAGCTTCGTTTTCCAGGGATGGGTGAAGTCGTGGCAGTTCATGAGGATGGCGGCGGCTTTCCGGACGGCTTCGGTTACCTTGGGATGGCAGTGGCCGAGGCTGGTTACGTAAATGCCGGAGGAGAAGTCAATGTATTTGTTGCCGTCAACATCGGTGAGAGTGACGCCGCGGCCCTCTTTGAAGGCGACCGGGAAGAGGCGTACCTGTGAGGAATATCCCTTCATGTACTTGGAGGCGCGGGAGTGCATTTCGTTGGATTTGGGGCCGGGCGGCTTCACCTTGATGACGGGGACCGATGCGGGGTCAACGTCAGCCCAATAAGGCATGCGAGCGTTTCTCCTTTCTGTCATTCCAGGCCGTACTTGGCGGCTGCGTCCTTCGGGTCCGAGCTGTACTTGACGACGTCTTTGAGGGCGGCGAGGAAGGCGGCGGGGTTTTCGGCCTGGAGTACGTTCCGTCCGAAGACGACGCCGCGTGCGCCCTGGGCCATGGCGTCCCGGGCGAGTTGGAGAGCGGCAATTTCGGTCGGTCGCTTTGCGGCACCGAGGGCGAAGACGGGAATGGGAACGGCTTCGCAGACTTCGTGGAAGGAACTACCAGTATAGAAAGTTTTGATCATGTCAGCGCCGAGCTCGCAGGCGATCCTTACGCCCTCTTTGACGCGAGTGTGGAGCTCCTTGCGCGGGATGCTCTCTCCCTGAAGCGGATACATCTCGCCGATGAGGGGGACGCCGAGGGCTTCTTTTTGCTTAACGAGTCTGGCGAAGATGCCGACGTTGGCGGCGTCAACGTCTTCTCTGCCGGTGCGGAGAGTCAGATTGGCAAGGACGACGTCGGCGCCGAGGGCCAGGGCATCAGATACGGTTATGACTTCCGCGGTGGGAGCTTCCTTGTAGTCCCAGGTGATGCAGAGGCCGGTAGTCCAGTTCAGTCTGGTGATGAGGCAGGGGGCGTTTCTCCCGTGGAAAAGCCGGCCGGTGTGATTAGCCATGGCAGGAGCCATGAGGATTCCGTCGGCGCGTCGGAGCCTGGAGACTGCGGAGGGGAAATCCTCGAGGCCCCGGATCGGGCCCATGGTCTGGCCGTGGTCAACGGCGACGATGACGGGGGGCTTTCCGCCGGAGAAGAGACGAGTGAGCCTTATTTCCTTGCCTTTCATGGACTCCTTCCTTTGCCCGCCGTACGGCGGGTTTCACGCGGGGAATGGGAGGGATCATATCAGATTTTCACGCTGGCGAGGGACTTGAACGGCTCCTGGAGCGCGTTGAAGGTTTTCTTGTAGAGCGGGAAGAGGCGGTCGTAGGCGGCGTGGGCGCCGGCGTCCGGATGAACTGAGGTTTCCTTTGCGGCGAAGCCCGAGTAAGCGTCTTCGACGGATGGGAAAATCCCTGCGCCTACGGCGGCGAGGAGAGCGGCGCCGAGGGAGGCGGTTTCGGTCCGGCCCGGGAAGTAGACGGGTAAGCCGGTGAGGTCTGCGACGATTTTCCTCCACAGCGGGCTGCGAGCGCCGCCGCCTATCATCTTGAGGCGCTTTGCCTGGACGCCGAGGCTGGCAATTTCTTCGATGCGCCACCGGGCTTCAAAGGCGATACCCTCCAGGATGGCGCGATAGATGGCACGGTCGTCGTGGGTGAGCGTCATGCCGAAGATTGCGCCGCGGGCGGTGGGTGTTATGGCACCGATGAAGTGAGGAAAGAAGAGGAGCTTTTGGGAACCGGGCGGGAGGTCAGAGGCGGCTTCGTCGCAGCGCTGGAAGAAGTCTTCACCCGCTTTGCCGCCGAAGTTTTCTTTCAACCATTCGAGGACGGCGCCGGCGGTGGGTATGGATGTCATAAGACCGAGGCGGTCCGGAAGTAGGTGGGGGCCGGGGAAGAGGTGCTTTGTGACATCGAAGAGAAGTCTTTCGACGGTGAAGAGCAGCGCCCAGGCGGTGCCGCAGGAGAGGAGGCAGTCGCCGAGGTTGAAGGCGCCGGCGCCGAGGGCGGCGCAGTACTGGTCGAGGCCGCCGGAGACGACGAGGACCTCTTTGTTGAGGCCGAGCTCTTCGGCGGCGGCCGAATTGAGCTTGCCTATTGGAGTGCCGGATTCGGCCAGGGAGGCGAGGCGGTCTTCGGAAATGCCCAGGATGCCGAGGAGGTCGGGGCTCCACTGGCGGCTGACGATGTC
>CAZUUK010000041.1:27063-27564 GCA_964622675.1 uncultured Planctomycetota bacterium | reverse complement strand
CCTCCACCCCCTCCGGCTCCCAACCAAAGCCCAACCGCTGGCCCGCACCCCACCCGTCCCGCCCCTGCCCAGGCCCCTCCTTCCTATGGGCCTCTTCGCATCCTTTCCATGCTCTACAGAATAGCCGCCTGGCTAATCTGGGGCATCGCTCTCCTCTTCTTCCTCGCCGGCTGGATCATGGCCATCCTTGACCCCTTCAACATTGGGATCATGAGGCCCGCTTATGTACTCGGCGGCGGCGTTCTTGCTCTCACGATGGGAATTGTCGGCGTGGTTCTCATCGGCTTGGGGGAGGTGGTAAACCTCGCGCTTGACATCCAGAACCGGCTCAGGGAGACAGAGCAGCCCACTCGCGCCCGTCTTGCTTCCAGCCAGCGCGGCGACTCTTCCTCGTCCTAGCTTAATCCGCTAGAGTCATCCCCCGGCCCTCTGCCTACAGTTGGAGCACCATCCTCACCCGCGCAGCATTGCACGTCCTCTTGACTGGCTCCAAAGCGTGGG
>CAZUUK010000041.1:12353-27053 GCA_964622675.1 uncultured Planctomycetota bacterium | reverse complement strand
CCCATAGCTCAATTGGATAGAGTAGCGGCCTACGAAGCCGAAGGTTGGAGGTCCGAGTCCTCCTGGGCGCGCTGCTGCCGGGTTGCCGAGGTCACGCGACACTTTTCCCCAGAAGGTATCTCAAGGTGACTAGCAGGTTTTTGGCCGAGGAGCTTTCTCTCAGCGACCGCGATGAAGCATTCATGCGCGAGGCTCTGCGCGAAGCTGAAAAAGCAGCCGAAGCCGGCGAAGTCCCCGTCGGCGCCGTTATCGTGATGGATGGGCGAGTGGTCGCCCGCGCTCACAACCAGCGCGAAACACTTAACGACCCGACCGCTCACGCCGAAATGATAGCTCTCACACAGGCAGCCGCCTCGGCGGGTGCCTGGAGGCTTTCAGGCGCTACCGCCTACGTCACCATGGAGCCTTGCCCAATGTGTGCCGGCGCCCTCGTCCTCGCGCGCGCCGAAAGGCTCGTCTTCGGCTGCCCCGACCCCAAGGCGGGCGCCTGCGGCAGCCTTTACAACATAGTCGCCGACGGCAGGCTGAACCATCGCCTGGAAATCTCCGGCGGCGTCCTTGGTGACGAATGCGCCGCCTTGCTCCAGGAGTTTTTTAAAGCAAAACGCCTCGCTGGCGAATCGCAACAATAACAACGGAGAGATGCCGGAGCGGCCGAACGGGGCGGTTTCGAAAACCGCTGGAGGGAGTTTTTCCCTCCCGGGGGTTCGAATCCCTCTCTCTCCGCTACGTTTTAGCTCCAGGACGTACGCCGTGCGCAAGCTTCTACCGGAAGCTGAAGGAGCTCTTGGATGGGGAAGATGTCGTAAACGTGCCGACATGGATTGAGTGATCCGCCGCCTGTGAGCTGGGCGAGCGTGCGATCAGCGGCATGGCTTGTCGAGGATTCTCCCCGCAACTTCAATCACAGTAGCAGGGCGCCTGTGGCCCAAGGGTCGAGGCGTTTTGACATGCGCACAACCTTTCCGGATTCCCGGCCCATAATGACCTGGCACTTGGTGTAGAAGCGTGCGCGAGGGATCGCTTGCCTCGTGTAAACCCAGCGTACTTCGCCTTCAGAATCCACAATGCTATACCTCCACACCGGGAAACCCAAGAGGTCCCGAACTTCGCCGGCTGTCACGTTAGGTTGGATGCGCTTGGAGTTCGCCATGGAGAAATTAAGAACGGGGCGCTAGCTGGCGCCGAAGACGGCGAAACAGCAGGCCGAGCGCCGGTAAAGACTCTCGCCAGGGATCTCCAGCCCACCGCAATCTCATCGTTTAGATCCGCATTCCGTATAATACTGTGGAGCACATAAACTGCTGAGTGGAGTTAACCATCCGTCTGGAGCAGAACCCCTGTGACTCTAGAGCCCAAGTTTTCCGAACGACAAAACGATGGGCAAGCGAAGTCGGCGGAGGATGGTCCACCTGATGATGCCGCCATCCTCAGGGAGATAAGCAACAGCAACCTTGAGCACTTCGATGTTTTCGTGGACTTATATAGGGAAAAGCTTCTCGGTTATATCCACCACCGCATCAATGACTTTCACCAAGCCGAGGATCTCACCCAAGACGTTTTCCTCAGGGCTTTTCGCGCCGCAGCACACGGGGAATACGACGGCAGAGCGAGCGTGGCCACTTGGCTGTTCACAATTGCCCGGAACGGCGTCACAGACTACCTGCGCGCGCAGGCTAAGGAGCCCGTGCAATTGCATAACATAGGTACCGCCGAGCCCGTGGCGGCTCCGGCGTCGCACGGGCCGAACCAGGAGCGAGGCTGGGAGGCCAACTCTGTCCTTGACCGGTTGCCTGAGCCGCAACGGGAAGTCGTGGCACTCAAGGTATTTGGGGGGTTGACCTTCTCCGAGATTGCCAAGGCGGTCGGCTGCCCCCTGGCCACGGTTAAGTCGCGGATGCGCTACGCCCTACTGAAGGTCCGAGAACTCCTTACGCAAGACGGGGATATCAGTCATGAGCCACGATAACGTGAACGACGATGACCTGCTCCTCTTGGTCTGCGGGGAGCTTCATGCCGGGCGGCGTGCTGATGTGGAGGAAAAGCTGAAAGCCGACCCTGTGCTGGCTGCCGAAGCTCAGCAGCTACGCGAGGCTTTAGCAGCAGTCACGCCCGCTGAAGCGGTAACCCCCTCCAGTGACTTCAATGCCTCGCTTCGCGCCAGGCTGCTGGCGGAGAGAGCGAGTGAACGTCTGGCAGTCACGAAGGCTAAGTTTCGGATGAGGCCTTTTCCCAAGCTGGCCGCCGCGGCGGCAGCGGCAATAGTGGTGGCCCTTGTCGGCTGGTTGCTTATCCGTGCACCTGACTTGACGCCGCGCGCTTACGCGGAAGTGATGCAGGCTGTTGAGAACTCCCAGAAAGCCGAATGGGTGCACGGTAAGGGAAGGATGGCGGGAAAGGAGTTCGAGGTGTGGTTTTCGCTGCGACCCTTGCGGGGTTTCACGAGGCATGGAGAGCATGTCCAGGGCGAAGATTATTCGGCCCATCGGCGATACGAGTACGACCCGGCCGAACGGACACTAACCATCACCTACCTGCCAGAAGCTCCCGGGCAACTCCATGAATCCAAGAACTTTCTGGACTTACTGATGCAGCAGTTAGAGGAGGGTCGCAAGAAAGGTCTTGTCGTGGAGATCAGGGAAGAATCGCAAACAAAGGCGGGCAAGACGTACGCAGTCTACGTCATTACCATCCCAGAACACGGAGCAGAGGCCAGGATCACTGTAGACAGCGCCGCCCACAGAATAGTGGAGATGGCGACAAGGACGGCAGAGGGTCCCAAGGCCCCGGGAAATTACGTCCTCCAGATCGATTACCCGGAGACGGGCCCCTCGGGCATCTACGCCGTCGGCGTTCCGCGCGATGCAAAGGTCGTGGAGAAGCTGCCGAGCGTGGACTTGCTGGCCCTCCATGAGAAGGTCGAGCAAGCGCGCAAACGGTTCGCCCCGAGCTACCGCGCGCTGATCTGGAAAGGATGGGTTCCCCCCGGCTCCGACCAGTACCAGCTCAGCCAGTTGGTGGTCGTTTATAAAAAGAACGGGCGCTTTCGGGTGGAGTGGGGCAGGGAGCCCGTGGCTCTGGCGCTGCCAGGCCGCGGACTTGAGGAGTTGCTTCGGCTGCTGCCGCCGGATGACACAGCCGCCCTCGAGAAGTGGGTCCAGCAGGTGCCGCCGCGGGAAGTCTACTTCAACGAAAACTCCATGGAGTCCAAGGGGGTTCGAGTTTCGCGCGGCCCCGGCGGCGAGCTCCGGCGCGACACGACTGTGGGTCTTCCCGGAGAAACAACCGTGGAGAACCTCACCTGGTCGTGGCCGATCCACACGAGAACCGCCACAATGTTCCCCGGGAAGCAAGCGCAGTTCGGCCCGCTTCTGTGCACGGGCTACGAAACCCAGGGGCGGGTCTACAAGGGAGAACTGGGTGTCTTCCCCTCGAGAATCCGTAGGTGGTGGAACCCCCAGCGCGACTACGCCCGCGAGGAGTTCGAGCAGATAGAGGACGTGAATGCTCCGTGGCAAGAGGACAAGGACTGGCTGCAGGGCGCCGCCCCGGAACTCATCAAGCGCCCCTGGCAGTTGAATGAGCAGGAGATCAGGGACTACCGCGCCACCCGAACCCATCGCATCGTCGAATACGACCGGACGCCGGACGGCCAGTGGTATGCCAGGCGGATAGCAACCGAAAGCGCCACCAACCTTCAGACCTCGTCCCCGCATATGGTCGTTGTTCATGTGGACACCGAGTCAGACATCCCGGAGGAGCTTCTTGATCCTGATAGCATTACGCCGGAGACGCTTGCTAGGCAAGGCGTGTGGGAACTGGAGTTCGAGAAGGCCATGGCGATTGTTGACAGCCGTGAGGATTGGCCGGCAACGCCCCGGAAGCTCGCGGAAGCCTACTGGAAGGCCAGGAATGCTAAGGACTTCCACGAGATGGGGGTCCTCTGGCCGGGGTCGGCTTCATGGAACAGGCAGATATGCGAGAAGGAGAAACCCGTCGAATACGTTCTTAGCAAAGCCCAGGATGATCCTGTGTCAGGAGACGTGCTCGTCCCCTATGCAGCCAAAGGGTACTACGAGAAGCACGGAACCTACAACCTGAAGATGCGCCTGACCAACGAAAAAAGCAGCAGGGGCCGCTACTACATTGTCTCAGGGAATTGACAAGTTGCATCCGTAAGGCCGGCCTGGGGGGCTGATTGCCCCTGTTCAGTCTGCTCTGAGCCCCCGTTTTCTGAGGCAGCGTCTTCGTACTGAAACACCTCTTCAACCCGCTTGCCGAAGGCGTGGGCTGTGCGGAAAGCTAGTTCAAGGGAGGGGGTGTACTTGCGGTGTTCGATGGCGATGATTGTTTGCCGTGTGACGCGCACGCGCTTCGCCAGCTCCTGTTGAGTCATTTCGCCGTTGTCAAACCCCAACCGCCTGATCTGGTTTTTCAGCTCAGTCTTCGGCATTTTCCGCCTCCTGGCCGTAAAGAACTTGAATGGTCATCCCTGCCGGACAGAACCTATACCAACCCTATTCACTGCCTGACCCCTTTTACAAGTTCTCCAGGTCAGTAGACTGCCGTGTCTTCCATCCAGCATATCCGAGCCAGCCCAAGGACCTTGGCGAGTTCTTAAGGAAGACCAGGATGCACCTGAATCTTAACATGAAAGAGGTGGCAGCACTCGCAGGTATAGATGATATGACACTGATAAACTGGGAGCTGAGAGGGGTGAAACCGACAGCTGACAAGCTTCGGGTACTTACGAGGCTATATCGCCAGCGTGTTCGGGGCTTCGAGATTTCGGCGGATTTCTTGGGGTCTGGGTGAGGCTGGTGACCCATTGTGCCTTCTGTCAGGCTCCCCATGCACGCACGATCTGGCGGTTGAGTAATCACTGCAACTTCAAGCACAGCAACAAGGACGGGGGTGGGGGAAGACTGGATGATAACAGCTACCTTCCTCAACGGCGGCGCTTGTGCTTCTGAGGATCGGGCCACAGGTGCTCTTGCAGGAACTTGTCCACGTCTTCCGCATCCTTGAAGGTGCGCTCGAAGTCGACTTCGTAGTATCTCTTGTACTTCTTGAACATTTCGTCCGTCACAAAGCCTTCGATTGTGGTATTCCGGTGCAGGTCATCCCGCGGCCCCAAGTAGACGAAGCCCCGAGCGATTCTCGAAAAGGGGACATCTGGGGCGCCCGTGAAATCCGCGGGACACAACGCCTCAGCGAACGGCGAGCTATACAAGTCGAAACCGATCGTCTTGTGGCCTCTCAACTCCATTACGTCCTCCATGACGCGAAGCGCGCTGACATGTGGCCACACCTGGAAGATACGGTCTCCGTACTTCTGGTGAAGCAAGTGGCCCATGATCCCGCTTCGCAGATCCACATTCGATGGAAACGCGTAGTGGGTGAAGTCGTGACACCGCCCCACGAATACCAGGCCCTTCTCACCCTTCTCGACGATCTCCTTTTCGACCTGCTCGGCCATCACCCGGTCACGCACACGGACTTTGGCTGCCTCCTCTTGGAATTCAGGCGAGTCAGGAGGCATCGTCTTGCTGACAGTGAAAAACTTCGCCATGTCAATGTTAGCATCCAAGCCGATCAGGCGCATCTTATCTCGCCCTGCTTCGAGGCCGTTATTCAGCCTCCACACCGCCTCGATGATGTCCCAGTGCTCCTTCGAGTTCCATGCGTGAGCATTCTGATCTCTGGCGAACTCGAGTGCAGCTTTCCGGTCGAACTCCGGGGAAGTGACCAGTCTCTCCAGCTCCGCATTATCTGTGTGTCTTGAGAACTCCCACCCGATGCAGCGTACCCTCGCCTCGCGGTAAAGCCTGGGGATAAGCTCGATGATGAAGTCCTTATGCTCCTTGATGTTGTGTGACTCACCGAAGATGACCACCTGGTGGCGATTGAAGAGGTCAACGAAGTAGTCCTCCGCGGGCTTCGCGTTCTCATCCAGCCACTTCGCGAGGTAGGCATAGTCGGTTTCGGGGATATCCGACTGCCTGATGGGTTTTCCTGCAGCCACCCATTCTGGAACCTGGTTCATATCAGCTTTCTCCTCCGCAGTCACGGAATAGCACAATACCAAACTAACGGCGAGCAGCCACAGGCAGCAACGCGTACGTTCCACAGCGACCTCCTTGTTCCCTTGTCAGCCCTGGACGACGGCGCCGAGCGAAGCCGTTACGAGATCAAACGCACCGCCCCAAGCGTTTCTTCGAGAAAAAACGCGGCAGAATTCCCGTAGCTGCCGAAAACTCCATCCGCTCAGACAGGGCCGAGACTTGCTTGAATCGTTGCCAGAGATCGTAGAGAATTATGGGCTTAGGTTCAAGAACGGCAAGGTGGCCGGAGTATTCTAGGTGGGGCAGGGGGCAAGATGGGTGACGACATAACAAGTAAGTGCGCGTACTGCGGCAAAGGGAATCCCGCCGGAGCATTAACTTGCGAGCACTGCGGCAAGAGTCTGGGCGGAGAAGCGCCGAGCTCCGGGGACGAAAAGCACTCCGTCAGCGACGCTTCGGTGCACGGGTTTACGCTTCTGCCCGACGCTCCAGACGTGGAGGGAGACGAGGCCGCAGTGCACCTGTCGGGAGGACGATATCGACTGGAGGAGTTGCTGGGCAGCGGCGGCTTTGGGCAGGTCTGGAAGGCATTCGACACAGAGCTCTCCATATACGTCGCTGCCAAGATTGTTGACATGACCCCCTTGGGCGACCCTGGTTTCGCGGCAGGCCTCAAGCGCGAAGCGCAGGCGGCGATGAAGCTTTCCCACCCCAACATCATCACTGTGCGCAACTACGACATCGAAGAACGTTGCTGTTTTCTTGTCATGGATTACGTTGCCGGGGCCGACCTGGCACAGGTGCTCGCCAGCCGCACGGAAGGGAAGCTGTCCGAGCGCGAGGTGGTCGATATCGGCCTACAGGTGTGTGCGGCACTTGACCACGCTCACTCGAAAGGGGTCGTACATGGAGACGTGAAACCTGCAAACATCCTGAGAGAGGACGATTGGACCTATCGCCTGGGCGACTTTGGGCTCGCGCATCTTGTCCGGGCTTCGAGGAGTCAAATAACGGAAACAACAACAGGCGGGACGATCCTCTACACGTCTCCAGAGACCATTCAGGGTGAGCCGATTGACGAGCGGAGCGATATATACTCCCTCGGCGCGACACTATACGAGCTCGCCAGTGGCCTTCCCCCTTTTGCTCAGGGGGACATCGCATATCAGCATGTGCACGTGGCAGCACGTCGTCCCGAAGCGGTGTCGGACGATCTTTGGGGAATTCTTGAAGGATGCCTTGCCAAGGAGGCGGAAGACCGTCCTGTCGATGCGAGGGAACTAGGGAGACTCCTCACTTCAACGGGCAGAAAGAGCGGAGAGGAAGCGCGAGGTGGGGCAGTACGAGCGGCTGGCCCAGTTGCGCAGAGCCGCCGGGGGCTCCGCCGCTACGCGCTTATTTTAGTGCTCCTAGGGTTCTTGGCTGTGGCTTCGGGATGGCTGTGGTATCACCGAGGGCGGGGAGGCCCCCGTAGAGAAGCTGGCCAGGAGAAGCCTACGAACGGGTCCCTTGCGCACGCGGCGGAAATGATGGACAGAGGTGATCCTGCCGCTGCCGAAGTCGCCTGTAGAGCCTTCTTATCACAGGACCCCACGAACGAACACGCTCTATATGCAATGGGATATGCTCTGCTCTTGCAGGGCAAGGCTTCTGAAGCTGAGTCGCTGTTCGCAAGCGTTGCAGACGCCTCACTCCAGAAGGAGGGCCTCTCGGCAGCCAGGCATGGTAGACTGGGACAGGGAGCACGTCTCGATTTAGAGACCGTCGCACAGACTGCAGGAAGGCCTTATCCTCACGTATTGCTGGCATCGCTGGACGTTGGCGCGGAGCAGTACGAAACGGCTGTTGAGAGATTGAGAGGCTTAGAAAGCGGTCAACTGGATTTCGGCTGGCAAGAGATGGAGTACCACCGGCTGCTCGGCCAGGCGTACTTTCATTTGGAGCAGTACGCCAAAGCACAAGATTGTTTCTACGAGCTGAGGCAATCTTCCTCGCCAACGGATGTCTGGATAGCGGGCGCGTACGCGGACCTGGTGGAGGAGGAACAACTCAAGAAGGCGCCGATAGGAGGCGCAAGGATCGCAGAGATGCAGCGGCCGATGGAGAGCGAACACCTAGAGCCGCCTGACACCCAGGGTTGGAACAGTCGACCCTTGCGCTTCTACATGCTTACGCCCGACGTTGGAAGGAGCCGCTTCGCTAGAGCGCTGGGATGGAGCGACGTCCTGCCGTGGGCGATCGAGAAGACTTTAGCGAAGGAAAGCAGACTCACGCCCACGGAGCGTATCACGTTCCGCGAAGCGTTCAGCATTTACAGCCCACTGAGCAAGGGCGTGCCCGGCGCACTGCTGGATACCTTTGCGCAGTCGTCGAGCGCGAAGATCCTGGTCCACTGCAAGTTCGATTACTTCCCACCGAATGATGTTCTCACCATCGAAGTCCTATTCCCGCAAGGAAACAAGAGGATCATATCTGAAAGCTTCGAACTTCCCCGGGCTGTAGAGCCCGAGGCTTTGGTAGAGAGCGTCAAGTCAATTGCCTTGAGAGCCGTCGCAGAGGAATATCCGATTCGGGGTCGACTTCTGAGAGTCGTTGAAAAGGCGGAGATAGACATTGGTAGCTCTGTGGGGGTTTGCAGCGGCATGCAGTTTGCCGTGTGCTCGGAACCTGACACGCAGTCTGTAGTGAAGGGCCAATACGTAACAGTATCGGACGTCGTCAGGGGGAACAGCGCGGAAGTGAGCACTGAGGGGTTCTCCGTGGCGGACATCCCTGACGAGGGCTGGTACGTTACAAGCGAGGTGTCAATCGGGGGCGAATAGCCTCTCAGGCCCTTCCACCTGTGCCCCCGAGGGCTGCATCCGCGCGCTATCTTACACGGCCGGCAACCATCCCCGCGACTTCGAGCGCAGCAACAAGGACGGAGTTTCGGAGCCGACAAGCTCATCACTTCACTTCTGTCCTAGCTGCAGTCGGGCGAATTGCCCTCAATTGCCCTCAAAATGCATCACGAGATGGTATAAAATCGTGGAGGTACAGCACATCAACGAGACGACGGCCCTCCTTATCGTTTTTGGAATTGAGCCGTAAGTATAGGTGAAGACAGATCTTACAGAACTCGGCTCGCTTGAATCCCTCTCTCCGCCGCGTTTCTCGCAGGACACAAGCTCTTGAATCTCGGGGTCTTTTGTCTTTAACGCCCTGCTCGAATCGGACACTAGCCCGGCAACTAATGTTCTGTCGCGGCCTCTCCCTCCTCCGTTCGCGCACCATGCAATTGCATGCCTTCCATATGTTTTTCAAAGGCGCCTGGCTCGACCGCTTCCGTCACAGCTCCCGTGTCAGCTAGCTCCCCTTCCGACATCGCCAGCAACTGGTCCGCCTGGTGGGCGACATGAGGCGTGAGGAAAATTAGCAACTCTGTCTTTGTCGTCTCGTCAACCGTGCGACGGAACAGCATGCCCAGAATCGGAATACTCCCTAAGAGCGGCACCTTTCGGACGGATCCCGTCTTGCGATCCTCGATCAGACCGCCGATTACGATAGTCTGTCCGTCGCGAATTGCTACACGGCTCTCGGCCGAACGCTTGGCGAAAACGGGGGCGTTAACGGTCTCGGAGATGGGCACCGTGGTCCCTGTTATCGTCGAGACTTCCGGCTTGATGTCCATGATCACCAACCCTTCGGAGTTGATGTGGGGTGTGACCTCGAGAATGATGCCGATATCCTCGTACTGGATGGTGTTGATCGTCTGCCCCGTCTCCGTCGTTCTAGTGTCCCGGATAAAGGGCACCTCTTCGCCGACGGTGATAGTCGCGACCTGGTTGTTGCTCGCCAGAATGTATGGCCTGGAGAGAACGTCCAGCTTGCCTATTTCCTCCAAAGCGCGCAGAGCTCCCATCACATCTCCGCGTACCAGCTTGAAAATGAATCCGCCCGTCTGACCGGTCACGCTGAAGTCCGTGAATAACTCGGCCTCACGATGCTCTGGCCCGATGTTCAGCACTGAGAATTCAAGGCCGAGATCGACCATCCTGTCGTGCGTCACTTCCGCGATCAGCACCTTTATCAGTACTTGCGGCACGGGCTTGTCAAGATCTGCCAGGATCTGCTTCACCCGGTCGAAGTTCTTCGGTGCCGTCATGATCAGCAGCGAGTTCGTATCTACGTCCGCCACAACGTGGACTTGTCCTGAGAGACCGCCGATGGCCTGCTCCGTGCTCGCAGACGACGGAATGCCAAGCATCGACAACCTTCCCATGATCCCACCCGTCCCTCCTGTGCGGCCCTGCCCGCCGGGCGTTTGCCTCCTTCCAGTTGTAGCGCCCCCCGTCTGAGACTGCTCCAATGCGCCGAACAGCTCGTTGAGGACTTCTTCCAGATTCTCTGCCTGTGCGTTCTTCAACTCATAGACCAGAACCGATTCTTCCTCCGCAGGGTTGGAATCAAGCTCCTTGATAACCGCTGCCACCACCTCCAGCGTATCCTTGGGACCTCTGACTACTACGGTATTCGTGCGGTCGTCGCCGACCGCGGTCACCTTTGGGCCTTGAGCTTGCCCTTCGCTGGTCGCCGCACCCTCCTGGCCGCCGGGACCCCTGAAGAACATGCGTCTGCCGGCGTCCCGCCCGCCGCGCTGAGCGGCTGCTTGGGCTTCCTCCTCTTCAAAAATCTCATTTACCAATCGCGCTGTGTCTGCAGCGGCTGCATAACTCAGTTGAAAAACCTTCACCTCCGCGACAGTTGACATGTGCGTATCCAGTGCACGGACGATCTCGACGATCCTTCGGACGTTCGCTCCCGTGTCCGTCAAGATCAGCGTGTTGCTGCTCGCGTTGGCCGACAGCTCGGCGTAGGAGGGGATAAGCGGAGCGAGGTCCTCCTTGAGCCTCACTGCATCCGCAAAACGTATGGGAATCACTTGAACAATCACTTCATCCGTGGGGGCGATCTGGTCAGGGTCGCTGCCGGACCGGACGGGGATGTTCCGCTCTTTAGCTTCTTCCAGGGGCACGATTTTCAGTATCCGCCCCATCCGGATCGCAGCGTAGCCACGTTCCTTGAGAGCCGTATTGAGAAGAGAAACTGCTTCCTCAATACTCAGTGGCTGTCGGCTGATGACTCTTATCCTTCCCTCCACCGGCACCTCTGTTATAACGACGAGCCCCGCCGCTTCGGAAAGATACTCAAGCACCGCCTCCAGCGAGGCCCCATCGAAGTTAAGCAGAATCCCGCCGGAATCACTCGTTGGTTCGGATACAACCTCCTCTTGGGCCGTGATGCCCCCCAGCGGCGTTAGCATCACAAGAACTAGCGCCGCCAGCGTCAGCCTGTACCCACCGATCTTTCCCCTGTAACCTGCCGACAACCGTTTACGTTTGCGGATAAGCGCGCATTCTAAGTTGATCATTTCTCCAGTTCCTTTTCTCGTCTCTGCCGAAGCCTCTCAAGGACTTCGTCTTCCGCCTCCTGCCCAAGCTTCGCACCCGACCCGGCCGCCGCTGCCGGCGCGAGGTCGAACGAACCTGTGTCGGGTGAGGGCAAGTACGCGGTTGCCGTTATCGATTCGCCGCCTTCTAGATTCATGCCAACGTGAATGACCGTAGTTCGCGCGTCCTTCTCATATTCGATTTCGATGCGATCCAACGCAACGTTCTTAACTCGCCCCTTTATCACAGCGTCACCTATCTTCGCCTTGTCGGTCACGCCTGTCCTGATGTCTTCCAAAAACGCGGTATATTCGCCGCCCTGTTTGACAATCCCGGTGAGAACGACATAGCGTTCCGGCGCAGGCGGGGGCAGCGGAACCGACTCGCCTGGAAGCGGGGCAGGTTTCCAGCGGTCTCGGGAGAATATGTTCCGTTCGGCCAGTATACTGTACCTCTCCCAACCCGTTAGGTCTGCCGACTCCGCCGTGCCGGCCGTAGTGAGTAAGGAGAGGAGCACGGCAACTATCAGGGCATGTGCAATTCGATCTGGTTTCATCAGCCTTCCTCTACTGGACTCGGTTTCAGCTTGGTTTCGCGAGTCTGCTGCTCATCCGGTGCAAGGTAGAGCGTCGAAACGCGCAGTTGGAGGGATAGCGCGTCCGTGCCTTCCTTTCGCGCTCCCACTTGCAGTTGCTCCACACGCAGTGGCAGCTTCGTCGTCTCGATATGCCAGAGGAAACGCGAGACCGCGCTCATCGACCCGGTACCAGACGCCTGGAACGCGATTTCCTGCAGGTCTTGATCCTGCTCCAGCCGCTCAGGCTTTATCGACCACAAAGTCAGACCTGCCTCGTCGGCCCAGTCGCGCATAGCATGCAACACTCGGCTTTCCGCTTCGCCTGGGTCTGCCTTTAGGCCCCCGGCAATCATCTCGTTCCACTTACGGCCCAACATGGTTCGACGAGAGAAAAGGCTTTCGGCACGTTCCATCTGACCTGACATGCTGCGCGTTCCCGTGTCAATCTGCGCCCGAAGGTTGAGTACCGGCGTGACGATATATCGGTCACCCACAAGCAACGCGACCGCTGTTAGCGCGACTAACGCGATGTAGCGTTCTCGTTTCGATAGAGCCATTCTTTACTCCGTCCCAAGGAAAGTGAACCCGATGGCAAATGACGACTCCCCGGAACCTCCGTCCGAACCGCGCGTGTAAAGGAACTTCACATCACCGAACCTCCCAGATCCCTTCAGCGCGTCAAGCAGCTCAAGCGTAAGCATTTCATCTATCGACTTCCCGGATATGACCCCCTTCATGTCTTCTCCGACAGCCAAGCTGCTTGTCCATATTCGGCCATCTTCTGGGAAAGCCAGGGTCAGCTCGCGCAGACAGTCCAAATGCCGCGGCCTGCGATCGTACCAGTCTCGAGCGGCAGACACCTTTTCCACAACGTCCCTAGCCGCCTCAATGTCATCAGACATGCCGTCAAGGCGGCTCCTCAGCGCGATGTTTTCGTTCTTCCTCCCCCGCCAATCCAGGGCCAACAAGGAGCCCGCGACGAGCAGCGTTGCTGCAAGACACGCCGCCCACGCCACCCGCCTTTTGAGGGCCGTTTTCTTGCGAGTGGTGAGCCGAGAGTGCAGGAAGTCCATTTGGAGCAGTTCCGGTCGTACACCACTCAGGCCCAAAGCGGCTGCTCTACCGAAACGTCCTGCATCCAGATTCCCGCAAACGTCCGACTGAGCAATTCGCAAGGCTGAAAGGTCGCGGTTCACCACCGTTGGGATGCCCAAGCCCGCTCCCAGCCCGTCGAGCGCTTTCGTTTCCAGGCCAACCCCGTCCCACACCGACAACCCACCTGCATCCGAGTCAGAGCGCCACCTTGGGAGCAGCGATACTGCGCGCCGCACCTCATCGGCAATCGGTTCGATGCTCGCCATGCTCCTCTCGTCAGGGGCCTCGCCTGTGGCAGAGGTGGACGCAGCAATGTGTCTTATGAGGTGGAATTGCCAACCCGTTTGAACCGTGAGTTCGACGCCCCCTGGCGTTATTGAAAGGATTAGGCCCGCTGCGTTTCCCGCCGCCCCGGCCACGGATGCAAGTGCAAGCGCCGATGGGGTAGCCGCTCGAATGTTCAGTCCGGCCGCTCCCGCCATCGCGGCAAGCTGTTCCAGCTTCTCGCGCAATGTCGCGACCAGCAGTACACGCTGGCTCTTCTCCGAATCCAATTCGCCAACGTAATCCACGGCTAGGTGTTCAGGCCCGGCGGAGAACTCTCGTTCAGCCTGGATTCCGAGGACTCCCGCCTGCGATTCACCGGAGGCGGGAGGAACCTGCGTCTCTCTGGCCATCACCCATCTTGCTGGCAAACCTATCACGGCTCGCTTCGTCGAAAATCTGCTCTCGCGGAGAAAGACCCGCAGTGCACTGCCCAGCTCAGTTGGCGCGTCGAGACAGAGCCCTTCGGGAATGCAGAATTCTTCCGCACGGATCACCTCGCCCCCAGCGCCGGACGCCCGAACCTCCGCTGCTACGATCGAGCGCTCTTCCACGGCCAGCCCCAGAACTGTGCGAAATCCTAACACGGTTAGCTTCCTCCGGTGTTCGCAGCGAGAAGTTGCTCCGGCAGATCGGAGCCGGTGCGCAGCGCAGTGATAATCTCAGGGGCGAGCGGCCAGCCCAGGTGCGTCAGGTCCTTCCGATAAAGAACGCGCGGTGGGCTGGACCGGGCATCAACGACGACGCGGTACCGCTTGTAGGCCCGCCCATCGCCGCTCACACTAACTATGTCCGCAGAGTACTGGAACGACCGGACAGTGATGTGCCCTCCTATCGCGATCCCTTTCTCAGCCGGTAACGCGTCGGCAACCCACGCAACGCTGCTCAGATCGGCGCCTGTCTCCATCCGCCTTTCAATAAGGGCGTCAACGTCGCTCTCGTCGAGCTCGGGAAGGCAGAGGAGTACCTGCCGCGGGGCGGTATTTACGTTGATCAGGCCCACCAACTCCTCATCGCGGCTCGTCGTCAGGCGGTCTGCAATCGGCTGAAATTCCTCCATCGTCAGACCTGTCCGATAGTAGAAGTCAAGGATATTGCGAAACGGGCGTCCGGCCCGCACTCTGTCCATCACGTAGAAAAACCTTTCCTGGGAAACGGTCTCGCGCAGCAGCGCCGAAAGGTCTTGGCCACCTGCGTCGTTCACGTTAAC
>CAZUUK010000041.1:0-12253 GCA_964622675.1 uncultured Planctomycetota bacterium | reverse complement strand
GCCGCGAGCTCCGCCGTCATGCCGGGCATCTTCAGAAGCATGTCCAGCGTGGCTGAGTTAAGGTTGATTCTTGACCCTTCATCCGAGATCCCGAAGTAATAGGACCGATCGTCCTCCAGGCTGGGGCGCAAAATCCAGAAGTAACCATCTCCGACCTCCACCTGCTCGCATACCACGTCCTCGTCCAGTGAAGACGGATCCTGGACACCGTCTACCTTCGAGAGCACGAACTGCAGCGCTCCCCGGGCAATTGCATCAGCTTGCAGCGCCGCAAGGTGGTTAGCCGAAGCAATCGCTTCCACCCGCACGGTGCGGGCAAACACCAGAACCAGGCCGGCCAGCACCAGAACAACCCACATGGTGACGATCAGCACCGTCCCTCGGCCCTGCCGCATTTGCCTGCAGCTCCTGCTGCCTATTTGCCTACCCTCTGGTTTTTGAAACGTCTCCGCCTGCATCTTGTATCACCGTCCCGTTGAGCCAGTGAAAGATGTGCGCTCGTCTTCGGTCGTTCCGCCGCACGGAAGCAGGAACACGCGAGAAACCCGGTAAGTCTCTATAGCAGACCCCAAGCCCGTCAGAAAACCTAGCTCAAGCGTGACCTCGACCGCCTCGGGCAGTGTGTTACTTCGCGTGGTGGAATCCCAGCTATCCAGCCAGTCATAACCGTCGAAGTACCTCAGACCGAAGCCGAAGATCCTGCGGCACAGCACCTCTTCTCTCGGTTCCGGCACTTCCGGTGCCAACAGGTTTGAGGTAACCCGGCGTATGAGCGCAGGCTCCTCCCCGTCAGAGATCGCTTCAAACGCAAACTCCACCTGGACTATGCCGCAGCCTTCCTCTTCCAGCTCCGTCTCACCGACGCTCGAATGAAGGACCAACGTGTCCGCATCCCTTCCTGATTCGTCCACTGCATCCGTGCCGATGAATTCACCCGCCAGAATCCCCACTGGCGGGAGTGTGGATTCAAGATCCTGGCGCAGAAGCTCCAAAGTCAACGCCGCCGTGCGCGCAGGTTCGACCGCGGCCATCGCGGCCTCCCGCGCCTCGAACGCTATGTGCAGACTCGCATACAGCGATCCCGCCAGCATGCTCATCATCGCCGTCGCGAGCAGGAGCTCCAGGAACGTGAAGGCCGAGTTCTTCTTCCTCATGCGCATCGCTCCTTCACATCCCTTTATATCCAAGCGTTGTTATACTCACAGACCGCTCTCTGCCGCGCCTCATCCACAACACGCGAACCTCGACTTCCTGAAGCGTTTCCCCTTCCCACTCTCGAACCTCCGCCACCCAGCGATAGCCTGGCCAGTCCGGCTCGAAATCCCCGCTCAAATCACCGTTTTGCCATTCCTTCGTCGCGAGGAGATCCGCAAGCTTCGCTTCAGCAAGAGAGCTCGCCTCCGTGCGATGCTTCGCTGAACCGGCAAATCCCGTGGCCATTGAAACTCCCTTCATCGCGACCGGAAGGACAATCGCAACCAGAGTGAGGCTTGCCATCACCTCGATCAGCGTGAAGCCTGCTGCCTTTGCAGTGCCTCGCCTTACCATTCGCAAATGTCTCTTCATTCCTTTGTACCGTCGCTGACAGATTCCACCCTGAAAAACTCCGCGGGTGAAAGGCACGAAATTGCGACCGTTTCCTCGCCTTGGCCTCTTAGCCGAATCTCAGCCGCCTCGGTTCTGCCGCTCGGATGGAAACTCAGGTAGCTCCGCTCCCCATCGGTTCCCTTTATGCTCAGTTCGAAGCCTGCTCCCTCAGGCAGCGCGAAAATACGGCCGAATTCAGACGCTAAGTTTTGAAACGCTCCCCCGCTTTGTGCCGTTAACCAATACGTCATCTCCTCCGCGTCGAAATTCAAACGATACACGCGTCCCTCCGCCACCGCTTGCGACCTTGCAAGCTGCGTCAGAGCAACTATTGATGCGGCAGCGTCATTGACCTCCCTTGACGCAAAGAACCCTCGCAGCGACGGACCCGCCATGGCAAGGAGCGTTCCCATTATGACCATCACGAAAACAAGCTCCAGCAGCGTGAATCCTGATCCACCGCCTCTACGCTGCCCATCTTGCCGCAGCTTCTGCGGACCGATGAGCCTTTTGCTCCGCTTATTATTGCTGCGACCAGTTGTCAATATCCTCACCGCCGCCTTCCTGACCGTCGGGCCCGAAGGAGTACAAATCGTAGTAGCTCGTGTTGTGCCTCCCCGGGTACCTGTAAACATACGGATGATCCCATGGATCGTTCGGGACGCCGCGCTTTATGTAGGGACCGTGCCACCCTTTGACCCCGGTAGGCTCGACAAC
This sequence comes from uncultured Planctomycetota bacterium, assembly GCA_964622675.1. Classification (GTDB taxonomy): domain Bacteria; phylum Planctomycetota; class DG-23; order CAZBND01; family CAZBND01; genus CAZUUK01. The sequence continues at coordinate 9,949 of CAZUUK010000041.1, read as the reverse complement.
GAGGGCCCCCAGTCCCTCCTCGGTCGTCGGGTAACGGGCACAGTCGATCTCGAACATGTCCAGGCAGCCCTCCAGGTTGGCTATATCCGCGCGAGTTGCTGTAATGCGCGCTTCCTCTGAACGCTTCGTGAGTCTCGGCACCACAATGGCGGCAAGAACACCGATGATAACGACCACAAGCATGAGTTCGACCATGGTGAATCCGCTTCCCGGCCTGTGGCGGCGAGAGTCTCCTAGTACTTTCGCTTGAGCTTTCCTCATTTTCGACTCCTCCATAGCACCGACAGCAAAAAGCTAACGGATCAGGTCCTGAAGTGTGAACACTGGCAAAAGCATACCTACAACCACCGTGCCGATTAGACCCGCCATCACGAAGAGCAAGGCAGGCTCTGCCAGTGAGACTAGCGTTCTGAGTTGGCGGTCCAGTTCCGCCTCGTACGTCGTGGCCAGGCGCACCAATTCCTTGTCCAGCCTTCCCGTCTCCTCGGCCACCGCCACCATTTCCGTAACGGCGGCGGGGAACAGTTCTGGGTTCCCGGCCAGGCTTCTCGCCAGTGGCGCTCCACGCTGGACCTCTTCGGTTGCGTGAGTCACTATATCAGTAAGCGTCTGGTTGCCTATAGCTGCCTTGGCAACTCTCAACGCAGCTACCAGCGGCACACCTGCGCCGATCAGCGTTCCAAGCATCCGGCAGAAGCGCACCAGCGCGAACCGCGCAATCACCCGGCCAATACCCGGGATGTGCAGGGCTATCCGGTCGAAAGTGCGTCGTCCCGATTCGGTAGCCAGGGCTCTTCTTCCTGCGACGGCTATCACTGCTGCCGCTATAGCCACAAGCGGGCCGTGTTCTTTTAACCCGTGGCTCACCGACACTATCGCCCAGGTCAGCCATGGCAGGGACCCTCCGAACTCGGCGAAGATGTTCGAGAAACGAGGGATGAAGTACGTGAGAAGGAAAACCAGCACTCCGCTGGCAAGAACAGCCAGAACGATCGGATAAACAAGAGCAGACTTCACTCGTCCCTTCAGATCCTGCTCCCGGCTCCTGAAATCGGCGATCTGCTCCAGCGCCACGTCTAGGAACCCGCCTGTCTCACCGGACTTCACCATGGCAACGTACACCGCAGGGAAAGAGCGCGGCCATTTGGCCATCGCATCGGCAAGCGACATGCCTCCCACGACGTCATCATGCATAACTTGCCGTTGCCGCCTTGCGGCTGGTTGTGAGGCTTCCCCGCTGAGGATACGTAGCGCTTTGCTGAGCGCCACGCCGCCGGCCAGCAAGTTGGCGAGCCCACGCGTAAACGCGTCCACGCTCCCGCGGGAAACGTGACCAGGCACGAACCGCAAATTCCCCGCTCCCGCGGACTTCTCCTGACCCTCCTCCACTGACACCGGGTGAAGGCCTCTTTCGACAAGCTGTTCTATTGCCGCAGCTCGGCTTTCTGCGGCAACGCTGCCGGAACTCTCTTTCCCACCTTCGTCAGTTGCAAGATATGAAAAGGTAGCCATTACTTGTCGCTCCCTGCAGCGTTCGCAGAAAGTCCCTCATCCCCATTATCTTTCCGGCCCAACGGAGAGATCCTATCTCCCTTCAATCGCTCATCCTTTGTCTCCCGCAGCACCTCCTCGATCGTCGTTCGCCCCTCCCGCACGTGCCGCCAGCCGTCCTCCCGCAGGGTTCTCATTCCCTGTCCCATCGCGTGCTTCCTTATCTCGCCGGCGGACGCGCGTTCCAGGATCAGACCACGCACCCCGTCGGTCACGAGCATGAGCTCCATTATTGCTGTCCGGCCCCGGTACCCCGTACCCTGACACTCGCGACAGCCCTTACCCCGGTGGAGCACTTCTGGGAACTCTCCTCCAAGGTCTTCCCGTAATACGTCAATGTCCTGGGGGACGTACTCCTCCCTGCAGTAATCACATATGACGCGCACCAGGCGTTGGGCGAGCACCCCTTCCAGCGAAGAAGCAACCAGGTATGGCTCGATTCCCATGTCAACAAGCCGCGTCAGAGCGCCCGGCGCATCGTTCGTGTGAAGCGTTGAAAAAACAAGATGCCCTGTTAGCGACGCGTGCACCGCGATGTCCGCCGTCTCTCGGTCGCGGATCTCCCCGACCAGAATAACGTCAGGATCGTGACGCAAGATGGAGCGAAGCCCCCGCGCGAACGTTAAGCCTGACTTGGTTGACACCTGAATCTGATTTATCCCTCGCAGGTGATACTCGATGGGATCCTCGATGGTCACGATCTTCCGTTCGACATCGTTGATTCGCGAAAGCGCTGCGTACAAGCTAGTTGTCTTCCCGCTCCCAGTCGGCCCGGTCACCAGAACGATGCCGTGGGGGAGTTCAAGAATCCGCTCAACAGTGGTCAGATCGTCGTCCCCGATTCCCAGGTGCTCCAGCCCCAGCAAGGCGCCGCTTCGGTCGAGCAGCCGCAGGACAACAGCCTCCCCATGCAGCATCGGTATCACCGATACGCGAACGTCTATCTCATGCCCGGTGATCTTAAGCTTGATCCGGCCGTCCTGCGGCAGCCTTTTCTCAGCGATGTCTAGTTGGCTCAGGATTTTCAACCGCGACACGATCGCTGCTTGAAAACGCCTGACTTCATGGGGGATCGTTGCCTGCTGCAGCACCCCGTCGACCCGGTAGCGGACTCGAAGTTCACCCTCGAAAGGCTCGAAGTGCACATCCGTTGCGCGCAGTTCAATCGCTTGTGTCAGAACCTGATTGACGAACTTCACAATCGAGGCGTCTTCCGCAGCGTGTGTAAGGTCTAACGCCTCGTCAGTCTCCTCGTCCAGAACCTGTATCCCCGCATAATCAATGTCCGATACCAGTGACTGAACCGTATCGGCGCCCACGCCCAGGAATCGCTTAATGGCGCGATCAATGTCATCAGACGCCGCCAACACAGGTTTGATTTCCATTCCCGTCGCCAGACGAAGCTCATCTATCCCCGCCGTGTCGAACAGCCTGCTCGCTGCAACGATCGCCGCCCCATCCCGTTCCTCTATGGGCAGCAGGCGGTACTTGAGCAGGACCCTTGCGGGGAACTTCGCTAGGAGCCCTTCTGCCGGGCGCCACTGATCTAGCTCCACGTAAGGAACTTTGAACTCAGAAGCGAAGTAGCGCAGAAGCTCCTCTTCCCCTACGGTTCCCACATCGAGCAGAGCTTCGTCCAGCGGCTTGCCTGCCGCCTGACGCTGCCGAACTTCTTCGGAAGCCCGGTCGTCAATCAACCCGATCTCCCGCATCTTCCTTAGAACGTCATCCATGGCATCCGGACCTTTTCTGATTTCCTAGGCGCATTTCGCCCGCCTGGTCGCGGGCAGCCATCCCGAATACGAACTGACTCGATTCGGCTAGTCGAGCAGCCCCATGAGCACCAACTGCGCTTCCTGGCGCACAGTCAGCAACTCGCGAAGCTCCTGCTGGGCTTTGGCCAGTTGTTGCTTTGCTTTCTCTTGAGCCTCGCGCAGCGCCGTCAGCTTGCTCTTGATATCTTCTGGTTTCGCATCTTTATTCTCCAGAACAGTCCGAAGCGCCTCGAAGGCCTTCTGCACCTCAGATTGCTCACCGCGCGGTCTCGCCTCTTCGGGGCGTTCGCGTCTCCGGCCGCCCTGCCGTCCGAACATCCCCACCATGCCCATCATGCCCCCGGTTCTGACCTGGCGAGAGAGGGTCTGGACTTTCTCAATCCGTGGCTGAATTACCTGCCATTCATCGTCCTTTACCCCCAGAGCTTCCTTGACGGATTCAAGAAGGCGTTGGCGCATCTCGTCAGGGTCCCTCTGCATCCCTCGAGGCCCGCCTCGAAATCCCGGCTGCGGCTGCGGCTGCGGCGAGGGTGTTGCCTCTTGAGCGAGTGCGCCGCCAATTGACACGCCTATCAGTGCAACTGAAGCAGCAAGCGCTACGACCAGCTTTCCTCTAAACATTGTCCCAACTCCTTCCGATGGTGAGTGATGGTCGGGACGCTATTGCTCACCGGCACGGTCGTCCGGACGTTTGTGCCCGGGCCACCTCCGATGTCCCGGCAGCAACCTCCGTCCCATCCTTTGGCCTTCGTCTATCAGTTCCTCGAACTTCTCACGCTGTGTCTCGGTCAATATCTCTTTCGTGCGTTCCACCTTTTGCTCAAACGCCGTCCTCCTTTCTTCAGACATATCGTCGAGTTTGCGCTGGTATTCTTTCATCAGCTCCTCGTAGTGCGCCATCTGCTCGTCTGTCAGAAGGGCGCGAACAGTTTCTTCCCTTTCTCTCTCAATCTCCTCCCTCCGTTCAAAGGCGGCCGGGCCGGGGCGCTCAGGAGGCTCAGACCAGATCTCCCGCATCTGTTCCTTCTGCTGCGCCGATAGATCGAGTTCGGAGAAGGGCTCAAACGGGCGGCGAGGTCTGTGCAAGGCGCGCTCCGCGACGAGTCCTATGGCTGCACCGGCGGCAAGGACCAGCGCGAAGGATATGAGCACAATCACTTTGGTCTTAGTCAATTCCGTCCTCCCGCGATAGATTCATTGCAATCCATTGAGCGAGCATTTCCTCCTGGCTTACCCCGTCTGCGGCCTCCACCTCGAGCCTCATTGCCGTCATCTGCAGACTCTCGAGTGACACCTCGTAAGGCTTCAGCTTTCCATTCGCAGACCAGATCCATAGGCTGCAAGCGACGAGCACTGCCGCCGCCAACTCCGTCGCCCATCGGGCCAGCCGAAGGACTACCACTTCGTTGAAGCTCCCCACGCTCCCATGCAACCTCCCCAAGAGCGCCGGCGACATTTGCGGAATTCGCGCCGATGCCACCAGTCGCGACACCGCTTGAAGTCGCTTCAGTTCCTCCGCACACAAAGCGCATGCCGGCAGGTGCTTCTCCACCTCCGCCGCTCTTGCCGGGGGAAGTTCCCCGTCATGGTAAGCACTGATTTGGCGCGCGTATTTGCAGGCAAACATCTCCTACCCCCTAGTGCGCTCGGATTCTCCCGAGCGACGCCTTTCTGGCCATTTGTTCGTATTCATCATGGAAGATACCCCGCTAGCTGCTTCTTCAGCTCTTGGCGCGCTCTGAAGAGCCTCGATTCCACCGTTCCGCGTGGAACGCCCAGCGCCTCTGCGATCTCCGAATACGACATACCCTCAAGCTCCCGAAGCACCAGTACCTGCCCGTGCTTCATCGAAAGCTTCCCGATTATCTCCGTCATATCCAGCCGCACGTCTGTCGTTTCATCCGCTTGCCCCCCGCCTATCCGGTCACGAAGCACCTGTGACCCATTTAAGAGTTCACCTGCGGGGACAGCCCGATTCCTGCTTCGTCTTCGATGGCATCTGGCCGCCTGTTTGCTCAGGATACGCAGTAGCCACGTCTTCACAGATGATTTCCCTCTGAATGACGCCATACGCTGGAAAGCCCCCACGAATGTTTCTTGCACGACGTCCTCTGCATCAGCCCCGTTGCCCACGAGAGCGAACGCAAGCCTGAACATGCTGCTTGCGTACCGATCCACCAGTTCGTGGAAGGCTGCATCATCCCCCTCCTTGGCCTTTTGCAGCAGCTCCGAATCGCTGCCACGCAAGTTGTCAATCTCCGCCCTCGAGCGTCGTCTATTGCTTTCCATACATATAGTTCCCGGAGCGCTTCGTTTTCTTCCATCCATATGTGAATTCTGCGGGAGGACAGATTCCAGGTACCTACAGTGGGACGGGAGTCGCCCCCGCAGTCAATACCCCTTAGGGCCCTCCGCTTGCGCGAAGCCCCCGTATCTTGCCATGGGTGTAGACTCCCCATTTTAAATACGATCTCGCTCCTCCGATAATCCCGTTTTTGACGGGTTCACTTCGGGGCTTGGATATCCCGCTGGGCGGCTGGAGTCGTTGCCAGGCAAAAAAACCCCTTCTGGCTTCCTGGAAAGTGATGCAGCGGCACGAAGCTTGTCACGCGTTCCCCTCAAAAGTTCGGAATGACACTCGGACCCCAATGGTTCCGGTCCAGCATTTCCTGTAATAAAATCGCCGTTCGCGCGGCTATATAAGTATAGAACAGAGCGCCGAGAGATGTCACACTGAACGCATCGCCATGGCTTTCTATAAGGATACGCTTGACGTGATCGACTGCGAGAGGCTGCTTGACCAGCACGGCCGGGCCGTGTGGCTGATCGGATACCGGATATTGGGAAATGCAGACGACGCTGAGGAGATCCTGCAGGATGTCTTCCTCGGCGCCTGGCAGCTTGGCCGCCGCAAGGCGGTTGGAAACTGGGGAGCATTCCTCAGGTGCCGCGCCACAAGCCGCGCGCTCGACCGCCTTCGAAAGCGCAAGCGGCACAGGGAAGTCACTGCTGACTTCCAAAAGTGGCCAGAGCTTCCAGCCGACTGCCCGGAGCCGGGCGAATTGGCGGAGAAAAGCGAACTGGCCGACCGGCTCCGCCAGGCGCTCGCCGAGCTCCCGGCTCAGCAGGCCGAGGCATTCTGCCTCTGCTGCGTCGAAGGCATGATGTATCGCGAGGCCGCAGGAGCCATGAACCTGAAGTCGGCAACGGTTGGCGTCCTTATACACAGGGCGCGCGCGAGGTTGAAGAGCCTGATAGGGCACAACGCGCGCACAAGCGCAAAGCGAGGCAGGCCATGAACCAGAACCAGAAGAATCATAGCGACGACGTTCTTAACCAGGCAATCCAGTCGCTTCGCGAGGAGCCGGCGGACGAAGACCGCATGAAAGCCGCGATATCGGCCGCCCGCCGGGCCCTCGTCGCCGCGACGGACAAAAATCACGCGACCCAGCGCACAACGACTTCCTCTCCCGAATGGAAGTCCGTCATCAAAAGTCGCTGGGCAAAAGCGGCGGCCGCCGTGGCCGCGGTGGTATTAACGGCTCTGGTAATCATCAATTTGCTCAAACCGTTCCAGCGTGCCTACGCGCTGGAACAGACCGCCGAAGCCCTCAAGCAAGTGCGCTTCTTCCACATGGTCAGGTTTGACAAAGAGGGAAACGTGGTAGACGAGCGCTGGATCGAGATAGGCCCCGACGGTCGCCAAATCCGTTATCGCCAGGATAATACGCCGTCGGACTTCCACGTCGTCCAAAATGCCGACACCACAGCGGCTTACCACGGAGACAAGGACACACTCGTCCTCTGGGATCCGAACGACAAGCAGTACGTCTGGTATAGCAACATGTGGGATTTCTTCAACAGCGTTCCCAAGCTGGTCGAAGCTGAAGCATCGGGATCAGTGCTAATCGAAGAAGATGTGGAGTTCCTCGGGCAGCGTGCTCACCGCCTCACCAACCGTAAGACCGGAGAGGTGTACTACATCGATCCGGCAACAAAGCTCCCCATAGGCATGGGAGACAACCATGTTTTCAGCTATGAAACCCCGCCGCCGGGGACATTCGATATCGAAGCCGCGATCGCAGCACTGCCGAAAGACGTGGTTGTTGTCGACAAGAGGCCGGGCGCGCCCCCCGCCGAAGAGCCCGAGTGGATGAAAGAGGAAAAGGCCGCGCAGGAGCTCTTCGACCCCGCGCGCTACGCCCTGGCGGACGGAGACTACGAGACGGCCGCGGACTTCTTCGAACAAGTGGTCGAAGCGCAACCGGGTAGAAACTGGGCCTGGTACTGGCTTGGGGACTCTTACTACGAGCTGGGCGAATATGAGGCCGCGCGCGAGGCGTACGCCAAGGTCATCGACATGTTTTCCGAGTTTGAGGGCCAACCCTACTACTGTTACTACTCGCTCTACTCCCGGGGTCTGGCCTACGCTCAGTTGGGCATGTTGGACGAAGCGAGAGAGGACTTCGATAGAGTCATTGGAGTGATGATCCGCTACCTGCGCGACCCTATGGGGCCCAACAATAGACCCAACGTGTTCGACTACGCCGACGATCCGCGCAACAGGGGGCGACGAGGTATCACAGCCGAGCAGAGCGTGTGGGAGATGATAAAGCGCCTTAGGCACATAACGGGCATGCACTTCGGCTACGACCCCGAAGCTACGCCGGAGCAGAACGAAAAAGCCATCGCCGCCTGGGAGCAGTGGTGGCAGCTTCACTCGAAAGACTACGAGATTCTCATCCCCAGGGAGACACCCGGCGGCGCGCTCATCGCCAAGCAAGAAACACTTCCAACGCGTGCAGAGCGCCCTCTACCCGAGCCGCAGGAACAGCGCCGCCCGGAAGCGCAGCCCTCCGCATCTGCCGCTGCAAGTACTTCATCGCCGCTGCCCCCTGCCTCACCGGATCCGGCCCGCGCACGCTCCATCTACCCTTGGGTCGTCGCCTGTGTCGCCGCCTTGATCCTCGTCGCCGCGGTAGCGATATGGAAATCAACGTCGCGAAAAAAGCGTGGGTAGCCGGACCCTCGAGCTGCCAATCCCTCGAGCGCCTGCCCCTCGTGTCCCTTCCACCCCGGGGGGTCGAATCCCTCTCTCCGCCGCTTTTCCCATGCATTCCACAAGTGGTGTAATCTCACTCGCTTGCCTCGCGTCTTCGACTTTTGACCTCCCTTTTGCCCTCAAATTGCCCTCAAGATTCAACTCTTAGCACTTGCCCGCCATTGTGCGTAGGCGGGTGATGGGGCATAGAAGGCCGATCTGGTTCGAGATCCGGCAAGCTTCCTTGTTGGTTCGGGGTTCAGCCTCTCCAGAGCGGCAGGGGCGGGTAGCCGAGAAATCTCTGCGGATTTCCCAATACTCTCGCATGGCTCTGCGGAGTTCCCGGGTTTCTGGATGTCACCTATGACGTTCTCAAGTGTCTGGTATTATGAAGCCTGCTCAGGAGCCTGAAGGGAGCTTAGGCTGAAGACGTCTGATGAGAAGCTCGTCCTCGAAGCAAGGGCGGGCGCAACGGACGCTTTCGGAGTGCTCGTAACGCGGTACCAGAACCTGGTACTCGCCATCGCGTATGGCCGCACGGCGAACCTGGAAGTTGCCCAGGAAATCGCTCAGGACGCGTTCTTGGCCAGCTTCGAGAGGCTTACGTTTCTGAAGTCACCTGCGAAGTACAAACAATGGCTCAGCCGAATTACGAGGAGGCTCTGCAGCAATTGGCGTCGCTCAGAGAAATACCAGAAGGCATTGCTGGAGAGGCTCCGTAGGGTAACCGAGCGCGAAGACCGACGGACGCCTGCGGGCATTCTAATAGAACGCGAATCTCGGGCCATGGTCGACCGGGCGGTTGAAAAGGTGCCGACCCGAACACGCGAGGCGCTCATCCTCTACTACTACCAGGGACGGTCGGTATCGGAGGCGGCTTCAGTTCTGGGGCTCTCGAAGGAGTCCGTTCGAAAAAGGCTTGAGCGGGGCAGGAAGGCAGTACGCAACTATCTGGTCGCGGAAGTCGAAACAACTCTCGAAAGGAGCCGCCCCAGCGAAGGTTTCGCAAACCGCGTCCTCGCCGCCATCCCCGCTGGCTCCATCTGCGGCAAGCTTGGCCTCAATGTAACAAACATCACTCTCGCCGAAGCCGTTCGCGAACTCGCCCAATCAGCAAGCCAACACATCTCCGCCATTCTCACAGGAGGAATAGCAGTGACGATCACTAAAGGAACGGTTACAGCAGCCGCTGTCGTGCTTCTGGCACTGGCCGGAACAGGCTACCTCGTCGTTCGCTACGGCCGCATCGACACTGCGCCCTCCCCATCGCGGATCGATACGCCCGCTTCCCCTGCCCCCACCTCCGTGCAGCCCCGCGCTCAGAGCAGTCCCTTTGAGCCGCCAGCCACCCAGCCCAGCGAAGCATCCCTCGAAAAGCTCGACGCACAATGGATCGTCAGCCAAGTGGACGCATGGCAACCGGGCTGGACCGTGAAAATCCCCCAGAAGTTCCTCGAAGATCCTGCCAATGCGTTCAACTGCTTCCTTCTGGCCGCCGCCCTCATGGCTGATAGCAAACAGTTCCAGGAGGCCGCCGACCTCCTTCAGTTGCACGAATTCGGGTGGCTAGCGCACCCGGAAA